>JAKZTU010000389.1:0-39632 GCA_047516945.1 Acidimicrobiales bacterium
GGGTGGGGGTAGGGGTAACGTCGCTCGCGGTGGTGTCGATGAGGGGCTTGGCTTGTGGGGTCGATGCTGTTTGAGTTCCGTTCTCATCGTCGAAAATGACCCGCCATTCGTGATCCACCGAAGCGGGATCAGCGTTCCAGCGCGCTCGCATTTCATCGATAAGCCAGTCGTTGGGGCCGTGCTGGGAGGATGCGTCGGTTGTTGTCACGCCGCTATTGTAGGCGAGCGTTTGTTGGCGTATCAGAAAGACGTCGAAACGGGATCCGGCATTTCTGGATACGTCTTGATGGCGCACTAGGATCCCGGAGGTGCGGATCGCCACCTGGAACGTGAACTCCCTGAAAGCTCGACTCGGGCGGGTGGAGCGCTGGCTTGAGATGTTTGAACCAGACGTGTTGTGTCTGCAAGAAACGAAGCTGGCAGACGATGCGTTTCCGGCTATGACCTTTGAAGCACTCGGCTACGACAGTTTCCATCACGGCGAAGGGCGCTGGAACGGAGTCGCGATCCTGTCGCGAATGGAAATAGAAGATCCGATTGCAGGCTTCGGCGACGGCCAACAACCAGACGTCGATGCGCGTATCGCTTGGGCGACCTGCGGCGGTGTCCGAGTGGCCTCCTGCTATGTGCCCAACGGCCGGGCGCTCGACCACGACCATTACCAGTACAAGCTTGCGTGGCTCGACCGACTGGTAGGTGATCTCGACGGTCAGTGCGTCCCAGGCGACGACATCGTCGTCTGCGGTGACTTCAATATTGCCCCCGAAGATCGAGATGTCTATGACCCAGCCAAGTTCGTTACGCAAACCCATACCAGCGAACCGGAGCGTGCGAGGATAGCGGCGCTCCAACAATGGGGTCTCGTAGACGTGTTTCGCGAGCACCACAACGATGATCGCCTCTACTCATGGTGGGACTACCGCGGCGGTAACTTCCACAAGAAGATGGGTATGCGCATCGACTTGTTGATGACCTCGCGCTCTGTGGCCGACACAACGGAGGTGGCCTTGGTTGACCGAAATGAACGCAAGGGCCCCAAAGACGATCCCCCGAGCGACCACGCGCCCGTACTGATCGACGGAAATCGCTAGTCAGATGTTGATTCCGCTCGACGAGCATCAACTTCTTGTGTTTTGGACGCAGCTACTGGTCTTGGTTTCAGTCGCCCGCTTGTTTGGCGGCCTCATGCGCCGCATCAACCTCCCCTCGGTGATCGGGCAACTAGCTGCGGGAATCATCGTCGGCCCGTCGATTTTCGGGCGTGTCTGGCCCGCAGGCTTCGAGTGGTTTCTTCCCGAAGAAGAGATTTCCTCGGGAGCTCTGCTGGCAGTCAGTTGGCTGGGTGTGGCCCTTTTGTTGGTTACCGCGGGTTTCGAGACCGATCTTGGGTTGATCAGACGCCTCGGTCGTGCCGCAGCGTTGGTGACCGGGTTCAGCCTGGTGGTGCCTTTGATTGGTGGCCTGCTGGTTGGTTTCCTGCTGCCAGACACTTTCGTGGGCGTCGATAGTGACCGCAGTGTTTTCGCCTTATTCGTGGCCGCGGCATTGTCGGTCTCGGCTCTGGCAGTAATCGCCAAGATTCTCTCCGAGCTAGGCCTGATGAGACGGGACTTCGGACAGATCACTGTCGCCGCTGGTATGGCCAACGACGTCATTGGATGGGTGATGTTGGCGATCTTTGCCAGTTTCGCGGTTTCCGGCACGGTTTCGGTCCGAGTTGTGCTCGAAACGGTTCTCGGTTTGGCTGCGTTCTTGGCGCTGGCCATGACGGTCGGTCAGCGGCTAGTTGACAGGGCGTTGCGATGGGTGCGACGAGATGGAGCCAACATCGCCGGGGCAATGACCGTGGTGGTGCTCACCATGCTCGTCTATGGAGTTGCCACTCAGGCTTTGGGTATCGAAGCTGTGTTGGGTGCTTTCGTGGCCGGGGTTGTGCTACACCGCTCACGGTTCGGCCAACCCGAGGTGCTGCATCACATCGAATCGCTCACAACGAGTCTCCTCGCGCCGATCTTCTTCGCTACCGCAGGAATGAGTGTTGATCTCGGACTCCTCGATTCTGAGGCGCTCAGGTGGGTGGGCATAGTGCTTGCCGTAGCCATCGGTGCAAAGTTCGCCGGAGCGTTCGTCGGGGCTCGTTTAGCTGGCCAGAGCCCACGGGCCGCGGTGGCGCTGGGCGCCGGTCTCAACGCCCGTGGAGCGCTTGAGATTGTGATCGCTTCGGTCGGGCTTTCGCTCGGTGTGTTCAGCGAGACGGCGTACACAGTGATCGTCATCGTGCCCGTGGTTACTTCGGTGTTCGCTGCTGTGTCGCTGCGCATCGTGGTACGTGGCTGGAGGGGTTCTGCCGAAGAACGAGAACGCCTAGATCGTGAGGAGGCGCTCAGCCGGAACCTAGTTGTGAAATCGTCTCGGATTCTGTTGCCATCTCGGGGCGGGCCAGCCTCGATAGCAGCGGCGCAACTCGTACAATTTGCCTGGCCGAAAGAGGCTCCCACCACGCTGGTTTCAGTTGTGGACGGAGGCGATCGACCGGACGTTTCGGTGCTGGAAGCCGTGCTCAACGAACGAGCGGTTGATCACCGATCGGTGAGCGGCAGCAATGCTGCAGCACAGATCACCGCGGAGTCTCGCTTGGGTTATGGAGTGATTGCGGTCGGTGTGGCGACACGTCACGAGGGTCAGCTGTATTCGCCAATGGTCGATGAAATCTTGCTGAACGCGACGATCCCAGTGGTGATCGTGCGCCGAGCTCGTGGGCTTGAACGTCCTTTGCCCGCTGCGTTCAGCCGGGTAGTTGTCCCGGTCACAGGTACTCGCTCTTCAAGCGCGGCTCAAGAAGTGGCGTTCAGCATCGCAGATCAGCTAGGCACCGAGGTGCTCCTCACGCATGTGCTCAACCGCAAATCGTTCGTTCCGCGTGTGTTGAAACGTCGCACTTCGGAATTGGACCCGAGCGAAGTGATCGTCAAAGAACTGATGGACATTGCCACGCTCCGGGCTGTCGAAGCTGGGGTTTGGCCTCGAACCTTGATTCCTAGCTCTTCAAGTGTGCCGTCGGCGCTGGTAGGCGTTGCTAAAGATGAAGACTGTGATCTCGTGGTTCTCGGCGCTCAGTTGCGCAACGTTGATGGTCGCCCGTTCTTGGGCCACACCGTCGAGACGGTCCTTGAGCAGTGTGATGCCAACGTCGTAGTAGTTGCCCTCCCACGCCGCACCTAGGTTGGGGGGTGGATGATTTCTAAGAGGCGGGGGCCGAAGCGGTGGGCCATGTTGGGGCCGATGATGGTGGCGAGTTCTGAGATGGTTGTTGGTTCTTGCTGTGCGATGGCGCGCAAAGTGCTGTCGCGCAGTACTGCGGTAGGCGTGATCCTGGCTGTCCGAGCGGCAGCGGTTCGCCAAAGTTGAAGTTCTCGTAGGATCTTGGTGGAGCGGTCGTCAGACTCGTGGCGGGAACTCGACTGATTCAGCCGCTCAAGCAACTCGACGACTTCACTGGGTGGATCTACCGAATCTTGAGATTTGTCGGATGCGAAGGCCCCCAACCAGGGAGAGGGGGCTCGCTCGACAAGCTTGCCTCTGACCTGGCGGGTTGTACACCACATGACGTGAAGCTCCTGGCGGGCCCTAGTGGTCGCAACATAGAGCAAACGTTGTTCTTCTTGGCGCGCGGCCTGGGAGCGAGCAAAGGCCACAGGTACCAACCCGTCTTCGAGACCGACCAGATGAACGATCGGCCACTCAAGCCCCTTGGCCGCGTGGAACGTGCAGAGTTCGACAGCATCGACAGCCGCTCCAACACGATCATCGCTGCGCAACGACGCCACGAAATCAGCAACGGTCGCGCTGGGTTCAAGCACCAGATGGTCCCGTGCCAGACCGATGAATGTCTCGACCATGGCGAGGGGTTCGGTGTCGAGACTGCTGTCCTGTTCGCGCATTTGCTCGTCGGCCAAGACCGTGGAAAGCGCAGCATCGTTGGGCCAGTGCTTCAACAAATCGACGATCTCAGGGCGTCGCAACACGCCAGTGTCACGACTTCGAGTTGGCACTCCCAAAGCCTTCAGCGCCGCTTGCAAAATAGGGAGTTGTGCGTTGGTGCGAGCCAGCACTGCCTGCTCCCGCCAAGATGCACCCATCTGGCGCCGCGCGCGCACGGCTTGAGCCAACGCCGAGCCTTCGTTGTCACCGGTAGTCGCGGTCACCGTGGGTGCGTCGCCAGCAACCCGAACGGCGGGCTGAGGTTCTCTAAACAGCACCCGGGCGGCAGCGCTGAGCACTTCTGGGGTCGAACGAAAGTTGGTCTGTAGATTCACCACGGCGACACCGGGAAAGTGCTGATCGACTTGGCGGATGAAGTCGGGGTCGGCGCCGTTCCAACCATAGATGGCCTGATCTGGATCACCCACTAGAGCAAGCGACGACTCGGAGCCGATCCACGCCTGCAAGACCGCGAACTGAAGAGGATTGACGTCTTGGAACTCATCAACGAAAAAGTGTTGGTAGTACCAACGCTGAGCGTCGGCGAAAGCCTGTTCTTGGGTCAATACGGCATGGCAAAGAGCCAAAACATCGTCGAAGTCGATGAGTCGGCGTGTTCGCTTGGCCTCTTGGTAGGCGGCGTAAGCCGATGCGGTGAAATCGGCGCTTCGCGGCGGTCGTCGGCGGGCCCGCGTCGCTTCATCGGCGTAGCGCTCCGGTGTGATCAGCCGAGCTCGAGCCCAACCAATCTCAGTGTTGAGAGCGGCGATGGTTACCTGGTCAAGGTCCGGTTTTGACTTGGCCAAGAACGAAAAACGGCTTGTCAAGAGCTTCATATGGGGGCGTTCGCAGTGATCCCAGTAGCGCCGCAGCAATGCCAAAGCCGCCGAGTGGAAAGTGCCGGCCGCGACGTCCTCCCGCATCCCCAGGGTCCGCAGCCTCGAACGCAACTCAGACGCGGCCCGCCGAGTAAAGGTGAGCACCAGGACGCGGCGAGGGTCAATGTTGCCCTCAGCTGACTGCCAGGCCACTCGCCGCGTGAGTACTCGGGTCTTGCCGGACCCAGCACCAGCGATGATGCAAAGCGGTGATGCGGCGGTCGTCACCGCGTCGCGTTGCTCTGAGCTCAGCGCTGTGAGTAGCTCCTCGGCGCGGCCCTCAGGGTGATCAGCAGCGATCATGCCCGCACCTTACCGAGTCGATCATTAGCCTCTGGTAGGTGGAACCGGTTAGCTCCGTACGTTTCGAGCGGTTGGTGGCTGAAGTAATCGATGCGCTTCCGCCAGAGCTAGGCGCAATGATGGAAAATGTCGCGGTCGTGGTCGAAGATCGGCACCCCACAGAAGACCTTCTCGGCCTGTACGAGGGAATACCCCTCACTGAGCGAGAGACCTATGGCGCCTTTGAGATGCCCGACAAGATAAGCGTCTACCGGCTCCCGTTATGCGAGATGTGCCAAGACGAGACCGAACTGGCCTCCGAGATCGAAATCACTGTCATCCACGAAATCGCCCATCACTTTGGTATCGATGATGACTCGCTGCACACTATGGGTTGGGGTTGAGGCGCGGGTTGGGGTTGAGGCGCGGGTTGGGGTTGAGGCGCGGGCTGGGGTTGAGGCGCGGGCTGGGGTTGAGGCGAGCGACGCGGCTCGGGTCGATTCTCAAGCGAACACGGTCACCCGCCCCAAGGGCTTCGCCGACGCGAAAGCGGAGTTCACCCAAAGCAGTGTCAACTGACAGGTCGTAATAATCGCCCCTGAAACGTGAAGCGATGACGATTCCCTCCAACTCGCCATCAGCAGCGACCGTCGCGGCGTCGCGGCGAATCACCTCTAGTTGCGAACCACGGGTCACGATATTGCGATGGCCCAGGAACTCAGCGACCGTGATGGTACGCGGATCGGCCCAAACCTCACCGGGAGGTCCAACCCGCAAGATGCGCCCGCTTTCCATCACCACGAGACGGTCGGCAAGGCTGAAAGCCTCGTCGTGATCATGGGTCACATGAATCGCGGTAGTGCCCCCTTCAGACAGGACTTGAGGCAACTCGTCGGTCAAGCGGTCACGCAAACCCCGATCAAGCGAACCGAATGGCTCGTCAAGCAGCAGCAGCGACGGATTTGGTGCCAAAGACCTCGCCAAAGCCACCCGCTGTGCCTCTCCTCCCGACAAAGTCGCCACATCTCGGGACTCGAAACCAGCGAGTCCCACCAACACCAGCAACTCACTGACCCGATGCGCCCTCTGTGCCGGCGCCAAGCCGGCCATTCGCAGCCCAAACTCAACGTTGCCCGCCACATCATGATGCGGAAACAACGTGTGTTGCTGGAACATCAGTCCGATGCTCCGTTGATGCGGCAAAAGTGGAGCCGCATCGGTGCCGTCGATCAACACCCGGCCCGAGTCCGGGGTTTGAAGTCCAGCAGTTACCCGCAACATCGTCGACTTGCCGCAACCGCTGGGACCAAGGATTACGATTAGTTCGCCGCTTGAGATTTCAAGTGAAGCGTTGTCGACGGCCAGCACTTCGGCGAAACGCACCGATACCGAATCCAGTTGCCAGATCACAAGAAGTCCTGTTCGGTTCCACGAGACGCTTCAATCGCCACCACTGACAAAGCCACGATGGCCATCAGCACAACCGCCAGCGCCATCGCTTGACCCCGCAGCAACTCGCCGGGAGTGGAAAGTAGTCGGAACAGCGCCAAGGGAGCCGTCAGAGTCTCGGGACGGCGAGGCAGGAACGAAGTCGCCCCGAACTCACCAAGCGACACCGCGAAGGCGAAACCAGCTCCAACCAACATCCCCCGGCCGGCGATCGGCAGATCAACTAGGCGTCGCACCCGCCCCGGGGATGCCCCCAACACAGCCGCTGCCTCGCGGATCTGCGGATCGATCCTGCGCAGCACGGGAACCATGGTCCGTACCACAAAAGGCGTTCCAACAAGTGCATGAGCAATCGGGATGATCCACCAAGAGGTCCGCAGATCAAGTGGTGGTTCGTCGAGCGCGATGAGAATCCCGAACCCGATCGTCACTGCTGAAGTACCGAGCGGAAGGGTCAGACCCAGGTCGAAAATACGGCGGAGACTCAAGCGCCCATGCACCACCACAAACGCGGTCAACGTGCCAACCGTCAACGCCATCGCTGTGGCCGCGGTCGCGAAGACTAAAGAAGTGCTCAACGCTGTCGCTGCCGAAGCCGGAAGCTGGGGGACGCGTTCGGTGAGTGCTCGATAGTGATCGAACCCGTAGCTGTCACCCACGGCTAACGAGCGTTCGACGAGGATCGCGATCGGGGAGCCGAGCAGGACTGCCATCATCGCCAAGTTGGCCCAAGTGAAGACCCGTCGCATTGGCTTTGGCGGACGGTGTACAACTCCCGTCGGTGCAGGTCGACGGCGCTCAAGTCGAGTAGCCACCGCGATCAAAGCCAACACCGCGAAGAGTTGCAGCAGCGCTAGAGCCGCTGCAGAACGCAGGTCGCTACGGGTAACGGCTTGGCGATAGATCTCCGTTTCCAGAGTCGCCCGACGTGGCCCTCCGAGCAGCAGAATCACTCCGAAGGAAGTAAACGAAAAGAGAAAGACAATCGCCGAAGCCGAAGCGATAGCCGGCCGCAACCTGGGCAGAGTCACAGCCCGAAACGTTTGGATCGGCCCGGCACCCAACACTCGGGCCTGCTCCTCAAGATGGTGATCCAGACCGCTCCAAAACGATCCGACGATGCGCACAACCACCGCATAGTTGAAGAACACATGAGCGAGCAGGATTGCCCACACCGTATGCCGCAGACGAAAGTCCCCCTGATCGAGTCCAAACCGAGAAAAGACCCCTTCGAAGGCACCGGCGACCACCACCGTCGGAAGCACAAAAGGCACGGTAACCAGCCCCCGGATCCAGTGGCGGTGTCGGCCCCTGAGTCGTGAAACGAGTGCCGCCGCTGGAAGGGCGACCACCAGCGTGATCGCCGTCGACGCCAGCGCCTGCCAGACGGTGAACCACACGACACCACGGGTCCGCGATGAAGCGAACAGATCCGACATCGGCCCGAGTCCCTCCGCGCCGAGGCCGCGCCACAGGATCGCCCCGACCGGATAGACAAAGAACACCGCCAAGAAAACTGCGGGCACCCCAACCGCAACCCAGCGGACCGCAAATCCCCCTATCTGAGAACGATTTCGACCCACCGGTCTGTCCATTCATCGCGGTGAGCCTCGATGTCGGCCGGATCGACAAACAGCGGATCATTGGCGATCTGTGCGTGATCGACGAAGGCCTGCGGCAGCGTGGCGCTGTTGGCCACTGGGAACACAAACATGTTGAGCGGCACATCGTCTTGGAAAGTAGGCGTGAGCATGAAGTCGATCAACGCCTGAGCTTCGGCAGGGTGATCGGTCCCCGAGAGCACCCCGGCGAACTCAATCTGGCGGAAACACGAATCAAGAAGCACTTGGGTTGGAGGGGTGTCGATGGGCGAACTTGCATAGATCACCTCTGCCGGTGGGCTGGAGGCGTAGGAGACAACCATCGAGCGCTCGCCTCCACCGGAGATGAACTCTCCGTAGTAGGCGTCTTCCCAACCTGCTGTAACCGCAACACCGTTGTCCACAAGTTCGGCCCAGTACTGTTCCCAATCGTCGGTTCCAGCGATCGTGGCCAATAGGAATGCCAGGCCCGGCGACGAGGTCTCGGGATTCTGCACTACGAGTTGATTGGCGAATTCTGGTGATGCCAGGTCCTCAAGGGTTGTGGGGGGGTCGGCGGGCAGCGCATCGGTCCAATAGTTGATGCAGACATCGCCGAAATCGATTGGAGTAACCCGGTGCTGGGGATCCAGTTTGAATACGTCGGGTACATCGGCGAGGTTGGGTGACTCGTAAGGCTCAAACAAGTCGGCGTTCAGTGCACGTGCCAAGAAGGTGTTGTCGACGCCGAACATCACGTCACCGAGTGGATTGCCGGCAGTGAGGATTGCCTCGCTTACCATCGTGCCCGTGTCGCCAGCTTGCAGGATCTGAACTTCGATACCTGTCTGCGCGGTAAAAACCACCAGTGTTTCGTCGGAAAGAGCGAACGAGTCGTGGGTGAGCAGGGTGATGCTTGAAGGGTCCGTTGGGGAGTCGGCATCGCCATCGTCGTCATTTCCGCAGGCTGCGGCTATTACGCCGGCCACGGCAATGAGGCCGATGGCACTGGCGATCAGGCTTACGGCAAAGTTTGGTCGAGTCATGGTTTCCTCCGCTGGCATTACCCAGATCAGGTTCTTGGGGGTCGCCGACGCGGATGGTCGACCTCTCAGCCCGGCTGCCCCGAGCTCCCCGGATTCGTATGCGCGGCCAAGTCTAGGTCTTTGCCGCGAAAGATGTGTGGCTAGCGCCGAACGCTCGCCGCGGTCGGGCATGCTGTCAGCCATGCCACGAGCGAGCAACGGTTCCATTGAAGTCGAGTACGAGACTTTTGGATCGCGCGACGATCCGGCGTTGATCTGCATACCGGGTCTTGGCAGCCAACTACTGTCGTACCCCGTTGAGTTGTGTCAAGCGTTCGTCGACCGCGGATTCTTGGTGATCAGAATGGACAACCGCGATGCCGGGTTGTCGTCGATGAGCAGCGATGCCGACAGCTACACGCTCAACGATATGGCTGACGATGTGGTTGCTGTCCTGAACCACGCCGAAGTACAAGACGCGGTGGTCCTGGGAGTGTCGATGGGTGGAATGATTGCCCAAGTCACCGCGATTCGGCATCCAGAGCGCACCCGAGCGCTGGTGTCGATCATGTCGACTACCGGTGAGTCCGATGTCGGCAACCCCACGCTTGACGCCTGGGACGTTCTCACCGCGCCCCCCGAAGACTCTATTGAGGCCCAAATCGAAGCTGATGTGAAAGCCAGCCGAATCTGGTCCAACCCAGAATGGTTCGACCCCGACACCCTGAGGTCCAACTTGGCAGCGGGATATCAGCGGGCATGGAACCCCGGCGCGGCTCAACGACAGATCAACGCCATCATGCGCAGCGGTGATCGCGTCGCCGGTCTGTCTGAGTCAACCGTGCCAGCACTCGTTATTCATGGCGGTTCAGACACGCTGATAGCTCCGTCGGGAGGCGCACGAACAGCGGAACTGATCGGTGATTCTCGTTATTTGCTGATTGAAGAGATGTCACACGATTTTGTGCCGCAAGCATGGCCGGCGGTGGTTGAAGCGGTCACCGCGCTCGCGGCCCGCACCTATGGCTAGGTCCGTTAGCTGAAGTCCGCGACTCGGGTAGGGTCCGGATCAGCACAAGACACAGGAGAACAATCGATGGGTCCGCTTGCCGGCGTGAAAATTGTTGAGATTGCGGGAATCGGGCCGGGTCCGTTCTGCGCCATGATGCTGGCCGACATGGGAGCTGATGTGATCCGGGTTGACCGGGCAGACCGGGTGCGCGGCGGAGACCCGAACTTGCCCCCCGCTGATGTCATGAACCGTGGGCGCCGCTCAATCGGGGTTGACCTCAAGTCCGCCGAAGGTATCGAAGTCGTGATGCGCCTGATTGAATCGAGCGACGGCCTAGTCGAGGGGTTCCGACCGGGTGTGGCCGAACGGCTCGGCATCGGGCCTGTCGAATGCCTCGCCAACAATCCCGCCCTGGTCTACGGTCGAATGACGGGCTGGGGTCAAAACGGCCCCTACGCATCGGCGGCGGGCCACGACATCAACTATGTGGCGTTGTCGGGCACCTTGGATGCCATCGGCCGAGTCGATTCTGGTCCCGTGCCCCCGCTCAATCTCGTCGGTGACTTCGGAGGTGGAGGCATGTATCTGGCCTTTGGTATGGTCTGCGCGATTCTTGAAGCCAGAACCTCTCAGAAGGGGCAAGTTGTTGATGCCGCGATGGTCGATGGGGCGGCGTCGTTGGCCACCTTCTTCTACGGGCTGCGGGCGATGGGCATTTGGGACGACCAACGCGGAACCAACATGCTCGACACTGGATCGCACTACTACGACGTTTATGAGTGCGCCGACGGCAAATATGTCTCCATCGGTTCGATCGAGCGTCAGTTCTACGCTGAACTCAGAGAGAAACTCGAACTTGATGATGATAAATGGGACGCCCAAAACGACAAACGTCAATGGGCTGACCGCAAATCCGACCTCGCTGCGATTTTCAAAACCCGGACTCGCGACGAATGGACTGAACTAATCGAAGGCTCCGATGTGTGTTTTGCTCCAGTGCTGTCCATGCAGGAAGCGCCCCACCATTCCCACAATCTTCAGCGAGGCACGTTCACCGAAGTGGCTGGCGTAGTTCAGCCTCGCCCAGCCCCCCGGTTCAGCCGTACGGACGGAGAAATCATGCGACCACCGCCTCACGCCGGTCAACACAGCGACGAACTGCTCGCGGAGTGCGGATTCAGTCTCGACGAGGTCGCAACGCTGCGTTCGGCGGGTGCCGTTGCCTGAATCCTCGTGATCCACGACCTCCATGAGATCGGCGGCTGGTTGCTCATCACAGCCAACGGCGCAGTGGGGATCTGGGCTCTACTGGCCCATCGCTATGAGCGATTCCGTGGCCGGGCAGGATGGATCGCGATCGGCATCGCGCAAGCGATCGTCGTAGCCCAGACCCTGGCTGGGGTTGCAATCCAGGTTGAGAGCGACGGCATAGGCGGGCAGCATCAGCTGTACGGATTCGCGGCGTTCGTTTCGGTTGGGATCATCTTCGCTTACCGCAACGAGATGCGCGACCGCCCGTATCTGTTGTATGGACTCGGCAGCTTGTGGCTGATGGGCCTGGGGATTCGAGCGATCGTGTTGGTGTGATCGGGATTTGACTGTGATCAGATCTTGACAATGGGACACAGCAAGGTGCGCTCGACTCCAGCGATTCCTTGCACGGCGTGTACCACGATCTGGCCCAGATCGTCCATTGAGGTTGCTTCTGCCCGCGCGATCACATCGTAGGGACCCATCGCCACCTCGGCAGAAACAATCTCGTCGAGTTCCGCGGTGGCGTGAGCCACATCGACTGCGGTGCCAACACTGGCTTGGATCAAGATGTAGGCGCTTACAGACATCAGGCCTCCTAATTCGTCGTTTCGCTAGTCAGTTTCGCTGGTGAGGTCGCTGGCCGGCCCAGTATCAATTTCTCCGATAATTGTAATCGTTGAATGATGTCGGCCCGACTGCTTTCTCGCCTAGCGATTTAGTTAGGGTAATCGCCAGATACGGGCTGCTCAACTGACTCGCCCAGTTATGGGCCCGGTCGTGAGAGAGGGAGTCCCTAAGTGAGCACTGCCGCGGAAGCAGCCATCCAACTTGAACGGACCTTGGGTTTGTCTGGTCCTGAACTTCGTTTCGGGATGTCACAAGACGAGTTGTTCCACGAAGCCATCGCCAATGATCGCGGCAGAATTTCCTTCGACGGTCCGAGTGATGCCCAAAAGGCATTTGCGACCGCATTGGGAGTGGAAGGCCCGCTTGTCTTCTACACCGATCCGGCTTGCACTGGCCGACCAGTGAACGACACCTTCTGCGTGGACCGAGCCAGTGTCACGGACTTGATCTGGTGGAAGAAAGGGTTCGCTAAGTTCGACCCGGTCGCCTTCGACGCTCTGCTACCCCGTGTCATCGGACATCTCAACGCCAGGGGCCGACATTTGTACGTGACGGACCTGTTTTGTGGTTCGGACGTTCAGTTCAGCGAACCATGCAGGTTCGTCGGGGAATACGCCTCTCACGCCTACTTCTGCAACATCATGTTGCCCGACCACGTTCGCGACGACAGTGATCGCGCCGAGCATGGCTGGACTGTGCTCAACGTGCCGTCATACGTGTGTGACCCCGAGCGCGACGGAACTCGTAGCGAACTTGCGGTGATCATCGACATCGAACGCGAGATCGCGCTCGTCCTTGGTTCGGCCGACTACTGCGGAATCAACAAAAAAGCGATGTTCACGATCATGAATTTCGTGCTTCCGGCCAAGGGCCAACTCTCAATGCACTCTTCAGCCAACGTTGGCGACGCAGGAGACACGGCGCTGCTGTTCGGACTCTCAGGCACGGGAAAGACCACGCTGTCAGCCGATCCCGATCGTGAACTGATTGGCGACGACGAGCATGTCTGGACCGATAGCGGCATCTCGAACCTGGAGTACGGGTGCTACGCCAAACTCATCAATCTGGACAAGACAGCGGAGCCTGTGATCGCCGCGGCGCTGTCTATGAAGGGAACGCTGATAGAGAACGTGCCGCAACTTTTCGGTAAGTCACTCGCCGATACTGACCCCCAAGAGTTGGACCTCGCCGATGGGGCGATCACCGAGAACACTCGCTTCGCCTATCCGCTGAGTGCCAACCCCAATGTCGCCAACGGGGCGAGTGGGCCGCACCCTGAATCGATCGTCCTGCTCACCGCGGATGCCTTCGGTGTGCTCCCACCGGTCTCCGTTCTCGACCCCGACGAGGCGATGTACCACTTCGTGATGGGTTTCACCTCAAAATTGGCGGGAACCGAAGTGGGAGTCACTGAACCGGTTCCTTCTTTTTCGGGCTGCTTCGGTGCCGCTTTCATGTCGCAGAAGCCCTCCGTTTACGCGGATTTGTTGGCTCAACGGATGGCGGACCACAACTCGCGCTGCATCTTGTTGAACACCGGGTGGAGCGGTGGTCCTTATGGCACTGGAGAGCGGATGTCGCTGAAGGTGACGCGTCGACTGCTGAATGCTGCCTTAAAGGGCGAGTTCGACGACGCTGAACTTGCGGTACAGCCGATCCTCGGACTGAAAATGCCAACAAAGTGCGATGGCGTCGATGACACGATATTCAACCCACGCGACACCTGGACCGACCCCGAGGCATACGACGAAGCTGCCTTGAAGCTGCGCGAGATGTTTCGAACCAACTACGCGAATCAGCGATACGCCGATTTAGGCATAGCCGAGATGATGTAGTCCCGCCGGCAATGCCTAGAGGTCGGGGGTTGCCATGTCGACCTCGGAACCGAGGCGCAGAGCGGTTGCTCTTCCGGATTCGTCGAGATCGAACTGCACACGCTGGCCCTGTCGCAGCATGCGAAAAACCGAACCTTCCAGAGCGTCGTCGGCGAGATCAACGTCGGCGAGGTCCGCTTCGTTGATCAAGACCCCGTCACCGGTGCCCGGGTCGAAATTCTTGATGACGCCCTGCATGAGAACAGAGCGTATCGAACAAGAGCGGGTTTGAACCTCGCGCGGACTACTCGCGGGAGGTACCATCCGTCGTCGTGGCGCTCGACTCAATTGATGCAGCCTCCCTTCGTGGCATCGTCATCACTTTTCGCGACGCGTTGACCGACCATCGAGAGGCGATCAACAACCTCAACGTCTATCCGGTTCCAGACGGTGACACCGGAACCAACATGTCGTTGACCCTGCGCTCGGTTGTTGAAGAACTCGACGACACCGGTGACGACATGGCTTCGGTGTGCAACGGCATCGCCCACGGCTCGCTAATGGGAGCCCGGGGAAACAGTGGTGTGATCTTGTCGCAAATCCTGCGCGAATTCTCTGGCGTAGTAGCTGAGCATGCCTCCATCGACGGTCGGCTTCTCGCCACAGGATTGACCGCCGCGGCCAAGGGTGCCTACACCGCAGTTGGGAATCCAGTCGAAGGAACGATCCTCACGGTGATCAGGGAATCCTCAAAAGCGGCCGCCGATGCTGCAACCCAAGGCACCGATCTCTGCGGAGTCCTTGAAGCGGCTCGCCATGAAGCGGCTGCGTCGCTTGAGCGAACCCCGACACTGTTGCAGGTTTTGGCTGACGCTGGTGTCGTAGACGCCGGTGGGGCCGGACTCCTGCTCCTGTATGACGCGGCGCTCCATGTTGTCGACGATCGGCCAATGCCCGAACCAGAGGCCACTTCAAAGGCGGCTCCCCATCACCGACAGCTAGGTGCGGCGCGCGGTGAAGGCGGACCGTCGATCGCGGATCTCAGATACGAGGTCATGTTTTTGCTTGACGCTCCCGATCAGGAAATCGCCGGCTTCAAAGAGGCGTGGGCTCAAGTCGGCGACTCCATCGTCGTCGTCGGCGACGGGGGCATCTATAACTGCCACATCCACTGCGACGACGTAGGAGCGGCCATCGAATGCGGCATTGGGATTGGGCGACCCCACAACATCAGGGTCACGGATCTGCTTGATGAGCTTGCAGAACTCGAAGAACGTGATTGGGTCGCCGCGGCTCTCGACAGCGACACATCGCCACGCGGTAATGGCGCAGCAAAAGGCCCAACGGTGCCCACCGCGGTTGTTGCCGTTGGTGCCGGGTCGGGTGTGGTTGCCATCTTGAAATCAATGGGAGTTCAGGCTGTTGTCGCTGGGGGACAGTCAATGAATCCGTCGACAGCGGAGTTGGTAGCAGCGGTCGAATCGGTCTCAGCGCCTGAAGTGATCATTCTTCCCAACAACAAGAACATCATCGCGGTGGCCCGACAAGTAGAGGAACAGACAAGCCGTACCGTGCAAGTTGTTGCCACGGCAAGTGTCACAGAAGCGCTGGCAGGTCTTATGGCTTATGACCCTCAAGCGACCGCGTCTGTGAACGCGGCAGCGATGACCGAAGCGTTCAGCGGAGTGGTTTCTGGCGAAGTAACCAGAGCCGTGCGTGATGCGACGAGCGACGCAGGACCTATTGCTGAAGGAGATTGGCTAGGTATTTGCCAAGCGGGAATCCAAGCGGTGGACTCATCAATGGTTGCCGCCGCAACTGGGTTACTTGCCGCGATCGTCGACGAAGACCACGAGTTGCTTACCGTCATTACGGGTGAGGACGCCGACCATTACACAACCGCGATGATCGAGTCGTGGATCACCCGAAACCATCCCGACGTGGAGATAGAGATACACCACGGCGGACAACCGCTCTACCCCTATTTCTTCGGGTTGGAGTAGACGCACATGCCGGCCGGTGACCCCCCGCTGATGTTGCGGGATCTCGCGGGCATCAAAGTCAGACAGTTGCGTGGAGTCGGCGAACGTACCGCAGACCGACTTCTGGCCGTAGAGATCACAACGGTCCTTGACCTGATACAGCACTATCCGAGGCGTTATCTGGATCGCACCAGGCAGGCCCAGATCGGCGAACTCCTCCCTGGTGACGAGGCAACTGTGCTGGGCACCGTGCGCAGTGCCTACAACCGCAAGCTGAGAGGGCGTCGAACGCTGACCAACGTTGTGATAGGCGACGGCACCGGCAAACTCACGCTTGTGTTCTTCAACCAGCGATGGCGCGAGAAACAGCTCACCGAGGGAATGGAAGTGCTGGTACACGGCAAGTTCGAACTCTTCCGAGGGACACGCCAGATGACCTCTCCCGTGGTCGATCTTCTTGGAAACCAGACCGGTCGGATCATCCCTGTGTATCCCCAGTCCGAGAAGGCCGGGTTGACGACATTGAAACTAGCCGAACTCATAGAGGAGGCTCTCAGCCGAAGCCGGGTGCGGGGCTTTAGCGATCCAGTTCCGCCTGAAGTGCTTGATCGGTTCGATTTTGTCGATCGCGAAGCCGCGCTACACGGCATTCACCACCCTTCTTCGATGGATGAAATGCAAGAAGCCCGCCGCCGACTCGTGTTCGACGAACTCTTTCGAGTGCAGTTGGAGTTGATTCGTCGCAAGAAGAGCATCGAACGCGAAACATCTGGAGTTGCCCACGACATGTCTGGCGAGCTCGTTGATCGGTTCCATGCGCGCTTGCCTTTCGCGCTCACTGAAGCGCAACGACGAGTCAATGCGGAGATCGCCCGTGACCTCGCCGTTGAATATCCGATGCACCGCCTGCTGCAAGGGGATGTTGGGTCGGGCAAGACATTGGTCGCGGTGACTGCGCTGTTGACCGCGGTTCAGGGTGGTTACCAGGGCGCATTCATGGCTCCCACCGAGGTTCTGGCCGAACAGCATTACCTCGGCGTGAGTGACATGCTCGGCGACCTGTTGGTGGCAGACGCGACCTCGTTGATGGGTGACCGTCCGCTGCGAGTCGAATTGTTGACCAACAGCGTCGGAGCCTCCCAGCGCCGCAAGGTTCTCGCCGACCTGATCGTCGGCAAGGTCGACATCGTTATCGGAACCCACGCACTCATTCAGGAGAAGGTCAAGTATCGGTCACTGGGCATGGTGGTCATTGATGAACAGCATCGCTTTGGCGTCGAGCAAAGAGCTGCCTTGAGAGAAAAAGGTGAATCCATCGGCGTTCCTGATGTGTTGGTGATGACTGCGACTCCGATCCCGCGTACTGCAGCGATGACCGTCTACGGCGATCTTGATGTCAGCGTGCTCGATGAGATGCCGCCGGGCCGAACCCCGATCATGACCCGGTGGGCCGAAGGTCCGATAGCAGAAAGTGAGGTTTGGGAAACGGTTCGCAACGAGGTGTCCCAGGGTCGTCAGGCCTACGTTGTCTGCCCGCTCATCGAAGAGTCCGCGGTGATCGAAGTGCGCAGTGTCGAAGACACCTTTTTGGAACTACAGAGCGGCGAGCTTGCGGGCCTGCGTGTGGGGCTGCTGCACGGGCGGGTGTCGCCCGGCGAAAAAGAAGCGACGATGGCCCACTTTCGGTCGGGATCGATCGACGTGCTGGTGGCAACCACAGTGATCGAGGTAGGCGTTGACGTGCCCAATGCCACGGTTATGGTCATCTTTGACGCCGACCGATTCGGGATAGCGCAGCTACATCAACTCCGCGGGCGGGTTGGTCGTGGCAAACACCAGGGACTTTGCTATCTGCTTGGCGATCCCACTACCAGCGATGGAAGAGCCCGCATTGAGGCTGTGGTAGCAAGCACGGATGGGTTTGAGTTGGCCGAAGTCGACCTCGAATTGCGAGGTGAGGGGACGATCATGGGGGAGCGCCAAAAGGGAAGAAACGACCTGCGCCTTGCATCGTTGCGACGTGACAAGGAGTGGGTGTCGCTTGCTCGCGAGGTAGCGACTGAGATCATTACCCAGGACCCAGAATTAACCGAACATCTCGAACTCAGCGAAGAGGTCGACTTCATGCTCGGCGACGACGAAGCCGAGTTCCTGATGAAAAGCTAACCAGTCCCGGGTGGCTCGAGATCGTCGACGGCCAACTCGATGTCCCAGCGATCACCGCAGTCAGCGCAACGATAAGCGACGATATCACCCGGCTCGAAACCCTCGTCGGGCGCATAGGAGAGGAGATGGCACCTGCCTCCGCAATCAACGCAGACAATGGTTTCGGGTGCACCCATGAGGTGACCGTATCTTGACGGACCACACTGGTACACATGCGTGTTGTAGCGGGGTCGATTGGTGGACGACGAATCAATGCCGGAGACTCCGAGAACATTCGTCCCACCGGAGATCGAGTACGCGAAGCAATGTTCAACTCGTTGTACTCCCTCGGTGCTATCACCGACGCGGTCGTCCTTGACTTGTTCGCCGGATCTGGCGCGCTGGGAATTGAAGCGTTGTCGCGTGGAGCGGCGCGAGTGATTTTTGTCGAGAATGATCGACAAGCTTTAACGGTGCTCCGTGAAAATCTTGCTTCTTTGGGATTGCAGGATCAGGCGACGGTGGTACCTGCTGACGCAACGACGTTCTTGGCCCATGTCGAGCCGTACGACCTCTTGTTATTGGACCCTCCGTATTCGTTTGATTGCTGGCCAGAACTGCTCGCTCACCCAACAGATGCGGTAGTTGCTATCGAATCCGACCGTGAAATCGATCTGCCCAAATCGTGGGATACTCATCGGGTGCGCCGCTACGGAGGTACCGTGGTGACGCTCGCCTTTGCCCCCGCTGCTACGGAGACCCGAATCCCGTGACCCGTGTCCTCTACCCCGGTTCGTTTGATCCCGTCCACAACGGGCACATTGAGATCATTGAGACTGCTGCGAAGTTGTTCGACGAAGTTGTGGTCGCGACCATGGTCAACACCACCAAGGACGGGGTCTTCGATCTCAACGACCGTGAGGCCATGCTTCGCGAGGCCACCGAACATCTGCCCAACGTCACGGTGCGGATGTTCGCGGGGCTAGTTGTCGACCTTGCTTCGGAGATAGAAGCCGACTTCATTCTGAAAGGTCTGCGGGCCGTCTCCGATTTCGAAAACGAGTTACAGATGGCTCAGATGAACAACGCCGCTTCGGGTATCCACACACTGTTCATCCCATCGGCGTCAAGCAGTTCGTTCTTGGCATCGAAGTTCATCCGCGACTTCACCAGGTTTGGCGGTGATATATCTAAAATGGTTCCAACAAGCGTGGCTCGTCGATTAAGAGAGCGATACGAATGACCGATCAAAATACCGGAGACTCGCCCGCTGAGACCGCGCCTTTAGCGTACCGTCCTCTGGAGGCTGAAGAAATTCTGAACACGGTGATTGATCTGATCGAGAGAGCTCGCCCGATGCCGATGTCGGCGTCTTCGATAATCAACAAGAACGAGGTATTGGAATTGTTGAACGCTGCGGTGCAGCGCCTTCCCGACGAGTTTCGAGCCGCTCGCTGGCTACTCAAGGAACGCGATGATTTTTTGGCTCGTGTTCAAGGAGAAGGCGATCTGTTGATTGCAAGCGCGCGCGATACCGCCCAGCGCATGGTGCAGCGAACTGAACTGGTGAAAGAGGCAAACGATCACGCTCGACGAGTCGTCTCGGACGCGGAACAAGAAGCCAGGGATCTTCGTTTGAATACTGAGGATTGGTGCGACCAAGAACTCGGTCGTCTGGAGGTTGTGCTTGAACGTATTTCTCGCTCAGTTGCATTCGGCAGGTCGCGTATGCAAGGCGCCACGCAATCCAATGAGTCGATTCCCGCACTTCCAACTCCGGAAAGGGACGAGTTTTTCGACCAGGATCGCGAGTGAAGCACGGCGCTCAATTTGTGGTGGAAACGGCTGGGCTTTTCAGTCAAGCCGAATCACGCCTTGTTCTGCGAACAGAAGCAAAGCTCGCCGATATGGAGTTGTCTGACTCTGGAATGCGCTCAACGGTCGTCGATGGTCGCCTAGTGCTAGATCTCGTTTTGGAGCGCACTGGTGCTGCCCCCAACGCCGCCGGAGTGTCCGATCACGATTCTCAACGGACTGACACCGAGGGAGTCTTGGTTACCGGTACCGCCAGTGGACGCTGGTCTGTGCCCTGTCGACGCTGTCTAGAGCCGATGCAAGGGGATCTTCTAGCTGAGATTCAGGAACTGTTTGAGGTTCACCCAACCGAACCAGAGACATGGGCGATCCAAGAAGAAGGCATTGATCTCGGACCCATGCTGCGTGAGGTTGCTTTAATCTGCCTCCCGCTCGCTCCCCTTTGTCGTACCGAATGTGAGGGTCCGGCGCCGGACCGATTCCCAACCGGGGCACCCGAAGACGATGACTCGAGAATTGATCCCCGTTGGTCGATCCTCGACGAGTTGACTTTCGACGGGTGATATCGATGCCTTAATCGATGTGTTCGCGGTGGTGTCGTCGCGGGGTGTCGATAACCTTTGTTGCTCGGGTCGGTCAACTTTCGGCCTGAGAGATTCCCCAAGAAACAGGTTCGCGATGGCCGTCCCAAAGAAAAAAACGTCGAAATCGAAGAGTCGGAGCAGGCGTGCTTCGGCTTGGCGCGTTCGAGCGTCGGCTCGCAGCGCTTGTCCGCGTTGTGACGCCACCAAACGCCCGCACCGGGCTTGCGGCAATTGTGGGTGGTACGGCGGCCGCCAAGCCATCGACGTCAGTTGATCAATGCTGCCCATTGCGGTTGACGCCATGGGTGGTGACAACGCCCCAACAGAAATCGTTGCCGGTGCTCGACGCGCCGCATCCGAAATGGGCATCCCGGTTGTATTGGTTGGAAGATCAGCGGACCTCGTTGATACCGGAGGCTTGGAAGTAATTGAAGCCAGCGAAGTGATCGCTATGGATGCTGAACCGGGTTCAAGCGTTCGTCGTATGAGAGACTCGTCGTTGGTGCGTGCTGCTACGGCGGTTCGCGATGGTCGTGCCTCAGCGATGGTGTCCGCCGGAAACACGGGCGCCACCATGGCATCTGCGTTGCTGTGCATGGGGCGTATACGGGGGATCAATCGGCCAGCGATTGCCATACCTGTACCGGTGCCCCAGAGCACTCCCACGACTTTGCTTGATGCGGGGGCAAATGCGGAGTGTCGCCCCGAATGGCTCGTTGAGTTCGCCCAGATGGGCTGCGTTTACGCCCGTGATCGTTTCAGAATTGAACGTCCCAAAGTCGGGTTGCTGTCGATCGGTGAAGAAGCGGGCAAGGGCAACAAGTTTGTGAAGGAGTGTTTCGAACTACTCAACGAAAACAACTGGGTGAAGTCAAGCGGTGCCGAATGGATCGGCAACGTTGAAGGTCGCGACGTTATGACCGACGAAGTTGACGTGGTCGTCACCGACGGGTTCACCGGCAACGTGACTCTAAAGACACTGGAGGGCGCTATGTCGGCGCTTCTCAGCCGACTGCTTACCGCGATCGATACTGACGATAAGACCCGACGAGCTGGTGAGATGTTGTCTGCTCCGCTCGATTCGATGCTCGCTGAGTTGCATCCCGACTCCACTGGTGGGGCGCTGTTGTTGGGCGTGAAGGGGGTGTGCGTCATTTCGCACGGCTCCAGTTCGGCTGATGCCATGGCCAATGCCATCCGTATCGCCGCGGAGATGGTTGATGTCGGAATGGTCGATCATTTGTCCGCAGCGGTCCGCCAGCATTAACAAAATATTAATATATTCAATGTTATTTCAATCCTAGACAGAGGAGTGGCCCATGACTTCCGATAGCATCGGATCGTTCTGGTGACTAGGAGGGGTGCAGTTGCCCGCAGAAACGCATGTGGAACAGGCTCCCATGAGTCGTGAGGAGATCCTCGCTCTCGTCAGGGACCAGCTTGCCGACATTCTTGAGATTGAGCCGCTGTCGATCAACGAAGGCGATGCATTCGCTGATGATCTCGACGCTGACTCGCTAGCTCTTATAGAACTTGTTGAAGCTCTCGAAGAGGAACTAGCTGAACGTTCAGCGGGTTTTCGAATCGAGGATGAAGATCTCGAGGATCTACGAACCGTTCGCGACGCCGTCGATTACGTCGCCGCAAAGCTGGGTTGAGGCGCTGAGCACTGCGTCCGCTATCTGTGCTCGAGAACCGACTCGGGTATCGTTTCGACGAACCCGGTCAACTCGAGTTGGCGGTCACGCACCGTTCTTGGTGCGCCGAACATGATGGCGGACCTAGCAACGAACGACTCGAGTTTCTCGGTGACGCAGTCCTTGGCCTGGTTGTCGCAGATTTCCTTTACCAACGATTTCCCGACCTGCCCGAGGGGCAGATGGCAAAAACACGAGCCGCCGTCGTGAACGCCGCCACACTTACCGATCTGGCGGTGGACATTGAACTCGGCGGACACCTTCGCCTCGGAAAGGGAGAAGAGATTTCTGGTGGACGCACCAAGGCGTCTATTGTCTCCGATGCGCTCGAAGCAATTATTGGTGCGGTCTACGTTGATGGTGGGCTTGAGTCAGCCCGCGAGTTCGTCCTAGCCCAGCTTGGTGACCGTATCGACGAGGCGGCTAGTCAACCTGGTGCGCGCGACTACAAGACGCTGTTGCAAGAATCCGCCGTCCGCGACGGGCTGGCTTCACCGGAATACGACGTTAGGCAGACGGGCCCTCACCACAACAGGCTGTTTCGAGCAGCGGTGAGGATCGGAGGCGACGTCTGCGGAACTGGGGAAGGCACCACAATCAAGCAAGCTCAACAGCGAGCTGCCCGTGTCGCATGGGAAGCCCGCTCCGGTGAGGATGGAGCACTCGATGTTTGAGTTACCTGAAGTCGAAACGGTGCGCCGTGATCTCGAGCGAGACATCGTTGGGAAGAAAATAAAGAGCGCTGAGGCGATGAGCATGAAGGTGCTGAGGCGATATCGAACCCGCAATTCGTTCGTCTCTCGTCTGGTTGGGAACAAGATCACCGCAGTTCAGCGCCTCGGGTTGCACATCACAATCGGGCTCGACAATGAGTCCAACTTGGTTGTGGACTTGGGTTCAAGCGGATCGTTGCGTCGTACAGCCAACAAGGAAGCGGTGGATCCGGAGACCGAAGTGGTCATCACGTTCACGCAACATGGCCAGTTGCGTTTGCTCGACGCAAGGGGCACTTCTGAGATGTTCGTCGTCGATAACGACTCAATCGACGATGAACTCCCTGACCCCGAAGATCTTGGGCTTGACCCAGTCTCTGAGCCGGTCACTTGGACGACGTTTGGCCGGGGTCTGCTCCAGCGCCGGGTCAGGTTGAAGACTTTGCTCACTGATCCGTCGTTTGTCGTCGGGATCGGCGATATCTACGCCGATGAGATCTTGTTCCACGCGGGGCTTCGCCACAATCGGATGAGCGACTCCTTGACAAGCCAGGAGATCCGGCGGCTTCATCGTGCGCTGGTTGGAACCCTGCACGACGCCATCAAGCATCGCGGCACATCGATCCCCGAACGGGAGTTCATTGATCCTGTGGGCAACCCCGGTGAGTACGGTAGCCACCTGATGGTTTGGGGGCGCCATGGTGAACTCAGTGCCAGGTCCCGTTTACCGATACAGCGGGTAAAGTTCCGTGGCACCTGGACGTATTTCTGTCAAACACAGGTGTGAAGTCTCATCAACGTAATTTGGGCTGATACATTTGAGTGGGATGTATCTGAAGAACCTCACATTGAAGGGATTCAAGTCGTTCGCAGATACGACTTCGATTGATCTTGAGCCAGGCGTCACCGTAATCGTCGGTCCCAACGGCAGCGGAAAGTCTAATGTTGTGGACGCCATTGCCTGGGTGCTTGGATCACAGGCTCCAAATGCGCTGCGGTCCAGCAAGATGGACGACGTGATTTTCGCCGGGACCAGCGAAAAGCTTGCCTTGGGTCGAGCTGAAGTTTCCCTCACGATCGACAATCACTCAGGCACGCTCCCAATCGACTTCAACGAGGTGAGAATCAGTCGCACGCTATTTCGCAGCGGCGAATCCGAGTACGCAATCAATGGCGTCGGTTGTCGTCTTATCGATGTCGTAGAGTTGTTGAGCGACGGTGGAGTTGGACGGCAGCAACATGTGATCGTCTCGCAAGGACAGATCGACGCGGTCCTCACCTCTCGACCCCAAGATCGGCGAGCGATTATCGAAGAAGCCGCAGGTGTCTTGAAATACCGCAAGCGCAAGGAACGCGCTGAACGTCGCCTGGCAACATCGGACAGCGACCCCACAAGGGTGAAAGACATCATTCGGGAAGTCAGGCGTCAGTTGCGCCCGCTTGAGAAGCAGGCTGAAGCTGCCCGCCTCCATGGTGACCTCGTCGAAGAACTGGCGGCTCAGCGACTGCACATGGCGGGCAGACAGATCGCGGAGCTCCGCAACCAGTTGCAAGCCATCCAAGAACAACCGATCCACGCTCTGCAACAGTCTGCGAAGGCTCGACTGGCTGATCTCGACGAAGCCATCTCGGGTTGCGAGAGCCAACTCTCAGACCGCTCCGAAGATGACCTCGGCGATACCTTGCGGCGACTCGAGTCCATGCGGGAACGCGCCAGGGGACTGGCGGCACTTGTGACCGAACGTCGTCGCGGCATTGACCGCGACCGATCCGCATTCACGGATCGGGGCGTTGTAGCCAACCTTGAGTCGGAGGCCACACGTCTGCGTCTGGCCCTCGCCGAAGCCGAAACCGAAGCCACGACCCTGAGAGGTGACGCAGTAACCCTGGAAGCGAAAGAGCAGCAACTGGCGAGCGATCGAGCGGCTCTTGATGAACAATCAGCCGAAGTAGAATCAGCGCCTGGAAACAAGGCTGCTGAGGCCCGCGGTGAGCTTGCAGGTCTTCGCACTGCTATCGAAACAGGAACCAAAGAACGACAGCGGTCACAAGCGCGCTTGGACAAGCTGGCAGATCAGCACTTGACGCTCGACTCACGCCTGGGCCAGCAGCGGATCGAACTCGAAGGTATTCAAGCAGAACACCGTGGGGTGGTTGCTGATCTAGACGCAGCTCACGCAGCCCAACGGGCAGCCGAAGCAACACTCGACACAGAAATCGCTGCTCACGCTGAAGCCGACACGACCCAGCAACGATGGTTGGCTCGGGCCGAAGCGCTGACGCTCGCGCTGCACGAGGCTCGCTCGCGGGCAGGGGCCGAGCGAGTGGCCCATGTCAAAGGCGTGCTGGGCACGCTACTCGACTTAGTGGCCATCGATGAGGGATTTGAGACTGCGTTCGAATCTGCTGTTGGCGCAGGGTTGAATGCGATCATCGTGCGGGACCCCAGCGCGGCTCGTGCCACTTTTGAGGCGCTGCGCGCTAGCGGATCCTCTGGCGCAGTATTGGCTCTAGGGATGCTGCCTAAGCACGGTTCTGATAAAGCCGCTAGCGAAGGTTCAAGGTTGCGTAGCTGGTTGTCTTTAGACTCTGCGGGTTCCAAGAACCTGCTTCGCGACCGGGTACGAGGCACTCAGAGAGGTGTTGATGCGCTGCTAGACGTGCTGATCGGTGATATTGAGATAGTTGATGGCGACTGGCAGACCGCGGTAGATCGAGCGTTGCAAGACCCCATGCGTTGCTTCGTTACTTCCACTGGAGAGTTCATTGGACCAGACGGCTGGCGTATTGGCAGTAGCGGGTCAACTGCGACCGCCGCCGCGCTCACCGAAGCAAGCGAACAGGTCGTTGTGGCGGGAGTCGATTGCCAAAAAGCGTCGGAACGGGTCACCGCAGCCCGTTTTGAACTTGCCGATCGCGTCAATGCTGCGGCCGATCTCTCAGAGCGCCTCGCGGAGGTCGGTTCTGCACTTGAGACTGCAGTTGATGAATGTCAGCAGCTTGAAGCTGAGCGCCGTGATTTCACCACCGAATCCGATGCGCTTCGGACCGGTCTTGATGAACTGCTCGCCCGCCTAGGTAGCGAACAGGGCAGGTATGACGAGCTCGAAAGTTCCCGCTTGGTGCTCGAAGCCGCCGAATCCGCGCAACGAGAAGAGACGCTCCGCATTTCAGTCGCAAGAGCAGATATCGAAGAACGTGCAAACGCGGTCGCCGCGTTGCGCACCGGTGTTGAGGTTCGTGCCGCGGCGATTAACGAACGCGAAAACGGGTTACGGACCCGCATAGCGGAGATCGAAGCCAGACTTGAACGCGATGTTTCGGAAAGATCCACGGCGGGCCAACAACGAGAATTGCTGGACCGTCGCGCGACTCTGCTCGACAAGCTAGCGGAGGTGCTTGACTCACGGTCAGCGACTATCGAATCCCGACTCAGCAAGGCGCGCATGGCTCATGAGCAGCAGTCCGAAACTGTCCGCCAGATAGTGCACCAGCTCACTGATCTCCGCAGCGAGAGGGTAGGTCTAAACCAACAGTTAGAGAATCTGCGGGAACGGGTAGCCAGTGCGGCAATTGAGCGGGCCGAACTCAGGACCAAACTCCAGACTGTTGTTGAAAGCCTCCGCGCAGAACACAAGGTGGCTCCCGATGTCGCCGTGTCGGCCCCTTGCCCGCCGCTCGATGAGGGAGTTGACCCTGCACGCCGAATAGAGCAGCTGCAAAACGAGCTTGAGATCATGGGTCCGATCAATCCGCTGGCCTTAGAGGAATGCCAGGCGTTGCAGGAGCGCCACGAGTTTCTGCAAGCTCAGCTCGCCGACATCGTCGCCACGCGACGTGAACTGACGAAGGTCATCGCTTCAATCGACGACGATATTGTGACGATCTTCGCGAACGCTTTCGCGGATGTCGCCATCAATTTCGAGCAGTTATTCGAGACTCTCTTCCCAGGTGGGAGTGGATCAATTCAACTGAGCACTCCTGACGATCTGCTCAATACAGGAATTGACGTCTCGGCAAAACCGGGCGGGAAGAACGTTCGCAAGCTGTCGTTGTTGTCCGGTGGCGAACGGACTCTGACGGCATTGGCATTCCTCTTTGCGGTATTTATGAGCCGCCCTTCGCCGTTCTACGTCCTAGACGAAGTGGAGGTGGCTCTCGACGATGTCAACCTGCATCGCTTCTTGAATTTGGTCGATGAGTTCAGAGCTGATGCGCAATTGGTTCTGGTCAGCCATCAAAAACGGACGATGGAAATCGCCGACTGTCTCTACGGCGTCTCTATGAAACCCGGTGGTTCCAGCACTGTCGTCAGCGAAAAAGCCGCCAGCGCCATAGGCGATGTCGCCTGAGGGCCGAATCGACCGCGGCTCGGGCCACACCCGGTAGATCGCTAACCGATCGTTGACGGTGTCGGGTTGTCGATACCAAGTAGGTCGGCTAGAGCCTGGGTGACCATGTTGTGCACTGCCGGGTTCAGTTCCTCAGGAATCAGGCCACCGTTGGTCATACGGTCGCCGAGCCCGATGAAGATCGCACAAAAGCGCATAGCGCCGAAGACTTCCCAGTAGTGGGGGGCACGAACCTCACGACCAGAAGCCTGCTCGTAGAGGCTGATCATCTCGGATCGGGTAGGGAATCCTTCCATTCGGACGGCCCCCACGTCATCGAACGACATCCGATCAAACATCAGCCACCAACCAACATCAGCCTCAGTGGGCGACAAGGCACACGCCTCCCAATCGAGCACCGCTACAGGGCGATAGTCCTGCCACAGGATGTTTCCCAGACGGCTGTCGCCCCACGACAAACCAAGGCGGTCGTCTTGTGGATCGTTGGCAATGAGCCAATCGAATGCCGATGAAAGCACCGGATGTTCCCGACCGGCCAGTTCACGGGTGGTGGACGCCCGGTAGAGGTCGAGTTGCACTCGGGTACTGGGTTGTCGGTTGCCGCTTGTGTCGAGCCAATCGAGTCCGGCCTCACGCCAGTCAATAGAGTGGATCTGCGCCATTGCCGCCAAACCGGTAGCGACCATACGATGGCGCTCGGTTGGTGTTGCTTCGTCAACCAGGAATCCCTCCTCGGAATAGCGGGGCTGATCGGCCGGCACCCGCCCCTCGGTGAATCCCATCACGAAGAAGGGTTGACCGATGACCGCCGGGTCTGATTCATAGCCGAGCAGTTCGGGCACGGGGGCCTCGCAGTGACGCCCGACAGCCTCCATTGCCCGGTACTGCACCTCAACAGAGACGCCGCAGTGGCTGCTTTGAGCTGGGAACAGCGCGCCTCCGGCGGGTTCGATGCGGGCCACGAACCGGTCCGAGCACTCGGTTCGGTCCTCGGACCATGTGGCGTCAAAAAACACCGTCTCGTTGGAAAAACCGGTGGACACCGGGATGTCGATGTTGGTCACCGTGGCACCGGTCCGGTTCGGGTATCGCCTGGTGATCCATTGTTCCAAAGCAGGTCCGTAGTGGCTGCGATCAGTGTGGAATTTCGGCGCGCCACTAAGATCCGGCGGTACCTCGGATTCCTGGTCGACGGAGCTGTCTGAATCGACGGATTGGCCTTGATCGGTTTCGCTCATCGTCCCGACAATACGGCACCTGTTAGAGCCGCCAAAACCCGGCAATGCGGCAGCAGCCCACCTCGCCGAAAACCGGGCATCAACAACACACTTGCGTGCTCCGAATTCGCTAGTCTCTGGTGCCCATGGCTCGTTCGCTGCCTTCGAGTCCGGCATTCCCGGACCGAGCTGAAGTCGTTGTGATCGGCGGGGGCATCGTCGGGTGCTCCATTGCCTACCATCTGACCCGTCGCGATATCAGCGATGTGGTGCTGTTGGAACAGGGCACTCTCACCTGTGGGACCACCTGGCACGCTGCGGGATTGGTGTCGCAACTGAAATCAACGCATTCGTTGACCATGCTGGCGACCTACTCAGCGCGCCTGTTCGAAGAACTCGAAGATGAAACCGGTCAAGCAACGGGCTATCGAACCCCCGGATCAATATCGGTCGCCGACAACGAACAACGCTGGGAGGAGATTCTGCGCGGTGCGACGATGGCGGAGGGTGTCGGTGTCGAGACTCAGGTGATCGACCTCGACGAAGCAAAGCAACGCTGGCCGTTGATGCGCACCGACGACCTTGTCGGGGCGCTGTACATCCCCCGCGACGGACAAACCTCACCGGTCGACACCACCATGGCATTGGCCAAAGGTGCCAAGAGCCGCGGGGCAAGGGTCATCGAAGGCGTCTCGGTTACGGAGTTGAAGGTTGCCAACGGCAGGATCACCGGGGTGGTCACCGAGCAGGGTGAGATCGAAACCGACACTGTTGTGCTCGCCACCGGCATGTGGACCCGTCACCTCGCGGCCCAGATCGGGGTCAACGTTCCGCTTCAGGCATGCGAGCACTTCTATATTGTGACCGAACCCATCGAGGGCATGGAGATCGGCACGCCGACCCTGCGTGATCCGGGCAACTACACCTACTTCAAAGAGGAGACCGGCAAGCTCATGGCCGGTTTCTTTGAACCCCGCGGCAAGGTTTGGCGCACTGATCAGATCCCGCGCGACTTCTCTTTCGGGACTCTTGACGAGGACTGGGAACACCTCGGGCCGATCTTTGAACGCGCTATTCATCGCGTGCCCGCGTTGGGCGAATGTGGACTCCAACTGTTCTTCAACGGACCTGAGTCCTTCACGCCCGATGGTGTGTACTACATGGGCGAAGCGCCTGAAGTAGACGGCTGTTTCGTGGCGGCAGGCTTCAACTCCGTGGGGATCCAGTCAGCGGGTGGTGTTGGTTGGGCGTTGGCCGACTGGATAGCGGACCGACGCCCCCCAATGGACCTCAACTCCGTCGATATACGCCGTGCACTGCCTTTCCAGGCAGACACCGACTATCTCCAAGACAGGATTTCGGAAAGCCTTGGCTTGCTCTACGCCATGCACTGGCCGTTCAGGCAGTACGAGAGCGCCCGGGGTCAGCGGCTGTCGCCGTTACATGATCGGATCGCGGCGGCTGGAGCGGTTTTCGGCGAAACTGCTGGCTGGGAACGACCCAACTGGTACGCCCGAGCAGGTCAAACCGCTGAATACGAGTACTCCTACGGGAAGCAGAACTGGCACGACGACATGGTACAGGAATGCCTCGGAGTCAGAGAGTCCGTCGGCCTTTTCGACCAGACGTCGTTCGCCAAATTCACAGTTACCGGACCTGATGCGCTGGCTGTGCTCAACACTGTCAGTGTAGCCGATATCGATGCGCCGATCGGCAAAGCGGTCTACACACAGTGGTGCAACCAAGCAGGCGGAATCGAAGCTGACCTGACCGTCAACCGCATGAGCGATGACCGTTTCTTTGTGGTTACAGCCGCAGCATCGGAGGGCCGAGATTGGGCTTGGCTGCGGCGAGCCTGTCGAGACAAGCAGGTGACGCTCACCAACATCACCCATGATCAGGCGATGATCGGCCTGATGGGACCCAACAGCCGGGCCGTGTTGTCAAAACTGACAGACGCCGACCTGTCGAATGCTGGTTTTGAGTTTGCGACTGGTCGCAGCATCAACCTCGCTGGGGTTGACGTGTTTGCTTTGCGGATGAGCTACGTCGGTGACTTGGGCTGGGAGCTGTGCATACCCAATGCCGACGCGGTCGGTGTCTACGACGCGCTGATCGAAGAGGGCAGGCTCCACGGGCTGGTGCACGCTGGCTACCACGCCATGAATTCGCTTCGCTTGGAGGCCGGTATGCGGCACTGGGGCCATGACATCACCGACGAAGACACCCCCGTGGAAGCAGGACTTGGTTTTACGATTTGTTGGGACAAACCCGTCGAGTTCAACGGGAGGCGCGCTTTGGAGGCACAGCGCGAACAGCCCCGCACGAAAAGACTCGTGCAGTTGCGCATCGAAGACCCTGACCTGTTGACCTACCACGACGAGCCGCTGTATCGCGACGAGGTTGTCGTTGGTCGAATATCGTCGTCGATGTGGAGCGCCACCCAGAACCGCTGCTGCGCCATGGGTTACGTCGAGCACCACGAAGCGGTGACCAAAGACTGGCTCGACAGTGGTTCGTGGGAGACCAACATCGCTGGACGGCGAGTGCCTGTCAGTACCTCCATCCGCAGTTGGTTCGACCCGAACAACCAACGCCCGAAGCAGTAAGGGAGCTCGAGACGGTGAACCAAGGAGAGAAAGAATGAACCAAGAGGTGCGCTGCGTCATCATTGGAGGCGGGGCCATGGGCGTGGGTCTGCTCTACCACCTCGCCCACGAGGGTTGGACCGACACGGTCCTTGTCGAAAAGGGTGAACTGACTTCGGGTTCCACTTGGCACGCGGCGGGATTGATCCCCAACTTCATCGGTGATCTCAACATGGCGAAAGTGCATCAGGACGCGATTGCGCTCTATCCAGACATCGAGGAGGAGACGGGCCTTTCAGCGGGCTGGCACGGCTGTGGGGCGGTGCGTCTGGCGCGCACTGATGATGAAGTCGATTGGCACCGCTACGTGCACGCCATGCTCAACCAGATCGGTGTCGAGTCCCACATCGTCGGGCCTACAGAGGTGCAAGAACTCAACCCGCTGCTTGAAGATGTGTCCGACGTGAAAACGGGTTTCTACACTCCCCACGACGGGTGGACCGATCCCACGGGTTGCACCAACGCAATGGCCAAAGGGGCCCGTCAGCTCGGGTGTGAGGTCCAGCGCCACAACCGGGTTGTCGACATGGCCCAACTAGCCGACGGACGCTGGCGGGTTGTAACCGAGAAAGGCACCATCACCTGCGAGCACGTGGTCAACGCCGCGGGCCACTACGCCCCTCAGTTGGGCGCGATGATTGGTCTTGACGTGCCGATCGTTTCGGTCATCCACCAATACGTCATCACCGAACCGCTCGAATCAATGCGCAATCTCGATTTCGAGCCGCCTGTGACACGCGATCCCCGGTCGAGTTGTTACTACCGCCGCGAGATCGACGGGTTGCTGATCGGACCCTACGAGATGGCCAACGCTCAAATCTATGGTGTTGACGGGATCGACTGGGGGCTTGACTTCTATCTCACACCGCCAGACATCGACAACATCGCCGAGAGTCTCGAACTGTCCATGCTGCGGATCCCGTCGTGGTCCGAAGCGGGGATAAGGAAGATCGTCTCGGGTCCGATCACCCATACGCCCGACTCCGGCTATCTCATGGGGCCGGCCCCTGGTTTTCGCAACTACTGGCATTGCAACGGCGCTTCCATAGGCATCACCCAAGGTCCTGGAGCAGGCAAGTATCTCGCTCAATGGATCGTGCATGGACAGACTGAAATCAACGTGCGGGGCATGGACCCGCGCCGCTTCGGAGACCACACCGGTCCCAAATCGGTGTTCGCCATCGAAAAAGCGATCGACGAATACCACGAGATGTATCAGGTCCGTCTCCCCGGAGAGCAACGGCCGGTGGCGCGAGACCAGAAGGTCAATCCGATCCACGGCCGCCTCGACGCATTGGGCGCTCAGTGGGCCGAGGTGTACGGCTGGGAGCGTCCGCAGTATTTCGGCGATCCCGAACGGCACTCGTTCAGACGCTCCAACGCCTTCGACTTCGTCGCTCGTGAAGTCGAGGGGACTCGCCAGCGGGTTGGTATCTCCGATCTCACAGCATTCGCCAAGTTCGAGGTCACAGGAGTTGATGCCGCGGCGCTGCTTGATCGAGTCTCCGCCAATAAGGTTCCGCTCCGAGACGGGGGTATCCGCCTAGTACACATGCTCACCGCGCTGGGCGGAATCGAGTGTGAGATGACGATCACCCGTCTCGCCGCTGATCGCTTCTACCTCAATTCTGCGGTCATCGGCACTGTTCATGACCTGGACTGGCTGAACCAGCACATCAAGCCAACAGAGGATGTGACAGTCACAGATGTCACCGATTCCTATGGCCTGTTGGCCGTGACTGGACCACGCGCCAGAGAGGTGCTGGCTCCTCTCACCGGCGCCGACCTCAGCAACGAGTCGTTTCGCTGGTTGACCGCTCAAGAGATCGAGGTCGCCAGAGTGGCCTGTAAAGCCTTGCGGGTGTCTTACGTAGGCGAACTCGGTTGGGAGCTGCACTGTCCGATCGCGCAGATGGCCGAACTCTATGACGGGCTCGTAGCTTCGGGAGAACCCCACGGAATGGTCCATTTCGGTGCCTATGCCATGAACGTCATGCGCATCGAGAAGGGATACAAGGCCTGGGGCAGCGAACTGACGACGGAGATCACCCCGATCGAGGCCCGGCTCGAACGTTTCGTCGACTTCAACGGCGATTTCATCGGCAAGGACGCCACGGTTGCGCGCGCCGAGCAGGCCGAACCACTGTCGATGGTGCTGGTCTACTGTGAAGTCGACGCCACCGACAACGATGTGCGAGGCAACGAAGGGGCATACGGCCAAGACGGCCAAGTCATGGGGATCGCCACGAGCGGAACCTGGGGTCACACAGTCGACAAGAGCCTCGCCTTCGTGTATGTCGACCCTGCATTCGAAGCACCCGGATCAACCTTCGAGTTGGAACTTCTAGGTGAAATGAGAACCGCAACCGTGCTGGCAGAACCCGCTTATGACCCGACCAATTCTGCGCTACGCGCCTAGGTGCTGTCGATGCGTTACAGTTTCGCAGCCGGACTGTTGTGTGGGTCAGGCATCCGCACGGGAGGGACTGTGAGCGCACAGTGAACGAGGAGCCTCGTCGCCGTAGGTCAGGTGGACGTGCCGGGCGCATCGCGGAACGCGCTGCGCCGCTGCAGGGAGATGACCGCCCGGTGCGGCCCGGACTCCCAGGCGGGAAATACAAACCCTTGACCGACTCGGAGATGCAGCAGGTCTACGGCACGGCGCTGGGCCTTCTGGAACGTGTGGGAATGGGATCTCCAGTTCCGGAGTTCGAGCAGGTGGTCGTGGACGCGGGGGGCAGCCTCGACGACGCAGGTCGGCTTCTCTACCCCAGAGCACTCGTAGAGAACGCCATCGTCACGGCGGCCAAAGAATGGACTTGGCACGGCTTCGACGATGACAAATCGATCGAGGTGGGTGGTGACCGCGTCCATTTCGGAACCGCCGGAGCTGCGGTGTTGATGTACGACTACCAGACGAACACCTTCCGGCACAGCACAGCGCAAGATGTCTACGACTGCGCCCGCCTAGTCGACTATCTCGACAACATTCATTTCTTTGTCCGCACAGTGGTGGCGCGGGACCGAGAAGACTCGCGGGAACTGGATCTCAACACTGCCTACGCCGCCACAGCCGGCACCGGCAAACCGGTCGGCACCTCGTGGTTCGAGCGGGCGCACGTGTACGAAACCGTCGAGATGTACGACATGATGGCGGGCGGCGAAGGATCATTTCGCAAACGGCCATTTGTTGCGGCCAACAACACTTTTGTCGTGCCGCCTCTGCGCTTCGCGGAGGAATCGACCAACTGCATGGTCGCCCAAGTAGAGATGGGAATGCCCATCAACCTGCTGTCGGCGGGTCAGGCGGGGGCTACCTCGCCCGCAGCGTTGGCTGGTTCGCTGGCGCAGGCGCTTGCTGAATGCCTCGCGGCGCTGACTGCGGTCAACTTGATGAGTCCTGGTCATCCCTGTGTGATGGGGCTTTGGCCTTTCGTTTCGGACCTCCGCACGGGGGCGATGAGCGGAGGGAGCGGAGAGGAGGGGGTGCTCAACGCGGCCGCGGCGCAGGTTGTGAACTGGATGGGGCTGCCATCGGGTGTGGCGGCGGGCATGACCGACTCGAAAGTGCCGGACAACCAGGCTGGCTACGAAAAGGGGATCAATGTCGTGTTGGCGGGCCAGGCGGGGGCCAATCTTGTCTATGAGAGCGCGGGGATGCTCGGGAGTTTGCTGAGTTGTTCGCTGGAAGCCCTGGTGATCGACAACGACATGCTGGGATCGATCAACCGCACCGTTCGGGGTATCGAGGTCAACGAAGAAGCGCTTTCTGCCAGCTTGATTGAGGATGTCGTGAACGGGCCGGGTCATTTTCTTGGCTCGCCTCAGACGCTTGAGTTGATGCAGAAGGATTACATCTATCCGCTCATTGGGGATCGTGACACGCCCGATGACTGGGTTGACGCTGGCGGTAAGGACGCGCTGCGAGTGGCCCACGCATACGCCAAAGAGGTCTTGTCGTCGCATTTCCCAGCCCACGTCGAAGCGGTTGTTGATGCTGCAGTTCGCGAACGGTACAACATTGTGGTGGATCGCAGCGGAGGGAGTTGACGCTGCCCAACTGCGGGTCCGCTGAAATGCTGTTCGCGCCCAGCGGAGGTTTCGGTGCCGTCTTGAGTACGGCGTCTGTAGGCGACATTCCCGCTGAAGTATTGTTCGCGCCCAGCGGAGGTCTTGGTGGCCACGTGCCGGTACGGCGCCACCAAACCCGCGAACAGAAGACCGACGCTCCGCGCAGTAGCCCATGCGACGTTTCGCGCAGTAGACGTGCGCAGTCTCGGAAAGAACCAGGTCAGTCCTGCTATCTCGGCACACCGCGGCGGAAGGTTTCGGCCTGCCGATCGTGAATGCTGGCCTCGTGCCCGTAGTGTTTGGCGAGTTGGCTGAAGATGGCCGCTGTCCGAGGCCACTGCTGGTAGCGACGGCTCTGCTCTTTGTAGCTGTCGGCGAGTTGGCGCTCCTGGTTGCCGCCGTCAGTCGGGGAGCGGGTCGTGACACCTCGCTGGTTTCGGAGGGTGATACAAAAGCCTCGCTCTACATCGTCACTCTGCAGTCGTTCCAGCAGATTGCGAACGGCCTCACTGGGCCAATCCCCGCTTGAATCTGCCGGAGAAGTGGAGAGTGCGGTTCCGATCATCTCATCACCGATGTCCGCCCGGTCGACTTCTTGGAACCTCTCTTGAGCACCGGCGACCCATTTGTCGAGTGAAGCTTCATCGAGCTTCCCTTCTTCGTCGACCCCCGGGGAAAACTGTGAAGCTGGCCAATTGCGCAGCACCTCCCAGGCGCTGAGCGTCATCTGTTGTTGTGCTGTCGTCAACGTGGGCCGCTCGTCGAGCGCAGCACTGGCGGGCATGAAGGCGATTTCTACCAACTGCACGAAAAGGTCTAGGTCTTGCAGCATCTCCCGGTACAGATTCGGCGAGCTGAACTCAGGATCGTTCTGAAGGAGCGGGAGGTACTGCCATTCGAGGGCAGCGACGCGCGCGGTACCCAAGTGGTCCCGTTGTTCGTCGAGCACCCTGAAGAGCGAGGCTAACTCCCAGACGGCCATGTCGTCCTGGTCGATCTCGTCACCCGGGTGTTCAATCCAGTGTTCGAGTAGAGCGGCGACCGTATCGGCGAACTCAGGATAGGACGCGTATTCGTTCGTGCGCACCGTGAGCAAAGTCCGAGCCAGTCTCAGGCGTCCTGCTTCCAACAACCGGTAACACACGTCGAGCAGCCGATCTAGCTCGTCCGGAATCCCGAGGTCGTCGAAGCTCACGCGGCTCCAGTACTCGGCCGCGACATCGGCACCGCGGGCATCCACCCGCGTCCAAGGTGATGCCACCGGAGGAGGTCCGCGGAGCACATCTGCGATGACCTGTGGCGACAGATCGTGTTCTTCGAGCAGTTGCTCCACGCCGGCCCACTCCAATGTGACGAATCGGTGGCCGAAGTAACCCAGCGCTACCTGTGTGACTGCCTCGTGAGCGGAATCCATGGCCGTAAGTACTTGCTCATCAAGACCCGGACGACAGCGCGCGAGGGCTCTGCCAACTTGACGCGGATTGTCAACCGCAGCAGCGAACTCGAATAGCGCTTTGAACCCGCCGCTGGACATGACCGCGTCGACGGCCTCCGTCTGTCTCGGTAGTAGAGCTTTTTGGAACTCCTCATACCCATCCGCAGCCCATACACCATCGAGGTGGAAGGAGCTGTTGGAAAACAACTCACCGGAGGAGATCGAGGGTTCAGCGGGACGGAGATCGTCCATGATCTGCTCGAACACCAGCAGGTCGGCTGACGGGAGTGCCCACTTGACATCGCGGAACTGCCGGTGACGTGCAACGAATACCTTTAGTACCGGCCAGACCCTTGACCTGAACGCCTCGTCGGCTCCGGCAGATGCAAGGTCCCCTAGGACCGAAACTGCACTTCGGCGGGCTTCCACAGGAAGGTCGCCGACACGTCCGATCAAGTCCGTCCAGCGCTCGGGGTCGCCTCCAACGTCGTCAATCAGCATCGCGGCGATTTCGGTAGTTGTTTGCGTGCGCTCGTCGGGCGCCACACGCTCGCTGAGCGTCACATCCCGCTGCGAGGGCCTCCAGTCTCGATACTGCGGCAGTGCCCCAGGGGTTTGGACACTGTGGTGCCGTGGCAGCATCGACAGCATCAGCGGCCAAGCGACGCTTGAATGGGACTGCCGCAGCATTTGGACCGCCTTGAGCCGAACTTCGGCGTCGGCGGATGTGTACGGCATCCACGGGCACATGACCGATGCGAGAGTCGCATCTGGCCGGTTTGAATACCGGGCGCCGGGGTCGATTGAGGCGAGTCGGGCGAGGACATCTGTTGCGGCTAGCAGGTGGTCGGGTGACCATGCGATGACTTCGAGCGCATTCAGGATTCGAAGATGCGGCGACAAACCCGAGGAGTCGAAGAAGTGATCATCGTGGTCGTTGAACATGGCCTCGCTGAACGCGTGCTGCTCGGCGATACAGGTCCGCAAGCTTTCAAGTACGGCTTCAGGCGCAGCCTCGGCAAGTAGTGGCAGCGTGTCCGTGACGGCAATCCACGTACTTGCAGTTGGGTCTTCCATGGCAGATTTCAGCAGTAGCCGGGTAGTGCGCTCTGCGAAGTTCGAGTCTGGCGTCGTTTCGCCGTGTGGCGTGGGTGGTTTGCTTCCTGCAAGTGCGAGAGTGGTTGCTATCCCATGCTTGAGTTGAGATGAGAACTTGGCTTTGATGCCCTCGATCTGGGCTCGGAGCGCCTCTTCGTGACTCATCTCTCGCAGCGGGTCAGAAGCCGTGAGCACCTCGACTGCGATTTCAGCAAACTCCTGGAGATCGCTGGGGGATAGGTGCGCGCGCATCAGCATCCAAGTGTCTGCCGGCGATACGGCATGCCACAGTTCGCCGGTTGAAGTCATCGGTGAATCGCCGGGGTCGAGTTTCCGCAGATCCTCGGCCACATCCTCGTGTGACTGGCAGGTGAATCGTGAAACGATCTCACGGTCACCCTCGCGGGCCGCATTCCAACCGCCGAGCAGCAGGCTTCGCCGTATCGTTCGGTCGGGCGTCCGCTTCGCCCAGTCGGGCATGTGCAGGGCAGGTTTGACGCTGAGATGCCGCCGGAGCGCCATCAGGCTCATTCGGGCCAACCCGCCTCGGCGGTATGCCGTATGGAGTTCCACTCCGGCGTCCTCGAAGTGCTTGCTGATCTCTCCAGAGTCGACCGAATCGAGGACGATTTCGGTTTGGATACTTCCCGGGATCGGCACGATCATCCGATGTGGGCTTCCGGCGGGCAGGTGCGTCGCAAAATCCTTTGACGGCACCATCATCGTCAGCACGGGACCGGCTGTTTGCCGGCTCGGTGGCATCGACATAGCCTCCTGCGCGAACAACCATTTAGCGGTGACATGATTGTCCACAAAGAGCACATGCCCGACATCCAGCCCCTCAGCGTCTGCGGTGACGAGCGCGGCAGCGACAAACGCGATGATCTCGTCGCGGTGGATTTGACCGCCGATCGTCACGACGCCAGGGCCCTGCTTGCAGCGATCGCGCAGATCAGTGGCTGTCTTCTCGCGTCCTGCGAGCACGAAGCGTTCGTCGAGGGGAGTAGTCGTTGCTGCCAGCCAGTTCTCCCACCACCTGGCCAGCAGGCTGATGCCGACAGTCGGTTTGCCGATCTGCTCGCGCATCCAGACAGTCGTGGCGATGGCACAAGACAGCCAGTCTTCAAGATTGTCGACGTTCAAAGCGCTAACCCTGCTGAATTCGCCCGCGGCGGAGTATTGGGACTCAAATTCCCGTGCTTTGGTCCAAGGGGCGCAAGCGGCCGACACGTACGCAATCTCGCAAGGTTGGTCAGGCGTCGAGTTTTCGACTCGCTTCGTGTAGTCCTCGACAGCCTTGGCGTTGGTGCCGCTCTGCTGTGTTGTCAGCTCCCACACGGAGGTGCCCGCGGGCACGAAGCGGTTTCCGCGAGCACATCTCACGCCCCCGTCGAAGCCAGGTGATGCCACCCCGGTGCCTGCGGGCATGTGGACCGGTTCGGCAGACGGTTCGGTCTCGGCGATGAGACTGCGTATCAGTCTTGGGAATGTCGTGGCAGCGCCACCGGTCTTAGCCCATTGAAGCAGGTCATCTCGGGTAACCCTCAGGTACTCAGGTACCGTCGGCACGAGATGGATCGGGGGTTTCATCGCTCGCGCCAGACTACGGGCGAGTTTGCAATTGTCCGGAGAACACAGCGCCAGCAGGCCGCTGCCGCTGAGCCCCTCAGCGATTCGTCCGAGGTCACGGACGTGGTCCGCAGCGAGGGGACAGCGAATCGCGAACTCATGTAGGCTCTCCCCGGAATTTACCGCCGCCCGCAGATCTGTGATCGCTGGGCGTGCGTGAGCGAAGGCCTCGCGGAGTTCCTTCGTCGCCACTACCGCAAGACCCCTTTCCAGGGGCGAGTCACCGCGCAACCGCACCTCCGCGACCACTTGGTCGAGCCAGTGCCGCCGCGCAATATCGTACTTGATGTCGTCGAACACACTGAGTCGCCTGCCAGCTTCGGCCAAGAGCAGCGCTCTGCAAT
>JAKZTU010000390.1:0-4727 GCA_047516945.1 Acidimicrobiales bacterium
AAATCGCGCGCAGAAAATCTGCCATGGCTCACACCCTCTCCGTTGCCGCGGCCCGAGCACGACGGCGATCGCGAAGAAACATCACCGCCGCGGGGATCAGCAGGGCCAACACCAGCAAACCTGAGATGACATCGGTGATGCGACCCTCAACCCCGGTACTGCCGACGAAACTCGACCCCGTGCGCAACCCCGCGAATATCACCGCCACGGGAATCGCGGCCAAAGGCTTCTCGTAAGCCACCAGCGCCACGAGCAGACCAGTCCAGCCGATATTGGTGGAAAAGCCGGGCACCATCTGGTAATTCCCAAACGCATACCCCCCACCGGTCAGCATGGCAGCACCGGCCAGTCCCGCGAAAGCGCCGCTGAGCACGAGAGCTGTAGCGCCGTATTTGGTTTCCGATACCCCCGACCTCTGCGCTGCTCTCGGATTGCGGCCGAGTATTCGAAGCCGAAACCCCCAAACTGTGCGTGACAGTGCAAAGGCAACGATTGCGGCGAGGAGAATAGAGATGAAGACAGTGAGCGGGAATTCGTTGCCGAAGAGGTCGAGACGTGGAAGTCGGTTGTCGACTGCGAGTTGCTCGCTGACTTGATTGCGGTTGCCGCGGCTGCCTTCCGGGGCCAATAGCAGCCATTCCCAGCGGAGCGCATAGGCGACGGCATGACCCCCGATGGCCACCAATAGCAGCGTCGACAACACCTCGGGGACGCCGCGCCAGTAGCGCAGACCCGCCGCTATTCCCGCCCAGAGACCACCGCCGGCAGCTCCGATAATCAGAATCAGCACCACGTTGAGCTGCCCGGGCCCCCCGATCAGCAGCCCGAAATAGGTCCCTATCGCGGCGCCGACGTAGAGCTGACCTTCTTGGCCGATATTTACCAAACCGGCTTTGGCGGAGATGACAGTGCCGAGCGCGACGACGAGCAGGGGCGCGGCAGTGGCGAGGGTTTCGCCCCAGCGCCCAGGTCGCCGGATGCTGCCGTCGAGCAGAGCATTGACCACGGGTCGCCAATCACCCCCGGTTGCCTCCACCAAAATGGCCGACAACACCAGCGCAGCCAACACACTCAGCGTGTACAGCACGATCCACTCGCTCAGTCTTGCCCCGTGCCTTGCCCGCGTGGGTCGCACGACCTCGGCGTCAACGGCCTCGACGGTGGTCATGCCGCGGCGCCGCCCATAAGCAGACCGAGAGTCTCGAAGTTGGCCTGCCCTCGGGGCATCTCTCCGACAATACGCCCGCTGTGCATCACGATGATGCGGTGTGAGAGTTCGAGGATCTCCTCCAGCTCCCTTGATATGAGCAGCACGGCCACGCCGGTGGCCGCTGCGGCTTCAAGTCGATGGCTCATGTACTCGATGGCGCCGACATCAAGCCCACGGGTTGGCTGGGCCGCTACGAGGATCTTGGGTTCCTGCGCCAATTCCCGTGCTAGTACAACTCGCTGTTGGTTTCCGCCTGACACCGACCACATAGGGGCGTTTGGCCCCGAGCAGGCGATGTTGAACTGGCCGATCATCTCCAAGGCAAAGGCATTGAGCCGTTTTTGGTCGAAAAGGCCGCGGGTCGCGACGCGGGATTGGTCAACGAGCACAAGATTTTCGGCGACTGTCATGTCGAGCACCAGACCGCTGTCGTGGCGGTCTTCTGGAATGGCGCCGATTCCTGCTTTGGCCATCGCTCCAGACTTGCCGGTAGGCACTGGTGTGCCGTCCACGGTGACTGTCCCCGACGAGAGTGTCAGCAGGCTGGAGAGCACATCTCCGAGCTCCCGTTGCCCGTTGCCTTCCACGCCTGCCACTCCGACGATCTCGCCGGGATACATCTCAAGTGTGAACTCATCTAAAGCGACGACCCCGCCTGCGTCGTGGGCGACTGCCTTGTCGATGCGAAGCACGGGCTGAGCAGTCGGCCCGATGTCGTGCGCTGCTTCGCGCGCGTCACTATTGGCGGTCTCATCGGTCTCGGTCTCATCGGTCTCGGTCTCGTCAACGTCGGTCTCGTCGAGCAGATGAATGCCGAGCGCGGCCCGTTCGGATCGCAGAGACACTTCTCGACCGACCATCGCCCGGGCCAAGGTTGGGGCATTCGCGTCGGCTGAGCGCCGCTGATCCACAACTTTGCCCTGGCGCATGATCGTGATGTCGTCGGTGGCGTGCAACACCTCGTCGAGTTTGTGGCTAACCAACACCACAGTTCGGCTCTCGGCGGCGACCACATAACGGAGGGATTCAAAAAGCTGCTCAGATTCTTCGGGCGTGAGAACCGAGGTCGGTTCGTCGAAGATGACGATGCTCGGGTCACGGCGAAGGCACTTGATGATCTCGACCCGTTGACGAAGCCCAGCGGTGAGATCACCGACTCGTTTGTCGGGGTCTATTACCAGTCCGTACTGCTCGGCGATTTCGCCGATGCGAGTTCGGGTTGCGTTCGGGTCGAGTCGGCCTGAGTCTCCGAGGGTCACGTTTTCCCAGACGGTTAGCGCGTCAACCAGGCTGAAATGCTGATGAACCATGGCGATGCCAAGCGCCGAGGCGGTCAGCGGGTCGTGTATCGACTGGACCGTGCCGTCGATAGATATAGCCCCGGCATCTGGCAGCACCAGCCCGACGAGTATCTTCATGAGCGTGGATTTTCCGGCGCCGTTTTCGCCTAGTAGGCCGTGAATCTGCCCACGTTGAAGCGCTAGGTCGACGCTGTCGCAGGCTACGACAGCGCCGAACCGTTTAGTGATGCCGATTAGCTGAACCGCGGGGACCGACGAGTTGGTGGTCTCGTCAGTCCCTGCGGCGCCTAGTTCGCCGTTACTCACCCGCCTGAGTAAGCCTCGCCCGAAATAGCTCCGAGTGCTCCCAGCAGTTCACCGTCGGAGGCGACTGCGGTGAAGGCGTCGTCAAGCAACGCCTGGGCTTCGTCGGGCGCGTCGCACAGCAACGCACCGTTGAGGCCGGCTTCGGTCGGGAACTGATAGGTCGAGCCTTCGGCCAGTTCGCCGTCGACGATCAAGCGGAGTGCCTGTGCAGCGTAGAGTCCGCCGTCAAAGACGATGCTTCCGGTCCAGGCGATACCGTCGTCTCGCTCACACACGTCGGCTGGTCCTGCGGCGAACACCGCGACGCCTTCATCGGTGGCGAGTTGGCCGACGGCCTCAAGCGCGCCGCCGAGATAGGCGTAGGCCAAGGTGACACCGTTGGCTATGGCGCTGGTGAGAGCGGCGGTGGCGTTGGCGGAGTTGTCGAAGTCAAACTGGTAGTCCCCGGTGCCCACATACTCCATGGTCAAGTTGGGATCGACGGACTGAAGTCCATAAACCGTGGCGTTGTACGACTCGCGCTCAAAGTTGATGTCGCAACAACCGAGGAACACGGCTTTGTCGCCGCCTTCGGCTTGCAGTATGCCTGCCATGGCAACACCTGCTGTGTAGTGGATGGCCGAACCCCAGTCGGTTGCTTGCGCCAAACCAGGCAACTCCTGGAACCCAGCACCGCAGTTGCAGTACCAGAAGATGTCTGGGTACTCCTCGGTCAGGTCGGGTAGCGGCTCGGCAATCTCGGAGGCTCCAACCATCAAGATGTCGACACCTTGTTGCGCCAAGTCCGAAAGGGCTTGCGCGGCTTCGGCTGCACCGATGTTGTCGGACACGATTGGAGGAGCGAAACCGTTATCGGCAGAGAACTGCTCGGCGAAGTTCACCAGCGACTGGTAGTAACCATTGTCGTCGCGTGGGCCCGCGGCAGCGACACCGATAGTGACAGTCCCGTCGCCGTCACTGTCGAACGTTTCCACGATGGCGCTGTTCGCGGCGGGCTCGTCGTCGCCATCGTCGTCTCCGCAAGCGGCGGCGATGAGCGTGAACGTCAATAACAACGTCAATAGCTGAAGTAGTTTTCTTAGGGTTTTTGTTTGCATTGGGTTCCCCTCCTTAGTGGGACTTGATGGCCCTAGGTATCGGTCCTAGGTGTTCGGCCAGGCTTTGCGGTAGCGCTGAACTAGCCAGCGGTTGAATTGAATATGGCTTTCTTCTTGCCAGGAGTAACGGCCTCGCGGTGCGAACCGGGAACGCAAACCTCGCTGGACCTTGGTGGTGGCGTCCTGGTCCTGAGCAACAAACACTTGCACGCCAGCGTCCGAAAGCGCCATTTTGTGCTCAAACAGCGGGTCTTGCAGCGCTGAGGGGTGGAAGATATAGCCGATCTCCACATCAATGGACTCCGGGCCGGTGGGACGGACCAAAAAGAAGAAGCACTGATCGGGCGCGGTGCCGAAACACAACGTGGGTGGGATCAGAGCAAAGGTTGACCGGGTTCGTTCCTCTTCGCTGAGATCAGGGAAGACATCCATGATGACGCGATGGGTGGCATTGAAACCGCCGTCGATATGGGTGTATCCGGCAGTGCGGAAGATGACATTGGAGTCGTCGGACCACGGCACAGGAAACGCCGACATGTTCGAAGGGCAGAAGTCCTGCACGAATTGGTGAAGCCGGTTGGCGTGGTAGCCGTCGTTGAAGTTCTCGAACATGACCTTCCAGTTCCAGGGCAGGTTCTCGAGCGTGAAAGTGCCGGGGCATACCGCGTTGGCGAGGTCGTAGTTCCCAAGGAAGGGTTCGTAGCGGTGCAGGGTCGGCCCCAGCGGTGCGGCATCCGGGTCGAAGTTCACAAAGATGAAACCCAGCCATTCCTCCACCTTGAGTTGAGGCAACCCGCATTCGGATTTGTTGAA
>JAKZTU010000391.1:0-7061 GCA_047516945.1 Acidimicrobiales bacterium
GGCTAGTCCTGCCGCTCGCGCCGCCTGGAGTGAATCTTGGATGGTGGTGGTCTTGGTGGTGATTGTGCTAATAACTAGTAATGTACTAGGTGTAGGACAGATGTCAAGTCGACTCATCCTCGATCCTTAGCTGAGCGTGTAGTCCTCCCAGCATCGACAGTTAATCACCTCACCGGCTGGGCCACCAACCTCAGCTGGCCATTGCAGTGCCGCTCCCCCAACGTCGAACGGGTCGTCGAGTAGTCGTTCCTGACCGTTAGCCGTCAGGTGAGATTCACGGGTCCGATCGTCGACGATCGACTGCCACACTTTACGGAGCTGCAATGGTGATGCGACTGCGGTCTCGTGTTGAGACCAGGCTAACGCCTGAGTAGGTTCAGTATTAGCGGCAAGTACGGCTTTACCTTCGAACGCTTCCAAACCTTCGATACCGTACGAGGCGAACTGCGCTTGCGTGATTTCGACTATGTCATCGGCTTTCTCAGTGAGAAGCATAATCAGCTGGTCTTCGAGTCCGGCGTCTACGACTGCGCCTTTCGGCTCGTTGAGACTCGCAGTAACCTTGGGTATCCACTCGTCGCCTGCGCCCTCCCAGACGACTCGTAACGCTCCTAACCAGCGTGTAGGGGTAATGCCTCGCCTACCGGCTCGTCTGACGGCGAGTAGCTGATCCTCGTGCGTGGCCGTGAACACTCCGACCGCTAACCGTCGATATTTGGTCCGGAGGCGGAAGAGTTCGTCACGGTCGATCATGTCTTCACTTCAGTTTTGATACGCAATCCGCCCTTCTAGTGAAGTCGTATAGCAAGTTCACTCAAACGGACTTTAGGACCCTTTTCGTTAAGCATTCGTGGTCACTTTGGATACTCAGTATCACTCAGCAGGAACCCATCCAAGTCGGCCAAGTCGGCGAGCATCGAATAGCGCCTCAACCTCCTCGAATCGGCAGCGATCCGCGTCTGTGGTAAACCAGCGCTCAAGGAATCTATCGTCGATGTCACTGGGGACGAACCTGAACGAAAGTCCGTGCGCATGGTTTTCGTCGGGTGTAGGTGAGTAGTTGTGTGCCTCTGTTGACTCATCGAGGAGAGCGCAAGTAACACTATGAGCCAAGATTGACCCCTCGTACCACGGTTCGCACGAACAGGTTTTGTCATCAGCGAGGCGAGTGAAGAGAGTGACATTGGTGGTTTCCATAGGTCCAACTGTACCAGGCATGGGACAGATGTCAACTCCCCAAGCACCGATCATACCTTCTCAACAAAGAAGTACGACCCCCGTCCATGCCGCATCGACCGTCGTAGCGTCTCGTTCAGCTCAACGCGGAGAGTACCTAGGCCGGTGCGGCCGTCGAGTACGTCATGATGCCGGACACAGACCCAGGCGACGTTATCAATCCGGTTGCGAGTACGAGAGCCACCCATACCACGATGCTGAAGGTGGGCTAGCTGCTCGCCTGGTTGAGAGCAGTAGGGCCATTCGCATTCGCCGCCGCTGAGAGTAATGGCCTGCGCTCTAAGCTCTTGGAGTTCAGTCAATGGTTGTGACCATTTCCCTGAAGGAAGGCCCGGCCGTTTCCAAGTCTGGGTTACGTATGAATCCGGCTACTTCCATTGAGCGAGCATCGTCGGCCTCGTTGTATTGGGCTACGAACTCGTGTTCGATGACGTAACGGAGCTTCTGCAATCGGGCGATCGCCCGAACTGGGCTGCCTTCCCATCTTCTCTTATCTGACATAGACGTTCCTCCTGTGGAATTAGTGTTTCCAAATATACCGTCGAAGTCCCGAAACCGGAATCCTGATTTGTTAGCGAGCCCGAGCACTTCCGCCGGATCGTTACCGACGGCGACTATCGCATCATCGACCACAGCAACCCAGCACCCTTCGTGCTCTAGCATTAGCTGTTCGAGTTCTTCACTGAAGATACGACACATAGCCTGCTCTCTACTTCTCACGACGGACGCCCTTGAAACTTCCACCCGACTTCTTCGTTGCGATGAAACGGCCGGACGAGGTGTCGCGCTTGATCCACTTACCCATCGGCGGATTCTTCACTTGACTTCGCTCAGACACCCAACCAGCGCGCCCAGCGCCCTTCGCCCCGTTCTTAGCCATCATAATGACCGATAGGTTCCATCTCCGAGCATCCTGGCAACCATACGAACCGTCTCAGCATCCTTATTAGTGCAAAAGTCGATCAGCCGAATCGTAACCTCTCGACGAAGAGAATCAGTAGTCGCAATTGCGTCGCGCCCGTTGTCGAGGACATAGTCCATGATTCGATCAGCGGTGGTTTCACCCAACCAGACCGGGTCGTCCCGATCGGTCCTAAGAACAAACTCGACGTCGTAGCTAGTCGTCATTGTGTTGGCCCTCCCGTCCTTGTCTCATGCGTTGTTTGCTCAGTTCGACAGCAACCTGAGAGATATCTATACCAGTCCATCGTCGTCCTAACCATTCCGCCGCTTCGAGAGTAGTACCAGAACCACAGAAGGGGTCGAGTACGGTGTCGCCTTCCTTGCTGCTCGCCTTAATGATCCGCTCATAGAGAGCGAGAGGCTTCTGGGTCGGGTAGCCAATACGCTCCGCGCTTAAGGGGTTGATTATAGGGATGTCCCACACATCATCTACTGGTGTTCCGTCAGGGTGCGGCGTGTAGTGCTTTCCTGTTTTTGATTTTATCCCGCTCTTGGCATACCCACTTGTTTCTTTGTAGGGGACCCGTATAGAATCAACATAGAAGCATGTCTTCTTGGCGTTCTTACCGTAGTATAGGATTACGTCATGTTTTCGCGAGAAATAGGACTTGCTTCTTCCTCCTCCGGTGTAATGCCATATCACTTCGTTCCTAAAGTTAGTTTTGCCAAAAAGTGCATCTAAGAGTTGCTTGAGGTAGTGACTCGCTGTCGGGTCGCAATGCAGATATAGGCTCCCGTCATCCCGCAATACACGGCGCATCTCCAACAGCCTGACGCCCATAAAGCACAGAAACGCTCCCATATCGTCCCCGTACGACTCCCTCGCCCCGGTTATGACATTCATCACGTGCGGCCAATCATCGGTGATCTGATCGACCCAGTCGCCCTCCACGTCGTCCTCCCACGACCAGCGGTCCTGGAACTTCGCGCCCGCTGCGAGGCTGTCAGGTGTGGCGTGGAAGTCGCGTCCCTTGTTGAACGGCGGGTCGGTGGCGATCAGATGCACGGACCCGGTGTTCATCGCCCTCAGGAACGGCAGATTATCGCCGTGAAACAGCGTCCGGTTCTGAAAGTTCACGTCGCGCGCCCTGCGCCCTTCGCTCCATTCTTAGCCATCAGTCTACCGGCACACTGGGTACTGCTTCTGTAGCCACCGACCGTAAGTAGATGTCGTCGCCCGGATTCGGGTCGATCCCAACACTACGTTTCGCCGATGCGACATCTAGCCAGCCGCCACGGACCGCAATATCAGCACGCTCCCATAACCGGTCTTGGTCTTTGCTCAGGGCTCGTACTTGAGTCAGGTCGAATGAGACTCGCTGTCCTGGTCGCCGGTCGTAGTCTGCGTCGAGTAACTGGTTGGTGAGGACTCGGGCGACACGTCGCCAGTCGGGAATGATTGTCCCTTCAACGAAGAACTCTCGGAGTCCGTCCACGTTCGAATAGGTGGCACGTTCGAGTCCGGCTCCCATACCGGCGAGGATCGCGGGCACTCCGAGCACACCGGTTATCCGTTCCTCGGGGATTCGATGCAACGTCTTAAAGTCCATCTGTTGAGGGGAGAATGAGACGACGTGCACGTCGAATGCGGTATCGGATACGAGAGGTTTGCCACGTCCATCGCCGCCGAACCGGGAGGTGAATACTTCTTTGACAGCTTCGGCTTCTTCGGGTGAAGGTCCGGCCATGTCCCCTTTCGGAGTGAGGATCACACCAGGCACGGCCATATTCGATAGAAGCGCAGTGCTGAACCGGGAGGCTTCTTCGTCGCCGAGGATCTGTATGAGAACTGTTTTAAGTGGTGCGAGCCCTCGACGGTAGTTGCCTGGGTCGAGTCCTGTTCGCAAATGGATAATGTCTTCGGGAGGGAGCTTCTGTTCGACCCCTCGGGGCCGATACGAGTAGTAGTCGATGAACACTGTTGGATCGTTGGTGGGGGCGTGTGGGGAGACCAGGTCAGGTGGTAGCGGCCACAGTTCGACGACTTGGCCGACCTCGTTGCGACTCTTGTAGAAGTAGCTGTTGCCGTCGACCCTGGAAGTCCAAACGTAGTACTGCCAGAGCAGGTCGCTGGTCATCCACGGGTTAGGCCGTTCGATCAGTTCGACTAGCGCATGATCGCTAACAATATCTTCCAGCCCGTCGGCTTGGGTTTCGAGTACTTGTAGTGGTGGTTCGGTGAACGCGTTGGTTAGTACGTTGAGTGACGCGACGACTATCGAATTAGCATCACCGGATCCGACGTCGGATAGTTGCCGCATATGGCCAGCCGACGTGTAACGCCAGGCGTCCGGATTGCCGAGATCGAGCGCTTTCTTACCTGATCGCTTCGAGGGTCTCCGGGAGTTCTTCACTAATACACTTTCCATTCTCGCCGTTTCGCCATCGAATACCAACCTCCGCTTAACGCGTCGACCTGGTCGTCATGCTGCCCAGGTTGAGGGAACATGACGAGTTCGTCAACGAGCGTACGATTCCAGTCCGCACGTATGAGGATTAGATTACCTGCTTCTGCCACGGAGGATAGTGGTCGGGCTCGGTCAACCTTAGAACCGGACGGCCGATATCCTCGGACTGAGAACCCTTTCAACACTCGACGTTGGTACTGGTCGACGATATGTGCACCGGCCGCACCAGGTTCCCGTTCAATATAGATAGGTACTTTCACCCCGTCAGCCTTGGCAGTGGCGGCGATACGTTGTTCGACGCCTAACGGAGTTGCCCGGAGTCTGACCACGTCGAGTACATACCAACGTCCGTCGGCTTCACCGAGTTTCACGCCTACCGTCCAGTCGGGATCCGGGTTGGTACTGGTAGGAGTGGCCGAAGCCAGATCCCACGAACGGATCATCCTGGTTACGGTGCTGGGCGCCTGGTCCACGTACTCGAACCAATCATGACGGAAAAGGTTGCCGCCTTCAGTAATCGTCCAGTCACCGTCGAGGAGACGGCTTCGAGTGACAGGGTCGAGTTCGGCGAGAGTCTCACGGTATTCGTCTTGGTCGAGGTTCGGATTGTCGCCAATCTTCGCCGGAATGTACTTGCGTCGGCGAACAATGCCAGTACCACGGAGACCGTCTGCACCGTCGGCCAAGCGGAACCGGTCACGCAAAAAGTTGTGGGATCGGCCTCCCGGATTCGATGCGGCACGCATCCGTATTGGCACGGTCGAACCTTGGGCCCGGCGTAAACGGGAGAACAAGTACCGGTATGAGGTTTCACGGATTTCGGTCGCCTCGTCAATACCCACGAACTGGTAGGACGGTCCGGCATACCGATAATGGTCGTTGGGCCCGGCGAGATAACCGAACGTGAGCACAGCTCCGGAAGGGAAATGCCATGTACGAGTGGACGCAGCCCATCGTGCCGCTGTCGGTCGGAGCCAGTCAGCGAGTCGGGGCATTAGCCCGTCGGGTTCGTGAGCGAGGTTCGCGTAAGTAGCCCGCAGGAGTATCCCCGAATAGTTGGACTGGTCCACATATTCGAGGGCTTCCATGAGTAGCCAGTCGGATTTGCCTCCACCAGCTGCGCCTCCGTAGAAGACCTCTCGTGTGTCCTGTAAGGCGAGTGCGGTGAGTTGTTTATTCGTTGGCTGGTATCCAGCTGGCAACCATCTACGAGGACGTTCCAGGATCGTCAGAGCCCGGCTCGTCGCTGTCGTCGTCGTTGCCTTGGTAATCGTCGAAGAACCCAGCATCAGCAAGCATGCTAGCCACCGCGGTCAGTCTCTCGTCACTGATTTCAACAACATCGACACTCATGTCCGTACGGACAATATCGCTCGGCTCCCCCCTGGCTAGCCGCTCGGCTTGCATCAGGACTGTTATCGACTGCGCCGTCGATTGAGCGAGTTTGACCATTTCGGACGGTGTCCGAGTAGCGAGTAGATCAACCACGTCCCTATCCTCCATTGCTTTCGCCAACGCCAAATGAGGAACCATCAGTCCTTCTACTGCTAATGCAGCTTGGGAGGCTTGACGTTCAGCCATCGCCTGAATCGACGTGTTTAACGCAGCAGCTTTCAACGTTTCCTTATCCGAATCCCACTCTTCGACTCGAATACGCCACGCCCAGCGCACAGACCAGCGCGCAATGAGAGTCTCGGATTTACCCAACTTTCGCCCAACTTTCACCAAACTCCTGTCATAGCCAAGATCTCGGTATGTTGTGAACGCCTGGTATGCTGGATCGGACTCATGATGATGGGTTATGTCTATTCGATTCCAAGGCGGATCAGGTAGCTGGTCGCGGTCGGGTGGTGCAGTGCTCATTTGTAGAAGCGACTCGATAACCACGGATTCGGATTCTCTGGCATGCTCGGATCGCGTGGAATGGCATGCCTCACCCAGTTCAGTATCCGTCTAGCAGCATCCGGGTTGAACTCTTGAAGACTTTCTACGATGATCCCCGTCGCTTTGAGTTCTGCTATCCGCTGCTCATAGTCGGTCTTGCTAGTACTCATAAGTAGGTACCACTTGGTCGAGAATCTTCCGTGTTCACCGAACGTGTGGCGTCTTCTACAAACGCTAATAGCGCCCATGTGAGTATCCGCTGAGCAGTAACCGGGTCTAGTCCATCTAGAGCATCAGCGACAGCCTTCAGCGCTTCTACTTCGGTCTTCAGATCACTCCGTTGATGCTCGTCAGACATGGGCATTAGTTACTCCTAGGGATCGCATCGACTAGTAGGACCAACGCTACTGACAGTGTGTAGAGTGCCAACCAGTTGAGTCCGGTTACCCACCGGAAACGTTTGATGTCCGAGACGTCCCCGTATGGTTGCTCCGCTAGTGCTTGGAGTGCGTCTGCGGACAGTCTTAACGATAGGAGCCCGATCAGTAGGGTTGCGACACAGAAGTAGCC
>JAKZTU010000392.1:0-8847 GCA_047516945.1 Acidimicrobiales bacterium
GGTTCGGCCACCTTGGAACGGCATATGACCATCACCCGGCTTGGTCAGGGAGTCGACGCCACCAAACAACTCGCGCCCGAAGCGATTGAGCGCACAGTTCAGTGCCTCAAGGGCTATCGCCAAGTGATGGATCGCCATGACGTTGAGCGGGTTCGCATCACCGCGACTTCGGCTGCTCGCGATGCGCTCAACCGAGACGAGTTTTTCGATGCTGCTGAGTCCGTTGTTGGAACCCGTCCTGAATTGTTGTCCGGTTCAGAGGAAGGCAGGCTGTCATTTGCGGGCGCAACCGCTGATCTAGACCCTACCGACGGACCGTTTCTGGTGGTCGATATCGGTGGCGGTTCCACTGAGTTCGCCTACGGACTAACAGAATGCGAAGCGGCATTGTCGGTCGACATCGGGTGTGTCCGCCTGACCGAGAAATACATCGAATCGGATCCTCCGGCACCGGAGGAACTGTTGGCTTGCCTATCGATCACCGAAGCCCATCTTGATGATGTTGCCCGCCTGATTCCTGAGTCGTTGCAGGCCAAGACTTTCGTGGGACTGGCAGGCACGGTGTCGGCGGCTGCGGCCGTTGAGATTGGGCTGGCCGAATATGACCGTGATCAGATCCATCACTTCAAGCTGAGCAAAGAAGCTGTCGAGGACGTGTACCGCACGCTGGTCACCGAACCGCGTGAGGACCGTCGCCACAACCCGGGACTCGAAGAGGGCAGGGTCGATGTGATCGTGGGGGGCATGTGCATCCTGGTGAGGGTCATGCGCTACTTCGGCTTCGAAGAATGCCTTGTTTCCGAAAGCGACATCCTCGACGGCCTTGCCTTCTCCCTGCTGGACTAGCGGTTTGCTCAGGAACCGTCTTCCCCGAAGCTGGGACTGTCGCCAAGGAGAAAAGCAGAGACCGCCAACGCCATGTACGCTGCGAATCCGCAACCGAATCCGATGGTGAACATCCCGTACGCGTCGGCGCGACGACGCACCATGCCCACGGCGAATAGAGCGAATCCGACAGCGACGGCAAGACTAAGGGAAAGTACTGTTAGGCCGAAGCCACAAGCCGCGCCACAAAGAAGCCATGGCGTCGCCGTGCCGGACAGGTCGTTGACGGATTGTCTCAAGGGTGGTCCGGTTGATGACATCGCCGCCTCCGTCTCGTCGCGCTAGGGATGAACGATTATGTGTTCGGGGCTGAGCAGGTTGGTGCATCCCCCGGACTTGCTGGCACCCCACTCAGCGTACCATGCGCCGTTCGGCTTCCCCGAGAAGAAGGTGTTGTAGTGATCGGTATCGGTTGCCGCCGTCGGACAGAATGCCGAGTTGTGGTATGTGCCATAGGTATTCATGCTCGCATATCGAAAAGGTTCGAGCGGAGCGGTTGGCCTACGATTCTGGCCGTGAGCAGACTGTCTGGCCGTCGGGTGCTGCTTCGGCCACTTGAAGTGAACGACTTCGGTGGCTGGCAGGAAGTACGTCGCCGCAACCAAGATTGGTTGACCCAATGGGAACCGCAGCGTCTCAGCGGCGCGGCGGATGTCGTCGAGGACCGAGTGGCGTTCGCCAACCGCTGCTCAGCTCGCCAGCGCGAGCGGCAACGGGGTTCTGGTCACAGCTTCGGGGTTTTTGTCGACAGAGCTTTTGCCGGTGAGATCAACCTCAACTCAATCCAGCGAGGCCCCTTTCAATCTTGTTACGTGGGTTACTGGATCGACGAGGCCCTGGCAGGCAATGGCTACATGCCTGAAGCGCTAGTGGTGGTTGCTCGGTTTGCTTTCGAGGAGTTGCGCCTACACAGGATCCAAGTGGCGATTGTGCCCCGCAATACGGCCAGCCGAAGGGTTGTCGAGAAGCTCAAGCTACGTGAAGAGGGAACCGCGGTGAGGTATCTCGAGATCAACGGCGTATGGGAAGACCATATTCGTTACGGGTTCACCGTTGAGGAATGGCACGAGCGCGCAGATGAGCTAGTCGCAGAGTGGCTCAGCAAGCGCCCGTAGCTCGGATTTTCGGACTTTTCCCATGGAGTTGCGGGGTAGTTGGTCAAGCACACGAATCTGGTCGGGGATCTTGTAGCGAGCCAGGTGTTGGGCGAGGTGCCCGCGCAGTTCGGCCAGGTCCGGTTGCGACTGAGCCGACACAATTGCCGCAGCCACCCGCTCACCGAGCCGCTCATCGGCTATGCCGTAGACAGCGGCGTCAACCACATCGGGATGATCAAGTAGAACCTTCTCGACTTCGGTCGGCGAAACGTTGGCCCCGCCTCTCAGGATCAGATCAGAGCTACGGCCGTTGACCGTAAGGCGCCCGTTGCTGTCGAGAGCCCCGATGTCGCCGGTGTGCAGAATATTGCCCCGGAGCAGTTCCCGGGTTGCGTCGGGGCGGCGCCAATAGCCGAGCGTTGGAGTCCAGCAACCGGCCCACGGTCCCACACGTGCGGGTCGCAGACAGATCTCGCCCTGCTCATGAGCGGGCAGCTCTTGGCCTCTGTCGTCGACGATCACTACTTCGAGCAGGTCCAACGCGTAACCGACGGCTGAGTCGTCAATCGGTTCGTCCGTTGTTTCTCTGACAATCCCGGTGGGGGCCTCAGAAAGGCCGTAACCCATTAGGGCACGGATATTGAACTTCTCGGCGAAGGCGCGGCGGGTGTTGGCCGGAGTTGCGGCCCCGCCGACGAGGATCGACTCAAGTGACGCCAGGTCTTCGGGATCGACGCCGTTGTGATGCACGAGATCGTGGAGCTGCGCTGGCACGAGAGTGGTTCTTGTGAGCCGGTGGCGTGTGACCTCAGCGCAGAACCCTTCGGGATCGCCGCGATGCAGGACCACACCGGTAGTTCCCCGTGTCCAGGCTGACACAACACCGAGGATCAGCATGTTGAGGATCGTGTGTGCCAGTGGCGTGCCCTGACGGTCGGTTGGCTTAGGTGGATGGGTGCTCAGAGTTATGAGGCCAGGCCACAAAAGGTTGTGTTGGCTGTGAACCGCACCCTTGGGCGCACCGGTTGTGCCCGAGGTGTAGGCAATCGCGGCGGGCGCATGGGGGTCGATATTTGAGTGTGGAGCGCTTGTGGGGTTTGCTGTTGAGGCCGCATCGTTGTATTCGGACTCGCTGATTACAGACCCGCTGAACGACGTGTTGTTGGACGCGGCGGTCGTATCGCTCGCGGTGATCCACAGGCATGCTTGCGAGTCGTTGAGAAGGTGAGATTTTTCTGGCGGAGCGAGATTCATGTTGATCCCAAGCCAGACTGCCGCGAGGCGTTGGGTGGCGAGGAACCCGATCGGCACTTCGGCGCAGTTCGCAAGCGACCACGCGACTCGATCACCGGGGCCTACGCCCAGCGAAGTCAAAGCCGCCGCGGCTTGGTCGACGCTACGGTCCAGTTCTGCGAAGGTCCACTGGCGTTCGTTGTCGATCAAGGCGACCCGCTCGGGAAAGCGTTTGAGGGGTCCATCAAGGAGCGCGGCGAAAGTAGCCGGCCCGATCGGGTATGGGGGAGGAGCGGAGCGCTTGACGAGACCAGTCGTCTCGTCGACTTCGATCTCAGCTTCGATCTCCACGAAGGCTCAGTCCTTGGAGCTGATCTGCTTCTGAAGGCCCTCGACAAGGCTCCGAAAGGCACCTTCGCCCATCGACCAGAGCTGAGGGTGGAGTTCGTGTTCGACGGACTGAGCAGATTCGCTGATGGTGTCCAGTGTCAGGATCGTGGCCTTGGTTCGAGCCGTTAGTTCCTTGGGTTGCGCGGCCGCGCGTGTCGCCAGTGTCAGGCACTCGGAAAGCAGATCGTCGTCGTCGACAACCTTCCAAACGAGTCCTAAATCGAGGGCCTGTTCGCTACCAATGACCTCACCGAACAGGACCATCGCCAAAGCAGTCTGGCGACTGGTTATGGAACGCAAACGCCATGTGTGGCCCCCACCGGGATGAAGCCCGATCTGCAGGAATCGGGAATCGAAACGAGCTTTTTGCCGTGCCGCGATGACGATGTCGCAGGCCAGCACCATGTTGAAACCGGCCCCGACCGCAGCGCCGTTGACCGCGGCAATAGTCGGCATTGGGCAATGAGCGATTCGCAAGAACCCCTCGTAGATCCGCCGCATGCCGGCTGGCCCCTGGTCGGCGAGTAGATCGTCGAGGTCTGCACCTGCACAGAACGCTGGTGGGGCGCCCGTCACAATGAGCGCACCGATACCGTCGTCTGACTCCCACTCGTCGAGCGCGGCGATAATTTCGTCGTTCATCGCCAAGGTGATGGCGTTTCGTTTGTCGGGGTCGTTGAGCGTGAGCACTGCTACGCGGTCGTGAACCTCTGTAGTGACTAAGGGCATGGCACCTATTCTGGCAGGCTGTCAACCCAGTCCACGGGTCGGCCCACGATTGGTCTGCCGGTCCACGTTTGGGGTGGCCGTCCACGATTGGGAACTGAGTTCCGTAGCCTTGCCGGATGCCCGAAGTTGCCGATACGAGAGCTAGCGCGTTCGCAGCTCTTCGCTATCGCAACTATCGCCTGATGTGGATTTCTGCGATTATCTCCAGCACTGGACGCTGGTTTCAGGTGTTGGCGATTCCTCTCATTGTCTATGACCTCACCGGCGGAAGTGCTGCGTGGGTTGGTTTGGCCGGGTTCACTCAGTTGCTGCCGGTTGCGGCGCTCTGCCCGTTTGCCGGGGCTATCGCGGATCGTTATCCCCGCCGCTCGATTCTGATTGTCACCCAGTCGACCCAGGCTCTGGTTGCGGTTTTGTTTGTGCTGATGTGGTTTGGCGGTGTCCGGTCTCCGGGTGCCTACGTTGTTGTTTCTATTTTGGCTGGTATCGCTAGCGGCCTGAACCTGCCCGCTTGGCAGGCGTTTGTCAGCGAATTGGTACCGCGGGACACGTTGATGTCGGCGGTCACGCTCAACAGCGCGCAGTTCAACGTGGCTCGCATGTTGGGTCCGTCGTTGGCAGGTCTGGTGATCGCGCAATGGGGGCCGGGCTGGGCGTTTGCGCTCAACGCGGTGTCGTTTCTCGCGGTGATAGCGGCGCTGGGGTCGTTGCGGTTACCGCGAATTCAGGTGGAAGCAAAGGGACGTTTGCGGCCGCTGACCGAGTTCGCTCAGGCGGTCGTGTATGTAAGAAAAAACGCTGGTATCTCCACGGCAGTCCTTGTGGGTGCTGTGATCGGTTTTTTCGGCATCACAGCACAGCAGATGTCAATCGTTGTGGCCGAGGACGTCTTTGGCCAGGGCGAACGCGGCTTCGGCTGGATGCTCTCCGCGGCCGGAGTCGGTGCCGTAGTTGCCTCGCCGATGGTCGCCGAGATGGCACGTCGGTTTGATCGTTCACGGATCCAGGAAGTAGCGCTGTTGTTGTACGGCTGCGGTGTCTGTGCGATAGCGGTGGCTCCGTGGTTTGTTGTGGCGTTGGCCGGAATGTTTGCCACTGGTATGGCTCACATCGCTTCGGCCTCAACGCTCAACACGGCAATACAATTGCAAGTTGATGAGGGGGTGCGGGCGCGTGTGCTGTCGGTGTACCTGACGGTCTTGTTGTTGTCGAGTCCGCTGGGCCAGCTCTTTATGGGGCAGGCCATCGAAGTATTCGGTCCACGGGAGGCCTTCTTGACGTTCGGGTTGTCGTTCTTAGCCGTAGCTGCTCTGCTCTTGTTGACTCGACGACTCGCGGCCCTCGACTCTGGTAGCGGAATCTATAGACCATCAGCGGTAGCCGAAGCCCATCCCAGCACTCCCGCCCCACCGCGGTCACCCGAAGGTCAGCCTGCGATGACGCGAGACACGGGGCCTTCGAGCGACAAGGCGTAGAGTTCACCGTTGGCGTCTTGGCCGAAAGAGGCGAGTGAGCCACCGGGCACCGTTACTCCAAAGTCCCGAAACACCACTTCGCCCGATGAAATCTGCACGGCCCAAAGGCGTGAGGTGCAGTAATCGCCGAACAAATATGAGCCGACCAGTTCCTCGATTGCAGAGCCTCGGTACACGAAACCTCCGGTAACGCTGCAGCCGTCATCCTGGCCGTACTCCCATACGGGGTCGACATTGCCGGGGGGTTTGTCGCCGGAAAACTCGTGCAGACCCTCTCGCAGACGCCAGCCCAGGTTGGCGCCGACCCCTCCACCGTTGGCGGCGAGCAGCACGGTCACCTCCTCATAGAGGTTCTGTCCGACATCCGCGATCCAGAGGTCGCCTGTGCCTGTGTCGAACGAGAAGCGCCAAGGGTTGCGCACTCCAAACAAGAAAACCTCCCCAGAGCCCTGCGTGGCGTCGCTTGGGGCGCTTGGGGGAGAGGCGAAGGGATTGTCATGCGGGACTGAGTAGGGCTCGGTTGAGTCTGGTGTTGGTGTGATCCGTAGAATCGCCCCCAACCAGGTGGCAGGGTTCTGTCCATGGTCGAACGGGTCGCCACCAGAACCTCCATCGCCGAAAGCGATATAGAGGTGGCCGTTTGGAGCGATCACGAGCGCGCCTCCGTTGTGGTTTCTAAACGGCTGGGACTGACGCAGGATCGTTCGGCGTTCACCGCTCAGGGAAGTGCCCTCCCGCTCGAAGGCTTCGACACGAGTGTCGCCGTTTCGGTCGGTGAAATTGGCGTACAACCAGCCATCGCTCACGGCGATGCCCAGTAAACCTTGCTCACCTTCGGCGATGGTCTCAGCAGAGATATCCAAGATCGTCTCGACCACCTCGCCTTGTGCCAAGTCCACCCGTAGCACCCGACCGCCCCGCTCGGCGATCCAGGCCATTGGGTCGCCGGGGGCTGCGGCCATGTCGATCGGTTCATCGAGGATGAGTACCTGCTCCAGGGCGATGCTGGCGTTGAGCAGATTTCCTTCGGGTGGTAGCGCCTCCGCTGAGTTTTCGGTTTGCTCTGCGTTGCCGGCTGGTGCCGGGCTGTCGGGCGGCGTCGGTTCGTCGGGCTGCGCTTGGTTGTCGGCCTGAGCGTCTGTTGGCAACGCCTCAACAAGCGCTGTCGTAACGGCAGGCACGGTTGGCCGCGGCTCTGCCAATTCGTTGTCTGTAGCACAACCTCCGACCACAACGAGTCCGGCAGCGACCGCAGCCCCGAGCCGCCATCGAATCGAATCGCTTGTCAACATGGGTCAGATACCCCGACTGGCCTTTGCCCGCTACCAACCGGAGTCTTCGTCGTCTACTTCAAGATGGCGCTTACCAACTTCGCAGTCATCAAGGACCGGGCACCAGCGACAGACCGGGCCCGCAACGAGGTTCGGTTCGCGTTCGGAACCCAGGACTTCGACGATCTTGGTGGTGCCGTCAATAAGGCGAGCCGCAGCCGCAAAAAGAACTCCGTTGGTGATGTCCTCAGGCACGAATTTGCCCTGGTCGAGATAGTAGGTGGCGACTAGTCGTGGTGGAGTGCCCAGGCGGATGGTCTCGATTAGTGCGTAGAAACGTAGGTCTTCGAGGTGTTGGGGTGAAAATCCACCAGTTTTGAGGTCGATCAGCACCTTTCCTGCCCGGTTGCCTTCGGGGTGTCCCAATGTGAGGTCGACCTTGCCGCTGAACACGAATTGGTCGTGAACGTCATAGCGGAGCCGGCTTTCGGTGACCGGCCGCCACCCGGTCTTCAATGGCGGAAAGCACTCCAGGAACTTCACGACTCGGTCGTTGCTCTCGGCCCTCAGCTCGGCCCGTTCGGCCTCGCTGATTGTTTGTAGCCAATCACCGAGACTGTTGTCTGATTCGGTGAGGCGGCTCAGAGACTCGTCGACGAGCGCCAGCGGTTCTGGTTCACGGCGCCAATGAATGGACAACTCGATTGCCTTGTGAGCAATGGAACCTCGGGCGAGGGGAACCGACCATTCGAATTGTGCTTCTTCTTCGGCCAGGTATTTCCGCTCGCAGCCCATTACCTGTCCAAGAGCGTGTTTTGAGACCCATATGGTGTCGTCGATCTTGTTGGCCCGCTCCACGAGGGGCGCCAGTCCTTGCTCGATAGCCGCTGCCAGTTCGGTGCGCAGGCTTGCCTCGAATACAGGCCGCTCGGCGCGGCTTGCTCCGAGGAGGGCGACGACTTCTTGTTGCGCCGGGTTCAAGTCGACGGGAGTCTCCATGCCCTGCACTTTGGCACAACTCTCACGCCTTCAGTGTCACACCCATATGACAGCATGGGATTCATGCAAGCGACATCGCTCGAGTTTGCCGCAGCGGCCCGCACGTTGGGTCAAGCGGCGAGACTGCGTGGGCTCGTCGTGCCGTGTTTTCGGTCACCGCCAGGAGTTGAGGGAGTGCAACGAACCATCAGGCGCCGCCGCGGTGTGCCGACGATTGCGGTGCGACTTCGGGGTCGGCCTTGGCCTGCGGTCGTGTCCGACATGATCGAAGGGATCGTTGTAGGTAATGGCCTCAGCGGAGCACGAGCCGATCGGATACGCGCCGCTCTTTGGCTGGCCATCGACAGTTCCGTCGAACGAGTAGCAAAAGCGGCAACTGATGTTGAAGGCCAGCGCGAGCAGTTGGCGGCAATCTGAAGCGTAGCGTTAGCTTATGGTTACGCCCGGGTGGCGGAATCGGTAGACGCAGGGGGCTTAAACCCCCCGGGAGGGCAACCTCCATGCGGGTTCAAGTCCCGCCCCGGGCACAAACGAAACAGCGCATATCCGGAGGTCAAAGTACCTTTTACGGAGTGACAGTTCGAGGCTTGTCCCCGGATTTGTCCCACACTGTACGGCGACCTTCCCCTGACGTGAGCCCCTGATAGTGGTCCAGCTGTTGTGCGACTCCAATGCCCCAGAATGGGCGAGGAGGAACATGAACACCATGACCAAGAAGCGCAGGCGTCATACGCCCGAGCAGATCATCCGCAAGTTGGCTGAGGGCAA
>JAKZTU010000393.1:0-8046 GCA_047516945.1 Acidimicrobiales bacterium
AATGGACGGGCCTTGGGAGTTTGAAGCCCATCCCGCCGTTTGGTTGCTGATCGCGGGGATCGTCGCGCTCGGCTACTACGCGGTTCGCCATATCGGCCCCATGGTGGTGCCGGCGGGGCAGACCGTCGTGACGAAACGACAGAAACGCTGTTTTGTGCTCGCCGTGTTCTTGCTGTGGGTCGCAGCGGACTGGCCGATGCACGACATCGCTGAGGAACACCTTTACTCGGTCCACATGGGTCAGCATCTGCTGATCGCTTTTATCGTTCCGCCGCTGATGCTGCTGGCGATGCCGGAGTGGTTGGCTCGCTTAGTCGTAATTGACGGTGGCGTTGCGTCGCGAGCGTTGCGAGTGCTCACCCGGCCCGTGGTCGCCGCGGTCATATTCAATGCTTTGCAGATCCTTTCGCATTGGGCAGCGGTCGTTAACTTGTCGGTTGAGAATGGGGTTTTCCACTACACCATCCATCTCGCTGTGTTCTTCTCGGCGTTGTTGATGTGGTTCCCGGTCGTCGGTCCGCTCCCCGAACTTCAGATGAGTGAACCCGGCAAGATGATCTACCTGTTCACTAGCTCTATCGTCCCGACCGTGCCCGCAGGGTGGTTGACGTTCGCGGAAGGAGTTGTCTACTCGGCTTATGACCATGCTGAGCCACTCTGGGGAATTTCCCCGACCGACGACCAACAAGCCGCCGGTGCGGTGATGAAAGTCATCGGAGGCTTCTACCTTTGGGCGTTGATCACCGTCCGTTACTTCCGTTTTGCTTCCGGACGCCGCGAAGCCGATCTTGTGGCTCGGCAGGCGCGCAAACAACCCCCTCCAAAACCGAAACGTGTTGGTGCGGTTGCTATCACACCCGATCTCACGTTCGGCGATGTGCAGCGGGCATTCGATGAGAACCCCGAGCCCCCGCGCGAAGCCCCCACTTGATCACACCCTTTATGTCCCGCTCTTGTTCGCTTCGCTCACCGGGCCGCTCGGGCCACGGGTCGCTAGCCTTCAGAGGTGCCTATCGTCGCCTGTCCGCACTGCGAGGAAGAAGAAAACCTCAAGGGCAACAATGTTGACGGCACCATTACCGTGACTTGCGGCGAATGCGGTTTGGTTTGGGAGCGGGACATGAATCCACGCTGCCCACAGTGCCAAACAACCAATGTGAGAGCCGCCTGGCAGGCCACGCTCGACAAGAGCCGTGGCACTCAACTTTCCATTCAGTCACTCAATATCGTCTGGCTCTGCGGGGATTGCGACGCTGAGAAACTGCGCCGTTACCTCGACTCCAACGTGCCCTTGCCTCCTGACACGTTGCCCGTAAACCCAGACTGAGGGGCCTGTCAACCCAGACTGAAGATCGTGAGCAGCAAAAGCGCTATTGCGAGGGCGCAGGCGAGTCCGTCGGGGCAAGGGCGGCGCGCAGAAAGCGGGTCAGCTCCGTGCGGCGGACGACGGTAGCGCGCCGGGATGGGGGAATGCCCATTGCTCGCTGAACTTCGAGTTCACTGGCAACACCAACCACGGTTGAGTACAGAGACAACAGAAGCATCGAGGGATCGGAGCGGCGCAGGCGGCCTGCGGTCATCTCACGCTCAAGGAACTCGCGGGCCCGGTCGACAGTCGGGCCGACGTGAGCGCTAAGGCGTCCCACCGTTATCGATCCCGGGCGGGTGACTTCTCTGACCAGCCCCAGAAGTTCAGGCCGGTTGACCGCTAGCCGGAAGATTCGACGAACGATTGCCTCTACTTGATCAATACCGGTCAGGCCCCGCGATGCCTCCTGTTCAAAAAGTTCAACAAGGTCTTGCGCGGCGGCATCAATCACCGAATCAAACAGCACCTGTTTCGATGGGAAGTAGTAGAGAATGGTCTGCTTTCGCACACCCAGTTGGTCGGCCAAGGCGTCCAGTGAGGTGGCCGCATAGCCGTCGCTACCGAACGCAGACAGTGCCGCATCCAGCACACGCTGACGGGTCGGCACAAAATTGTTCATGCCTTCTCTCTACCATTTGGTAGAGAGTTTTGCTATAACAAGTACTGTGATTTCAAAGGAGTTGAACAAGACGCGCATCGCCATTACCGGCGCAACCGGCTTTTTGGGCACCGCGCTTGTCGAACGATTCCTTCGCGCGGTCCCTGAAAGCGAACTGGTTCTGGTAGTGCGACCCGGACGCCGGGGAGCACAAAACCGGGTGGATCGAGACATCTTCCGCAACGACGCCTTCGAGCGGATTCGACACACCTTCGACGATGAGAGCGACGAGACCTTTGAGGAGATGTGCAAACGCCGAGTCTTTGCTGTGGCAGGCGATGTTGGTGTCGACGGGTTGGGTCTTGACCCCGAAGGCCTTCGGTTGCTCTCCACCTGCGACATCGTCATTCACTCCGCTGCCACAGTCAGTTTCGACTCAGCTCTTGACGATGCGGTCGAGATCAACCTGCTCGGGCCAATGAGAGTCGCCGCGGCCATACGCCAAGCGGCGGCCGTACGCGAAGAACCCACTCGAGGGGGACTCGCTAACGGCGAACCGGCACATCTGATCGCGGTGTCCACCTGTTATGTAGCAGGCAGTCGCCGCGGTAGCGCTCCCGAAGAACTCCTTGATGAGTCGCCATTCTTCGTGGATGTGGCTTGGCAGACTGAAGTCGAAAGCGCCCGGCGCGCCCGAATCGATGCCGAACAGGCAAGTCGCACGCCCGATCGCCTCAGCGAACTGGCAAAACAGGCTCGCAGAAGTCTCGGTGCTGCCGGTGGCCCAGCCCTCACCGACAAGGTCGAACAACTCCGCCAAAAGTGGGTCGGACAACAGTTGACAAACGCGGGCCGATCGCGGGCTGGCAGCCTGGGCTTTCCGGATGCCTACGCATTCACCAAAGCTCTTGGAGAGCGCGCCCTCGTCGAAACCAGCGAAGGCGTACCGGTGAGCATCGTGCGCCCGTCGATCATTGAGTCGGCGTTCGCGGAACCGTCACCTGGATGGATTCGGGGCTTCCGTATGGCCGAACCGGTCATCGCCGCTTATGCCCGCGGTCTGCTGAAGGAGTTCCCGGGTGTTCCCGAAGGTGTGGTCGACATCATTCCCGTCGATCTAGTTGTCGCCACGATTCTCGCGGTCGCGGCTCGTGGCCCAGAACGCGACGAAGCCCAAATGCCCAAACCTGATGTCGTGCAGATCGCCTCGGGCGCGGCAAACCCGCTGATGTACGGGCAGTTGGTTGACCTGGTTCGTAGCTGGTTCAACGAGCACCCGGTCTACGACGAAAGAAATCAGCCGATTTCGGTTCCCGAATGGTCGTTTCCAGGGCGCGGTCGGGTGGTTCGCCAACTGGGGCGCGCTCGCAGAAGTCTCGATCTAACAGAGCGAGTTCTCCACGTGCTCCCGCTGAGGGGCAAGCAGGCAGACTTCAGTGCCGAACTAGAGGAGCGCAAAGAGCAGCTTGAGCGGGCCAACGGATACGTCGAGCTTTATGGGGCTTACGCAGAATGCGAAGCGCTCTATCGGCTTGACCGGATGTATGCGCTTTGGGAATCACTCGACGAAGAAGACCGGCGTGATTTCTGCATGGACCCGCGAGTCATTGATTGGCCGACCTATGTTCAGACTGTTCATCTCCCGGCGATGGTGAAACAGGCCCGCCTCAAGATGCAACCTGGCGCCAAGAGCAGCGAGTCGCGGTCCACTCGTCTGCGCAAGCAGGTGCTCTCGCCCGAGCGGCAACTAGCCGTATTCGATCTCGAAAACACGCTGATCGCCAGCAACGTCGTGGCAAGTTACGCATGGCTGGCCACTCGTCATCTCAATGTCGCTGACCGTATAAGCTTCACCGTGAAGACCTTGCGAGAAGCACCTGCGTTGCTTTCGCTGGACCGTCAGGATCGCAGCGATTTCCTGCGCTACTTTTACCGGCGTTTCGAGGGAGCTTCCGTTGAACTAATGGCTCGTGACTCGCGCGAGATGCTCAGCGACTTGTTAATCACCAAGTCGTTCCCCGCTGGTATTCGCAGGGTTCGTCAACATCGCGCTCTGGGCCACAAGACGTTGCTGATTACCGGGGCTTTGGACTTTGTAGTCGAACCGCTACGCCCTCTGTTTGATCACATGATCGCCGCAGAGATGACCACAACCAACGGTTCTTACGACGGTCAGCTCACCGCCGTTCCCCCGACCGGCGAGGCTCGCTATCAGACTCTTGTGGATTTTGCTGAGACTCACAATCTCGATCTGAGTCAAGCGGTGGCATATGCCGACAGCAGCTCAGATCTGCCGATGCTTGAAGCTGTCGGCTTCCCGGTGGCTGTCAACGCCGAAACGAAGCTCGCTTCGATCGCTCGTCGCCGAGGCTGGCTGATTGAGCACTGGACGAAATCCGCAGGTGCCCCCAATCGTTTACTTCCCATCGGCCCTCGTGCCAACCGGGGCCCAGCGGCCCATCGACAGAGGGCGGTGACTGCTCATGCCGTCTGATCCTCGCCGCAAAGCGCCTCGGCCTGGCTTTGTGCTTGACGTCGACAAGTCAACTCCCCCGATCCTGTTCCACCACGGCGAACAATTCCGGTTGGAAAAGCTGCCGGCAGACCGCAGTCGGGTTATATATCCCGCCGAGCCTCTGCCCGGTCTTGATGATCCCGACGAGGCGATCCGTCAAGCCCTGCTCAACCCGCTAGATGAGGATCCGTTACCTACGCTGCTGTGGCCGGGCATGAAGTTGACGATTGCTTTCGATGATCTGTCGTTGCCGCTTCCTTCGATGCGCCAACCCGACATCCGACAGCGGATCATTGAGCAGGTTCTCGACATGGCAGCCGCGGCATCCGTCGACGATGTCCACTTGATCGCCGCTTTGGCTTTGCATCGCCGCATGACCGAAGCCGAGTTCCGTCACGCGCTCGGTGATCGCATCTACGACGCTTTCGCGCCCCACGAAACTCTCTACAACCATGATGCCGAAGATCCCGACGGCATGGTCGAGCTGGGCCTGACCCGCCACGACGAGCAAGTGACCATGAACCGCCGAGCAGCCGAATCGGATCTGCTGATTTACGTCAACTTGAACATCGTCTCGATGGACGGCGGTTGGAAGTCGACAGCCACCGGACTGTCGGACTACGCGGGTGTGCGCCATCACCACAATGTGGCGACGATGCAGAACTCGAAGAGTTTCATGGATCGCCACTCCTCGGAATTGCATCACTCAAACTGGCGCCAAGGCGAAGTTATCAAGGCTCACGGACCCCGGATCTTCCAGATCGAGACAACCATCAACAACAACACTTTCGGCTACGACGGCCCCCTGTCGGTCTTGCAGAAACGCGAATGGGAGTGGTCGGCTCGCGACCGGGCGACCTTCATCGGTATGAAAAATGCCCTTGAAGTGATGCCCGCGGCCGCCCGGCGCAAGATTTTCCAGGCATGGGAGGCGCCGTATGAACTCACATCCGTGCAGGCTGGTGAGGTAGACGCCGTCCATCAGCAGACCCTGGAGAACGTCTTCGCGCAACACCTCGTGCCCGTTGAAGGGCAAACCGATGTGTTGACCTTCGGTCTCCCCTACATCTGTCCCTACAACGTCAACTCGGTGATGAACCCGATCTTGGTCATGTGTCTCGGGCTCGGCTACTTCTTCAATCTGTACCGCGGCAAGCCTTTGGTGCGCGAAGGCGGTGTGGTGATTATGAGCCATCCCACACCGTGGGAGTTCCATCCGGTCCATCACCCGAGTTACATCGATTTCTTTGAGCAGGTGCTGTCCGACACCACCGATCCGGCGGAGATCGAAAAACGCTACGAGGAACAGTTCGCCTACGACGAGTGGTACATCCACCTGTATCGCAACAGCTACGCATACCACGGAGTTCACCCGTTTTATATGTGGTACTGGGGGGCTCATGCGTTGCAATGGCTCGGCCGGGTCATTGTTGTCGGCGGTGATCCGCGGTCGGTCCGCCGCCTCGGCTTTCAGCCAGCTTCGACCATGCAAGACGCGCTGGAGATGGCCAGCGATGTGGTCGGCCCGCATCCATCGGTCACCCATTTGCACAACCCGCCGATTCTTATGGCAGACGTGACATGAGCCGCCTAGCCAAGCAACTCAGCCTCCCCCCTGTACCGAGCGGACTTTCACCGATTCGCCGTTATCGGGCCCTCGGGTTTCCCTACCGGGCGCCGTCAACGCCTCGAGGCGTCGCTCCTGCTCCCAAGATCATCAACCGTGGTGCCGACTATGACGCTAGCTGGGCTCGCAAGTACCCGGCTCGGTTGGCGAGGGCCGCGATCGTGGAAGGCCCGATGCGACTGGCCGTCTCTGGACTGGCAGCACCGGACCGTCGAGGACAGGACCGTTTGGCGTCGCTACGAGGCCCGGCCATCTTTGCCGCGAACCATCACAGCCACCTCGACACGCCGTTGCTGTTGACGTCGATTCCCGAACCGTGGCGTCACCAGATCCTGGTGGGCGCCGCGGCCGACTACTTTTTTGGGACGCGTTTGACTTCAGCGTTGTCTTCGTTGGTGATCGGCGCGATTCCGATCGAGCGCAGCCGGGTCAGCCGTCGTTCCGCAGATCAGGCGGCCGATCTGGTTGCACAAGGTTGGAGCCTGCTGCTGTTTCCCGAGGGCGGACGCAGTCCCGACGGTTGGGGTCAGCCGTTTCGGGGCGGAGCCGCATATTTGGCGCAAAAGTCTGGGAGACCTGTTGTGCCGATCCACATTGAGGGCACTGGGCGAATATTGCGGAAAGGCAAATCGCTGCCCCGTCCCTCAACCACATCGGTCACTTTCGGCAAGCCCTTGCGGCCAAACCAAGACGAGAACACCGTTCGCTTCGCGGCCCGTATTGAGGCCGAAGTGTCAGCACTTGCCGATGAAGCTTCCTCGGATTGGTACCGAGCCCGCATCAGAGCCCACGCGGGCACCACGCCCGGACTTACCGGTCCCTCAACAGGAGCTTGGCGCAGGGCTTGGGCTCTTGGCGATCGCTCGCGCCGGGCGCGCCAACGAACTCGCCGCTGGCCCAATCTCTGAGCGCGCCCGAACTTCTAGGGCAACCACCTCAGACGTTAGGCTCTTGTGATGCGCTTCTCGTACGCGGAGTCCATGATTGACCCAACAATGTATGCACCACTCGTGCAGGCGGCAGAAGCTGCGGGATTCGACAATTTCGTCATTCCCGACTCGATCTGCTACCCCCTCGACGCCGACACGAAGTACCCATACAACGCCGATGGCAGCCGCGAGTTTCTCGAGGACAAACCGTTCATTGAGCCCTTCTCTTTGATCCCTGCTCTGGCGGCCATCACCGAACGCATCCGTTTCACCACGTTCGTCGTGAAACTTCCGATCCGTCACCCAGTGCTGGTAGCCAAGCAGGTCACATCGGTGGGCGTGATTACCAACGGGCGTTTCCGGTTCGGCGTTGGCACCAGCCCCTGGCGCGAGGACTATGACGTGACCGGCGTGGGTTGGGAGCGGCGTGGCGCACGTATGGACGAGTGCATCGAGGTCATCAACGGACTCCAAACCGGGGAGTTCTTCGGCTACTCAGGCGAGTTTTACGAGGTTCCTGATATTCAGCTCTGTCCGGTTCCCGAACAGAGAGTTCCGATCCTCGTTGGCGGACATTCCGCGCTAGCCCTTGAACGTGCCGGGCGGCTGGGAGACGGTTGGATCCACGCCGGAGGAGACCCCGGCGAACTAGCGCGCATGATGTCGGTGGTTGAGGAGTCTCGCCATCGCCACGGTCGGGCCGATCTGCGGTTTGATGTCCTCGCCATCAGTGTCGACGCCTACTCCCCCGAGGGTATAGAGCGTCTCGAAGCCGCTGGTGTCACAGATGTGATCGTCGGATTCCGCGATGCCTATTCGCCCGGACCCGACACCCAACCACTCGAGGAGAAACTCGGCGCACTGCAATGGTACGCCGACGAGATCCTTGCCAAAGTCCGCTAGCAAAGTCCGCTAGCAAAGTCTCCGGTCTCCTCACCCATCCAAGAAGCCCGAGAAATTGGAGGGAACTAAACCACTCGGTCGGGCGTCGTTGGGGTGTAATGGAGA
>JAKZTU010000394.1:0-13531 GCA_047516945.1 Acidimicrobiales bacterium
CTCGTTGGGGTTGCGGATCAGCGCATCGGTACTGTGACTGAGGCGATCGACCGCCTCAAGAGCAACCTCACCACCCAACTCGGCCACGACCAGCTCGCGGTAGCGGGCCGCGAGCGTGGCGAAACCGAACCGCAGTTCCTCCGTACGGAACTGCCGAAGCTCACGCCGTTGTTGAGCCTCAACGGCGCGTCGACCAGAGCCACGCGTCCCGAGTTGTTCTTCACGCTGGTTCAACTCCTCGAGTTCCCGCTGATGCTGAGCAACTTTGACCTCCGCGGCATCGTCAATCAGGCCTCTGAGTTCTTCCACAACGGCCGCTACCGCGGCACCGCTGCCGTTGAGACGGTCAGGAACTGACCACCAGGCATCGCGTCGGAAGGCGAGTCTTTCATCAAGCACCAGCAAACGGGCCCTGTCCACGCTGCCGTTGGCCGCTGCCGCCACGACCTTGGCCTTCTCGGCATCGGCTAGGTCTTCGGCGACGAGGGCTTCGGCGATGGCCTCGGCGTTAACGGGCAGAAAATCGATCCGCAAGCAGCGAGACTCAATCGTTGCTTGATGAGGCGGCACATCGCTGGCCAGCAACACGAAGATCGTGGTTTGTGGCGGCTCTTCCACAAGTTTCAGCAGCGCCGATGAGGCCGGTGCATCAGCCGACTGAAACTCCTCAACGATCACAACCTTGCGAGTGCCCTCTGTGGGCGAACGGGTCGCCTCGGAAATGATTGCCGGGATCTCACCCGGGTCGGTTCGCGAGCCGAGGCGCAAGTTGTTGCCCGACGGCGCGAAGACAACGATGTCGGCGTGGGTCGACTTGCTCGCCAAACGCCGGTGACGGCTCGCTCCGTCGGGGTCGGCGTCGGCCAGCAACTCTCCAGCGAAGATCTGTGCAGCCTGGCGTTTCCCGACTCCTCGGGGGCCAACGAACAGATAGGCGTGAACCGGTGACGACACCGCCGCACGCAGACGGCGCGCGGCTTCGGCTTGACCGATCAGCGACTCCCACGGTTCAGAAGTCATGAGTGGGCGGCCAGCCAATCATTGACCTCAGACTCAACCCGAGCGGCGACTTCATCGACAGTGCCGTCGGCGTCGATCGCGACCCAAGAGTCCGGGTGTTGCGCGGCGAGTTTGAGGTAGCCGTCTCGGACCCGCTGATAGAACTCCATCCCTGCACGCTCAATCCGATCTCGCTGATCCCCAAGCCGCTCCAGTGCCACCGCAACGCTGATATCGAGCAGCACAGTGAGGTCCGGTTCCAAGCCCTGCGTGGCGAAATGCATCATCGCGTCGAGCAGTTGCAGGTCGAGTCCGCGACCGTAGCCCTGATATGCCAAAGTCGACGCACAGTAACGATCGGAGATGACGGTGCGTCCGCTAGCGAGGGCAGGTCGCACGATCTCGCTCACGTGCTGTGCCTTGTCGGCGATAATCAAAAGTGCTTCGGTTCGATCGTCGAGACAATCAATGGATGAATCGAGAAGAATCGAACGAATGGCGCTGCCCACGTCGGTCGCCCCAAATTGAAAAGTAACGTCGAAGTCGAGACGCTGGGCGAGCCTGCGAACCTGGGTTGACTTGCCTGAACCGTCGATTCCTTCAAACACGATCAAGGAGCCAGTCAACGGCTGTCTCCTTTTGGTGCTACAAGTTCCGCAGACTTGATCCCCTTGGCTCGGAGACTCCAGGACGCAAGAACTCCGGCCGCTAGGACCGTAACCGAAGAGAGCCACAGAGTTAGGCGAACGCCGGGCACGGCAATCGTGACGCCGAAGAAGTCCCAGTCGGCGTCCCACCAGCGATCCGAAAGCACATTGAGGACCCCCGACAGCAGTGGAGCGACGGCCAGCGCCAACAGCAAGCAGAAACGTACGAGCACCAACAGCGATGCGAAAATGCGACCCCGCAATTCGTCTTCAACATGCTCATGCAACAGTGTGAAGCCCAAAACGTAAATCGGGCCCGCAGCAAACCCGACGACCGCAATCACGGGTACCACAATCACCAGCAGGGACGACGAGGCGGTGACGAACATCGAGCAGCCAGCCAAAATAAGCGCCACAGGGAAGACCGCAGACCGATTGATGCGATTTTGCAGCACACTCGCCGTGATCACGCCCAACGCCATTCCCACTCCGAGAGCGAAGAGAATGAGATCGAAATCGGCTTCGTCGCCAGAGATGACATCGTTGACGAACAACGCGCCAAGCGGTACCAACATTCCTCCGCCGATCACTCCTACTGCTAAACCTACGTTGACTGCCCGCACGATCGGGTTCACGGCAATGAACTGCCATCCTTCGCGTAGCTCACGCATGGCACCGCCAAGATCCAAGTTGCTGACGCCTCCCTCTCGTCGCTCTTCTTTGCTGCGACGTGGAATAGCAATGGTCCAGACGATGAGCGCCGTGGCCAAGAACGAGAAACCGTCGACATAAAAAGCCAGACCTTCCTGATTCAGTCGGAAGGTATTGACCCAGCCCTCGTCACTGAAGGATTCGGCGAGTTTGGCCAGCAATGCGGCAATCCCGGCAGCGACCGGGAACATGCCGTAGGCAGCCGCGACGTTCAGGGAGTTCGCAGTCGTCAGCTTCTCGGTGGGAACGATGTTGGGGACCACCGCCTCCTTGGCCGGTGACCACATCATCGTGCATATCTCCAGAACGAACGAAGCAGCGATGAGTCCCAGCAAGCTGTCCACAAACGGCAACGAGAAAAGCACCAAGGCCCGACAAACGTCACAGACCAGCATCACCCGCTTTCGGTCGAGTCGATCTACAAGCACCCCGGAGGCGGTGGCGAGGAAGAACCCTGGTGCTATCCGGGCCGCGAGGACCAGAGCAATGGCCGTGCCCGCAGAGCCATCGCTGAGTCGACCGGCCAACGAGATAATGGCAATCAGACCCAACCAGTCGCCAGTGGCGGAGATTACCTGCGCGATCCAAAGCCGAAAGAACTCCATTGAGCCGAACATCGCCTCAATGCGGCCCCGTTCGCGAGCAACCTCCAGCGCCTCCCCCAACCGGGTGGCGCTACTGGAAGGGGTCTGCTCGTCCACCGCGCGAGACTAGACCGTCGTGGCGCGAACGCGCTCAACGGCTAGGTTGCGCGCTTCTTGGTCGCCTTCTTGGTCGGTTTCTTGGTGGTCTTCTTGGTCGCCTTCTTTTTGCTAGCGGCGCGTTTGGTGGCCTTCTTGGCAGGGCCTCGCAAGCGTCTGTCGGCCAGTAATTCCGCGGCACGTTCGATCGTCAACTCCTCGACTGTGTCGCCTTTACGGAGAGACGCGTTGTATTCGCCGTCGGTGACATAAGGGCCAAAACGGCCGTCCTTCACCACCATTGCCTTACCGGTATCTGGATCTTCGCCCATGTCGCGCAACGGCGGTTTGGGAGCCTGACCACGCCGGCGCTTGGGTTGTGCGAGCAGCGCCAGACACTCCTCAAGCGTCACCGTGAAGAGTTGTTCTTCGTTGTCGAGGCTGCGACTGTCAGAACCTTTGCTTACGTAGGGACCGTAACGACCGTTCTGGGCGGTAATGACCTCTCCATCTGCTGGATCGGTGCCCACTGTGCGCGGCAGCGACAAAAGCTGGAGGGCATCTGCAAGCGTGACCCGCTCCAGAGTCATCGTCGCAAACAACGAGGCCGACTTCGGTTTCTGATCCTGCTCGTCGCTGTTACCAACCTGCACGTACGGGCCGAAGCGGCCGGCTTTGGCATAGATGTTCATGCCGGTCGCCGGATCGGTGCCCAGTATGCGTCCAGCTTTGGGCATCTCAAGATATTCAAGCGCCTTTTCGAGGGTTAGTTCATCGGGCGGAAGATCCTCTGGGATTGAAGCAGTGTTGTTGCCGTTATTGGCACCGTTGTCCTCGGCATCGCCACGCTGCACATACGGGCCGTAACGGCCGACCCGTACGACGATCGGTTGGCCGTCGTCGCTCATCCCCAGAGGAATCGTGTTGATCGATCTGGCGTCGATATCGGCAAGGCGAGTCGACACCTTCTCCTTCAAACCAGGTTCGGCGCCTTCGCCTCCTCCAAAATAAAAGCGTGTCAACCAGGGTTCGGACTCTTCGGCGCCGTTGGCGATCTTGTCCAGGTCGTCTTCCATCTGGGCGGTGAAGCGATAATCAACCAGGTTGGGGAAGTGCCTCTCCATCAAGTTGACGACCGCGAACGCGGTGAAAGAAGGAACCAGGGCCGAGCTCTTCTTCCAGACGTACCCGCGGTCCAAGATCGTGCTGATGATCGACGCATACGTGGAAGGACGACCAACGCCGAGTTCTTCAAGCCGTTTGACCAGCGAAGCTTCTGTATAGCGAGACGGCGCGGTCGTTTCGTGCCCTTCGGTCTCCAGCGGACCCCTTGCACGAACCCCGTCTCCTCGGTTTATCGAAGGCAGACGCCGTTCTTCGTTTTCGTCACCGGATCCATCGGAAGTTTCTTCGTAGACTTCGCGAAAACCACGGTGCGAAATCACTGTGCCACTGGCGCTGAATACCACATCGGTTCCACTGTGACTCGTAGCACCAAGTCGAAGTTGCACGGTTTCGCCCGTGCAGTCGGTCATCTGAGAAGCAACGGTTCGTTTCCAGATCAGCTCATAGGCCCGCGCCTCTGAACGGGGAACCTCTGAGGCGACTTCTTCAGGTGAGCGAAACGATTCACCAGCGGGTCGGATCGCTTCGTGAGCTTCCTGAGCGTTCTTCGATTTCTTGGTGTACCGCCTAGCAGTGTCGGGCAGATACTGGCTGCCGTAACGGTTCTTGATGGTGGCACGAGCCGCTTGCAGTGCCGTCTCGGACAGCGTCGTGCTGTCCGTTCGCATATAGGTGATATAGCCCTTTTCGTAAAGGCCCTGCGCGGCACGCATCGCCATCTGGGCCGACATTTTCAGCTTGCGACCCGCTTCTTGCTGATAGGTCGAGGTTATGAAGGGGGCTGCGGGACGTCGGCGATAGGGCTTGGACTCACGGGACCGGACCTCATAGGGCACACCCTCTAGTTCGCCGACAAGTTCGGATGCGGCGGATTCGTCGAGCACTGTCACGTCTTCGCGAGCTAGTCGGCCATCGTCGCCGAAGTCTCGACCGCTGGCCAGTTTCACGCCGTCAATGGAACTGAGCAACGCCGCAAATGCTCGTGTGTCGCCCTCGAGCGCCGCAAAAGTACCCCTCACACTCCAATAGCTTGCGGCTTGAAACTCCATCCTTTCGCGCTCACGCTGAACCACGATACGTGTGGCGACGCTCTGGACCCGTCCTGCCGACAGCTGCGGCAGCACTTTTTTCCAGAGCACCGGAGAAACTTCATATCCGTAGAGTCGGTCGAGGATACGCCGGGCCTCTTGAGCGTCGACCATTTTGCGATCAAGCTCCCGGGGAGAGTTGACAGCGGCTGCTATCGCCGCAGGCGTTATCTCGTGGAACACCATCCGCTTGACCGGTATCTGGGGATTGAGCACCTCAATGAGATGCCAAGCGATCGCCTCGCCCTCTCGATCTTCATCAGTCGCCAGATACAACTCGTCGCTGTTCTTGACCAACTGCTTCAAAAGCCGAATGTGCGCCCTCTTGTCGGCGTTCTCCACATACAGCGGTTTGAACCCGTCATCAACATTGATACCGGTGCGCGCCCAAGGCTCGTTCTTGTAGGCCTTAGGCACCTCCGCGGCATTGCGCGGAAGGTCGCGAATGTGACCGATCGACGACTCAACGGTGTAGCCGGCGCCAAGAAACTCCGCGATCTTCTTGGCCTTGGCAGGCGATTCGACAATAACTAGAGCGTTGGTCACAGGGAACAATCAATCCAAACGGGAGGACACGTGTCGGGCAATGTAGCCCTCGAATGTAGCCACGCAACACTAGGGGCTGGCGGTACCCACCAACATCGGGTCGTCTGTCTCGATTTCTTCGACCTCTTTCGCGCGCAACAAAATCGACGATCCGATCACCGCGGCGACCAGCGACGCACCGACGATACCGATCTTCGCTTCGGTGAGTAGCGGGTCCGAAAACGCCAGACCAGCAATGAACAGCGACACTGTGAAACCAATGCCTGCTGTGGCCGCTAGCCCGATGACATGGGTCCAGGTGGCCGACGGTGGCAGCGATGTCAGCCCCGACTTCACGCCGAGCCATGTGGCAAGAGTGACACCGATGAGCTTGCCGAAAACCAGACCAACGGCGATGCCCATTGTGATCGGACTGGTCGCGGCATCGGAAATGGTTTCGGTCGACAGTTCGATCCCAGCATTGGCCAAAGCAAAGATTGGAATGATCAGGAAACTCGAGACTGGATGGAGCAGGTCTTCAAGCCGTTCAACCACCGAAACTTGGTCTTTCAACTCGACACTCGCACGGCGGATGACCATGGCGTTCGCATCACCACGCAACGCACTGAGAACCGGCTCTTCATCGGGTTGTAGCTGATTTAGTGGACGAGCTGGCGTGAGCAAACCCAAGATCACCCCTGCGATCGTGGCGTGAACCCCCGAGTCATGCACCGCGAACCACAAGAAAAACCCCACGACCACATAGGCGGGAGTCCACGCAACCCCCACTCGACGCATGCCAACCACCACAAAAATGGCAGCAACCGCGGCGAGCAGCCATCCGACGGAGAGGTCGCTCGTATAGAAAATTGCAATGACCGCAATCGCGGCGATGTCGTCGACGATGGCAAGGGTGAGCAAGAACACCTTCATCGCGCTCGGCACACGAGATCCGAGCAGGGACACCACACCGACGGCAAAGGCAATATCGGTAGCCATGGGAATACCCCAACCGTCTGCACCCATGCCACTGGGGTTGAAGAAGAAGTAGATTCCGGCTGGAACGACCATCCCCCCAATCGCAGCGATCGCCGGAAGAGCGGCCGCCCGGGGATCCCGGAGCGTCCCAACCACGAACTCCCGTTTGATTTCAAGGCCGACAACAAAGAAGAAGATGGCCATCAAGGCGTCGTTGATCCAAGCTTCGAGCGCTAAGTCAAGCAGGACATGAGAGCCGATCTCTATCGAAATGTGGGTCTCAAGAATCTCGTGGTACACGTCGCTGTAAGACGAATTGGCCCAAATCAGGGCGCTGACCGTGGCTCCCAGCAACAAGATCCCGCCCGCGGCTTGGATCCGCAGGAACCTGCGCAATGGACGACCTAGCGCTTCAACAAATCTAAGTTCTCGGCTTCGCCGTTTGGGCGACAACTGTTGGGGCGAATCGTCGGACATGACAATGCGAGACGCTATCCGCCCATGATGGCGCGGCGACGTCTAGTTCCGTGGAACACCAAGCGAACGTAGGTACCAGATGAGGAAGGATAAATGTCTGTCTCGTCGGCCAGCATCTGCATTAACCGAAGCCCCATCCCCGATTCATGGAGAAGCCGATCGGGTGAATCCGGTTCGGGGAGATTTGGCAGGGTGTCCAGGTCGAAACCTTTACCGTGATCGCGGATTATCACTTCAATGTGATCCTCCGCGACGTTGCAAGTGACCCTGATCTGCGCGGCGGTTCCAGTGCTCTCGTGAGCGCGGATGGCATTGGTCGTGGCCTCGGAAACAGCTATCCGAAGATCATCGATCCGTTCCGGCTCGATGTAGGGGTGGATTTGCGCAGCGCTGGACACCACCAACCGCACAAGCGACACATATTCGGTGAGAGCCGGGATGGCGAGGACAACTTCGCCAGTGTAAGTGCTGTCGGCGTCGGAGCTTGCCGGGTCGGATGCCTCGGAGAGACCTTTGCCTCGGGTCATTGGGTGCCTCGGGTCATTGGGCCGAGACTGCTTCTTGCACGGTTCGATGAAGCTCGAACACACGGTCGAGGTCGCACACTTCAAAAATTCTACGAATCCGAGGCCCGGGTACCACTATGCGCAGGTCGCCGTCAAGGAGTCGTGTTCTTTTGAGGGCACCCACGATCACCCCGAGTCCAAACGAGTCGATGAAGTCAATTCCGCTGAGATCAAGCACCAGACGATGACTGCCTTCGCGCACCTGAGCCATCACGTGTTGCCGCAACTCGGGTCCGCCGACGACATCAAGTTCTCCCGCGACAGCAGTGACCGACCACGGCCCCTCGCGAAATGTCTGAGTCAAATGCACTCCAGAAACCGTATCTGACCAGCACGCGTTGCTGGTTCATACAGTGCCCGAAGGGCACGGTCACTGTTCTCGGTACATGGCGGCCACCGACGACATCCGGGGGTCGTTGAGAATGGCACCAACAACTGAGACATCGGTTTGCATCTCGTAGACGAGCAGCACGCGGACCACCGAGGCATCCCGGGTAACAGCGACTGTGAGCTGAGCAGGGTCAAGCGAACCGGCATCGACCACCGCGGCGGTGACTTCAGCGTCCGATCCACCGACCGCGGCAACCCGGACCCCCTCACGAGCAGCGTGAGTGAGCATCACCCTGGCATGAACCACCAGTCCGATCTGGGCAATGACCAGCAGCGCGACAACCGCGACTGGGAGAAGCAACGCGAACTCAACGGTTGCTTGGCCCCTGCTTTTGCTACAGCGTCGTTTCACGAAACCCGATCTGCTATCGAGTTGACGACTTTGTTGAGCAGAGACGAGATCTTGCCCGTGGACGTGGCCCAGGCAATCAACATCATCGCCACCGTGGCCGCACCAAGCACCACTAGCGCATACTCGGCAGTCGCCTGACCCCTGTCGTCTTGTAACCGCGCCTTCGCCGCAACAACGACCGTGTACAGGGTGACCTCGATCGCCACCCATTGACGCAATAACATCCGCTTCCTCCTGTTTCGTACTGTTTCTGATGTGTCGGGGGAAGCGGCTAGTGCTCTGGTGTATTGGGCAAAACTGCGTTAAACGACCACACCGAGGTCGCTGAGAGATCCCAGCACCAACGGAACCAAGGTCAGCAATGCGAATGAGGGAAGCACACACAACAACAGCGGTCCGAGCATCGCAACCGGCACACGCCGCGCTCGCTCTTGTGCAGCTACACGCCGCCGACGACGAGCCTCGTCACTCACCCGCAACAAGCCTCCTGCGAGCATTGAGCCATCGCGTTCACCGGCATTGAGCGCCGCCACCAGCGGTCGCACCCGATCTCCGAGAGGCGTCATGGCCCGGTCGAGAGCATCGGCGAAGGTCGCCCCTGCCGACGCTCTCGCCAGCGCGCTGTGCACGGCTGTTGCAAACGGATCGGGCAACCATGCTTGGCAACGCTGCAGCGTTTCTCTGGGTGTGAGACCGGCGCCCACCCCCACCAACAAGAGATCCACGACCTCGGGAAGGGTTCTTACCACGTTGGCGTGATCATCGACCTGTGCGCGGCGGCCGCGCACCACCACGACCGCATAGACAAAGAGCAGCGGAACCACCAACACCGGCTGCATAGACCCCACCATCACCACACCAAAGATCACCCCGACGAGCAGCGCCCGCTGCCGAGTTTTACTTCTCTTTGAACCACCAGTTGAACCACTAGATGAACCCACAGAGGGGAGTCGCGGCTTGGGCAAAGACTCCGCTAGTGGCCGCGGCCGGACACGCCAGGGACGAAACCACACCGCACTGAGCACACAACAGCCGACGACCAGAACAACGCTCATCGGGTCACCGACGCCACAAGCCACCGCATCCACACGAAACCAAGCACATCGAGCACCAGCCCCAGCGCCACGCAAAGTTGACCCAAACCGGTGGTGAAAACCGCCGCGCTGCTCGCAGGATCAAGCATCAGAAGCAGGACCAAGAAGCCGATCGGTGCGACGAACAGCAACATCGCTGAGGCTCTGGTCTGTGCAGTCAACACCCGCACCTCGTCAACAAGCCCAGCCCGCTCCCGCAGAGTCAACGCGGCACGCTCCATCGATTCCGCCAGCGCCCCACCCGTGACCGAACCGAGGCTCACAACAGCACGAACCAGATCACCGTCGGGATGGTTCAACTCGCCGGCCCAACGGTCGAGCGCCTCCACCAGCCGTTCACCCGAAGCGAAGCGGGTCACCAGAGTATCGAGCCCCAAACCGCGCAGCGACGGCAACGATGACGCCGTCTGGATCGCTTCGTGCAGGTTGCGCCCGCCTCTCAATTCACGCACCAACACGTCGAGCATCTCGGGAAGTTGGCCGATCGCGGCAACCCGCCGACGCTGCTCGGCACGACTCACCGTCGCTCCCCGAACCACAGGCACTCCCCGCACCACAGGCACTCCCCGCACCACAGTCACTCCCCGCACCACAGTCACTCCCCACACCACAGGGGGCGCACCGTCTCCCCGTCAACCACCTCGACAACCGCTGCTACTTCGCGAGCACCTGACGGTGTGCGTTCAACCTGCACAACAACATCGACTGCAGAACCAATCGGGGCGCGGATCGCATCATGCGGCAGCCCGGTTCCAGCCAACATCACCAACGACGCCAACCTTCGCAAGGCATCAGTCGGGGAGTTGGCATGGATCGTGGACAGGCACCCCGAATGCCCGGTGTTGAGCGCTTGAATCAGATCAAGCGCTTCGGGGCCACGCACCTCACCGAGCACGATGCGATCAGGACGCATCCGCAGCGCGTTGCGCAGAAGATCCCGAATCTCCACGGCCCCCACCCCTTCAATGCCGTCCGCCCGAGCCTCCAAACGCACCACATGGGGATGGCGGAGCCGAAGCTCGGCCGCATCCTCGATGGTGATCACCCGAGCATCGCTCGCCACATGCGCGGCCAGAGCATTGAGCAGCGAGGTCTTGCCGGCGCCCGTACCGCCACTGACGATGATGCTGCGCCGGTTTGTGACCAACTCCGCGAGCATCGAAGCAACGGCTGGTGGCCCGAAATCAGCCACGTCCTCGGCTCGCAGCACGAAGCGCCGAATAGTGACGTAGGGGCCGTCGATGGCAACGGGTGCGGCCACGATATTGACTCGGCTGCCGTCGGCTAGGCGCCCGTCGACCCAGGGCCGTCGTGGGTCCACAATCCGGCCGATCGGCGCAACGATTCGTTCGACGAGCAACTCCAGTTCAGTCTCGTTGAGCACCACTCCGCTGGACTCGATTCGCCCATGACGCTCAAACCAGACCACGCCGGGTCCGTTGATCATGATCTCGCTGATCTCGCGATCAACCAGCAACGGCTCGATGGGACCGAGGCCGGCCAAACGAGCCGTGACCTGCCGATGGAGCGACTCCCGTTCACGGGCTCCCAACAGTGGCGCATGGCGAGAGATGGCGGTGAAGATCTCGGCGGTGCCGCCGCCCTGGTCCAAGAGGTCGCCGTGAACGGTTGCGGCAAGATCAACCGTCAGTGCTTCAGCCATCAAGCAACTCGCTCAAGCGGTTCAACGAACGTGGCATACGGTGCGCCAGCAGGCCCGAGTCCACCGCACGCGAGACCGCCGGGTCCCAGGGCACGGCAACGACTTTGTGTCCGTTGAAGACTGCTGTCACATCTGACAATCGCAAAGCCCTGCCGGGCTCTTCCACAACGACGACGGAGGTTCCCAGCGCCAACGGTCGGGCGAGGGCAGCCTGAATCCCCAGGTAGCAGGCGCGAATAACCATGACGACGCTCGCCCCTTGCACCAGCCAAGGATCAGGAGGGCCCGCGCTGCCCGCATCGACCACAACCAAACGTGCAGACCGCGAGAGGAGTTCCGCGGCCAACACAGTCCTCTCGGGATTGATCGCTTCCTGCGTTGCATTCCCCGCGCCGAGGAGTTGCAGCCGCTCACCCGCGGGCATCTCGAGCAGCGACAACGCATCGGCGGACACATCGGATGGCGCGAGCAGCCAATCAGACAATCCGTCGCCGTTGCCGGGCGGCAGGCCGAGGACCATCGGAAGATCGCCGACAGTGTCGACTAGTAGGGTTTCACGGCCTGATGAGGCAATCGTCAAGCCCAGCGCGGCCGCGACAACTGAGGTACCCGATCCACCCTTGGGCGACCAGCAAACGATAAACACGACAACTCCCGGAACTCGATGTTCGACGGGGGAAGCTGTTCAACGGGGAAGTTGTGTGTCACACCCTATTGCTTCAAATGGTGATGTCAACAACGAATTGTTGTCAGATGTCACGGTGTCGGAAACGTGGACTGGGACTCCGAGTGCGTCGGCGAAGAGCGTCCAGCTTCCTCGACGAATGGGAACGCCCGCCAGAGGTGAGCAGTCGGCCGGTCGCCCGGAGGCTCGTCGAGTGCCGACAGCGCGCGGCTACCGAAGCGGAACGATCTCCAAGCGGCCGGTCTGCTCAGCCCACCCTCGTATTCGTCGGTCGGCGGTGACAAGGGGGAGATTCTCACTCAGTGCGGTGGCCACGATCATCTGGTCCATCGGATCGTCGTGGAAGCCGCTGTCAGCGAGTTCGATGGCGTCGATGAGGACGTCGCCCGTGAGCGGAATCTCACGCAGTCCGCTGCGCAGCAGGTCATGTCGAAGCCCGGCAATCGGAGGTAGCGCGGCCGTTAGGTTTTTCTTGCGGCGCGCGTGTCTCATCTCCCAAAAGGTGATCGCTGAAACCGCGGCATCGCCTATGGAGACCAGCGCATCGATCTCTGCCTGCACTTCGAGGCTGATCTTGGATGTGTCTCCAACAATGCTCCACAGCAGGGCATTGGTATCGAGAATCATTCGATGTCGTCCGCTACGGCGCTGTCTATGATGTCGGCCCACTCTGTGGCAGTGAACGCCTTGGGAAGGCCCTCGTCGGGTAGCCGTATTCTGTCTTTGTAACGACCGCAGATGCCGGGCGCCTCGGATGTGACCGGCATCAATATCGACACGGGCCGACCCCGCTTGGTGATGAGGATCGATTCGCCGGTCTGATCCACCTCATCCATGAGCTGGAGACACTTGGTCTTGAACTCCCCTGCAGGAACAACCCGGGCAGCGTTATTCGGCGTCATGGCTAACAGACTAACGATTTCGACCATAGACAACAACCATGGCCAATCACTGAGGCGTCGGTAAAGGGATCGAATACTTGACTGATGATCCCTGATCAGGTCGGGTACGCGGACCGCGGGGGGCAGTGCTACCGGATCACGCACTGGCCCGAGGACGCCCTGCCCGAGCCGGGGGACTCTGTGGCCTCCCGCTGGGCTGACTGCAGCAACCGCCGCGACACGGTTTTGCAGCGCGCTGGCGACGACTGAGGTACCTGATCCACCCTTGGATGACCAGCAAACACTAAACACGACAACTCCCGGAACTCAATGTTCGACGGGGGAAGTCGTTCAACGGGGAAGTTGTATGTCACACCCTAGTTGGCAAGGTGGCGGTGTCAACCACCGATCGCGCCGGATCAGACGTCTTTGACCTTGCGGCCCAGCAACACCAGCAACACGATCAACACGACACCTAGAAGCAAACGGTTCTTCGACATACCGATGACGCTATCGAGCCTCGACCGATCCCACACCGTCGAGAGTTTCCTGTTTGGCTGTAGCGTCTGGTGTGGAGGTGTCCGAGCGCCTGGTGGGCTCCCCCGCCTTCAAAGCGGGTGGGATGGGTGATCCCCGTCCGGCGGGTTCGATTCCCGTCCACCTCCGCCAA
>JAKZTU010000395.1:0-2988 GCA_047516945.1 Acidimicrobiales bacterium
GCAGGCAAGGAGCGCTCCCGGCGAGCGGAACGGCTCGACTCGTGGGTCGATCAACAGCGGAAGCAACTGCGACGACTGCCGAACGCCCTGACCGACCCGATACCCGACAGAGAAACCAAACTGGCGCAGAGAAACAAGATCAAGGCAACCATCGCAGCCCGCATCGAAGAAGCCAAGACCGTAGCGAAGGTTGTTTGCGGTGAGCCTCGCAGAATCGGATGGGCACACGTTGTCGCTGTCCAACCAGAGGACAATGAAGCCGACGACTCCGATCCTGAGAGCGAGGCAGTCGCGATGCGTCACATCACGAACCACCTCACCGACCAAGGGTGGACGGTCACCGATGTGCATACCGAGGGGCACAGCTATGACCTGTACGCCGAACGTGGCTCTGAGCAGCGATGCGTCGAAGCGAAGGGGCTTGCGGGCAGCGCGTCCAGTGCCGGAGTGAGGCTCACAGGCGGCGAACTCGCCATGGCTTCTCAACTAGGCGACGAGTATTGGCTGTATGTCGTGGAGAAATGCTTCGATGGCGAAGGCACTCTGTTCGGGCATTGGCAGGACCCGGCGAGCGTGTTCCGTGACAGCTTCACAGACGTGTCCGTCGTGCGACTGCGCGGAAGCGAACTCAAAGCAGCCTTGGACAGGCAAGGAGAAGCTCCATGACCACTCGGATGATCGAACGATGGTTCCCTTGCGCTGAGGTGTCCAAGTATTCCGCCAAAGGATGGGGTGCCGGGTTCGCTGAGAAGAGCCTGTTCCCCTGGTTCGCATCCCGGCCTCTCGCTCAAGCGAAAGCAGCCGTCATCTGCTCTCTACTGCCCTGGCCAGACGATGAACAAGAGCAGGAACGCCTCAAGAAGATGGCACGCGGCGCGATGGAAGGTTACGACGCCAAGAACAGCGAGTTACGTAAGGAGCTTGCGAAGCACTACACAAACGGAGCCAAGATGTGCGATCCGTTCTCCGGGCGGGCCATGATCCCCCTTGAAGCCGCACGGCTCGGAATCCAAGCATGGGGCATCGACTATTCACCCGTGGCGACGCTTGCAGGCAAGCTCTTGGCCGATTACCCGCTGCGTAACTGGGACGACCAGCCGGACCTACCGTTCGACGGCTACCAACAGCACAAGACAGACCACTTCACCGAGCCAAGACTGTTGTGCGATGTGGGCTTCGTGCTCCGCCATGTAGGCGAGCGCTACGAAGAATCTATGGGAGAGTTCTATCCCGTCGTGGACGACAAACGCCCCTGGGGGTACGTGTGGGCGATCACGTTGCCCTGCACCAACTGCGGAAACAGGTTTCCTCTCACTGGCAGCCTCAAGTTGCGGAATCCCAACCCCAAGAAAGACGACGCGGGTCAGTCCTACCGAATCGTCGTAGATACCGCTTCGGGAACGTTTCATACGGAAGTGCATGCAGGCCCTCCGGCGACCCAGCCGACGTTGGTCAAGGTCGCAGGCAAGAGAGGCAAGACCGCGGTCTGCTGCTTCTGCGGCCACACCCATCCGCTGGACACGTTGAAGCGAATGATGCGTGACGGTCTAAAGAACGACGCGATGCTCGCCGTGGCCGACGTTGATGACGAAGTTGGCAAGAACTACCGGGCACCCACCAACGCTGACATTGACGCTCTCGCGGATGTCGCCTCACACCTGGAAGCTGAGGCACCCTTTGGTCCGAGCCTGCCTGCGGTTCCCGATGAGAAACTTGATCCCGGGCTGTCAGCGTTTATCGGCCCGGCCGGGTACGGCTACCGAAGCTGGGGTGAGCTATGCAACACCCGCCAAACGCTCGGGTTTGTGCGTCTGGCCCGCATTCTCGACAACATGTGCCGTGAGATGCTCGACGCTGGGTTGAGTTCTGACTATGCCGCAGCGCTTAACGGTTACGCAGCATCCAACCTCGTGCGAAAAATGAAGCGTAGCACTAGGAGCGCAACACTTGAGGTCGGGGCACAGAAGACCGGACATGTGTACTTCAATGATTCTGGAATCTCGCATAGCTTCGATTACTTCGAGACGGGATGTGGTCAGGGCCCAGGTACTTGGCGGTCACTAGCTCCTCAAACCGTAAGGAATCTGAGGAAACAACTCGACAGGGTTAACGGGCGTGCGTCCATGATTCAACGCGGCTCAGCTATGGAGTTGCCGTTGCCAGACGGCTCCTTGAACGCGGTGGTCACCGACCCGCCGTATGACGCGATGATCAACTACTGCGACTCCTCCGACCTCATGTATGTGTGGCTCAAACGATCTTTGGTCACATCACACCCGTGGTTGGGACTGACCACTGACCCCGATGGGCTACAGGAAAAGACCAACGAAGCTGTCATCAAGTTCGGCTCGATAGGTGAAGACCATCGCACCGAGGAGCACTACAAGTCGTCCATCACTAAAGCCTTCGACCAGGCTCGCCTGAAGGTAGGAGCAGAGGGCGTGGTGAGCATCGTGTTCGGTCATGGCGACCCGCACGCGTGGGCGAGGGTGCTGACAGCTATCTCAGATGCTGGTCTGGTGCTCACGGGATCATGGCCTTGCAGCACCGAAAAGGGCGGTAAACAGACGGGCGAGTACATCGACAACACGATCATGATGTCGTGTCGTGCAGCGGCTGTGGATCGACCTGTGGGTGATGTGCGGAGGGTAGACGATGAGGTGCGTTTGGAGATAGCGCGGCGTGTGCAGTTGTGGACGACTGACGGGCTTGCTGACTCAGATCAGCGAATGGCGGCGATAGCCCCGGCGATGGAAGTTGTGGGCCGTTACAGCGAGGTTCGTGATTTCACGGGTAAGCCGGTTCCGATTCAGCATTTCTTGGGGTTGGCGCACAAGGCCGTAGAGGAAGCGGCGAACGTGCGGATCGACAAGTTCCAGTTAACGGACTTTGATGAACGCACACGCTTTGCGATCTCGTGGGCGCGCCAACACGGTAGGCGAGTGGCCGCTGCATCCGAAGCCAGATGGCAACGCCTGTCCTACGACT
>JAKZTU010000396.1:0-7261 GCA_047516945.1 Acidimicrobiales bacterium
CGGGCCTGCTCATCGCCGTGGCCATTCGTGTGCTGTCACGCCGCCCCTTCGGCCGCATCGCCGTTGCGTTTCAGCACAACGAGCTCCGGACCGGGCTGCTGGGCTATGACGTGAGATGGCACAAGCTGGCGGTGTTCACGATCGGCGGCGCGATCGCGGCGTTTGCGGGTGCCCTCTTCGCGGCGTGGGGACGGTTCATGAGTCCGCCGGTCTTCTCGCTCACACCTGCCGCGCTGGTGGTGATCTGGGTGCTGGTAGGAGGCCGCAGCAGCGTTTCCGGGGCGTTCGTGGGTGTACTGGTGGTCAAGGGGTTCTCCTCGTGGTTCGGTGGTGCCAGCGGTGACAACGAACCGATCGTGCTCGGAGTGATCCTTGTGTTGATCGTGCTGCTGCTACCCGGAGGCATCGTCACCAACCTCTCAAAGCTAAGGAAGTGGGCGCATGGCCGGATCTCGCTACCACCGGGGCTCCGTGAGGAAGCTGAGGCAACCGTCGATCACAAGCCCGAGCCGAACCTGAACGCCCCAACCCCTAAAAACGCACAGCAGGCGGCTCGGCTGATCGCGACTACGGCAGTGACTAAGCGATTCGGCGGGCTGGCAGCCGTGGACGCAGTGACTCTGGAGTTCCCGCGCGGCGTCTCGTGTCTGATCGGCCCGAACGGCGCTGGCAAAAGCACCCTGCTCGACCTGCTGTCGGGCCGCCAGAGACCGACCGCTGGAGCGGTGATGCTCGACGGCCAGGACCTCACCAAGCGCGAGCCGTTCCTGCGTGCTCGCGGAGGCGTGGGCACCAAGCTGCAAGTCGCTTCGATCTACGAGTCGCTGACAGTGAGGGAGAACCTGTGGCTGGCCTGCTATGCCATGCCACGCGACAGCGAGGAAGCTGATCGGCGCGCCGTGCTCCTGCTGGAGTGGCTAGATCTGCGAGACGAAGCAGAGCAGGCCGCCGGAACCCTGGCGCACGGAAAGAAGCAGTGGCTTGAGATCGGCATGGTCGTGTCGACCGACCCCTCGGTCGTGCTGTTGGATGAGCCCACCGCGGGCATGACCCGGGAGGAGACGGAGCGAACCGCCAACCTTGTAAGGGAACTGGGCGAGAGGGCGTCAGTGATCGTCGTGGAGCACGACATGGACTTCGTGCGCCAGCTGGACGCCCCGGTCACCGTGTTGCACATGGGCTCGGTGTTCACGCAGGGGACCTTCGAGGAGCTCTCCGGCGACGACCGAGTGATCGACATCTATCTGGGCGCGCACCACGGCAACGGCGGCCCAGTAGACGACCACGTATCTGCGTCAAACGGGCCCGTTGACACCAGCAGTGAGGTAGCGAACGGCACCAGCAGCCACAGAGGATCAGCTGATGCTGACGCTTAGCGGTTTACGGGCCGGTTACGGCGCCACACCAGTGCTGCACGGCATCGACCTCAAGCTGGCACCTTCAGAGTGCGCCGCGGTGCTGGGCCGCAACGGGGTCGGGAAGACGACCCTGATGCGGGCCATCACCGGCGCCATCGCCACCACCGGCGGATCGATCCAGTTCGACGGCATCGACCTGGGTCCGCTCAAGGCACACGAACGGGCCCGGCTCGGTATCTCCCACGTGCCGCAGGGGCGCGACATCTTTCCCAAGCTCACCGTGTTGGAGAACCTCCGGGTCGGGACCGCGGCCCGCCGAGACCGCAGGAACGACGCCGTCGACAGGATCCTTGAGGAGTTCCCCATGCTTGCGCAACGCAGACGCGCCCGAGGTGGGAGTCTCTCAGGAGGCCAGAAGCAGCTCTTGGCACTGGCCAGAGCGCTGGTAACCGCGCCCCGCCTGCTTCTGTTGGATGAGCCGTCAGAGGGCATCCAACCCTCGGTCCTTGATGAGATCGCCGAGGTGATCGGCAGTATCAACGCCGAAAGGGGCATCACGGTACTCGCAGTGGAACAGAACCTTGACTTCGCGGCCCGCATCGCCCGACGCTCCCTTATTTTGGAGAAGGGCGAAATCATCGCCGAAGTGGCCACCGCAAGGCTGCGCGGCGACCGCGAGCTTCAGAGGAAGTATTTGGCGCTGTAGACCGACCAGAGCCACGCCGGCCTGACCCAGACCGACAATCACCATCCCCGTAGCAGATACCCGAAACACGAGACACAGAAATTGGAGGAGCACACCATGAAGCCGTCATCGGACTCAGGGCCGACCACGGTGCCGCTGCTGGAGGAGACGATCCCTCAGAATCTGGCCCGTACCGTCGCCGAGCACGCCGACCGCGATGCGTTGGTTTCGGTGGAGCAAGGGCTGCGCTTCACCTACGCGCAGTTTGCCGATGAGGTTGACCAGGTGGCCCGAGGGCTGATGGGCATCGGGGCGGCCAAGGGCGACCGGGTGGGGATCTGGAGCCCGAACTACGCCGAGTGGGTGCTGGTGCAGTACGCCACGGCCCGCATCGGCGCGATCCTGGTCACAATCAACCCGGCGTACCGCTCCTCGGAACTGGAGTATGTGCTCAACCAGTCGGGAATCTCGGTGCTGGTGGCAGTGGAGTCATTCTCGACTAGCGACTACCGCTCGATGATCGAGGAGGTGTGGGGCCGGGTGCCCACGAACCGAGTGATCTACATCCACACTTCGGATTGGGACGATCTACTGGAGGTCTCTGCTGAGGTGTCGATGAAGCAGTTGGATCAGCGCACCGCCGAACTGGTTGCCGGTGACGGTATCAACATCCAATACACCAGCGGCACCACCGGCTTCCCCAAGGGCGCCACGCTGAGCCATCGCAACATCTTGAACAACGGCTACTTCATCGGCGAGGCCTGCAAATACACCGAAGCCGACCGGGTGTGCATCCCTGTGCCGTTCTACCACTGCTTCGGGATGGTGCTGGGCAACCTTGCCTGCACCACCCACGGCTCTACGATGGTGATCCCCGCCGCGGGATTCGACGCTGCGGCCACTTTGCATGCGTGTGCTCGTGAGCGCTGCACCAGCCTCTACGGCGTTCCGACAATGTTCATCGCTGAACTGGGCGAGCCCGACTTGGCCGGTTATGACCTGTCGTCGCTACGCACCGGGATCATGGCTGGCTCGCCCTGTCCAATCGAGGTGATGCGCCAGGTTGTGGAGCGTATGAACATGAGCGAGGTCACCATCGCTTACGGGATGACCGAGACCTCCCCGGTGTCGACCCAGACCTCCGCGGACGATCCCTTTGAGAAGCGGGTGACCACAGTGGGCAGGGTGCATCCCCATGTAGAGATCAAAGTCGTAGACCCCGAAAGCGGCGAGGTCGTACCCCGCGGCACCGGCGGCGAGTTCCGCACGAGGGGCTACTCCGTGATGCTGGGATACTGGAACGACGAGGTCCGCACAGTTGAGGCCATCGACTCAGACGGCTGGATGCACACCGGCGACCTAGCGGTGATGGACGACGAGGGCTATGTGAACATCGTCGGCCGCATCAAGGACATGATCATCCGCGGCGGCGAGAACGTGTATCCTCGTGAGGTCGAAGAGTTCCTCTACACCCACCCCGATGTCGTAGAGGTCCAAGTGGTCGGTGTGCCGGATGTTCGCTACGGGGAGGAGCTCATGGCCTGGATCCAACTGCGAGAAGGGGCAGACACGACCGCTGCGGACATCAGGGACTTCTGCCGGGGCACCATCGCCCACTACAAGGTGCCCCGCTACATCAAGTTCACCGATTCGTTCCCGATGACCATCACTGGAAAGATCCAGAAGTTCAAGATGCGCGAGACCTCGATAGCCGAGTTGGGCCTCGAGGACGCAGCCGAAGTGCGGAGCGCGTAGAGCCGTGCAGCTGACTCAAGAACAACTGGACTTCCGCGCCGTGCTGCGCGAATTTGCGACCACTGAGATCGCTCCCCACGCGGAGGCATGGGACCGCGACCACATCTTCCCCACCGAGACAGTCAAGGCAATGGGCGACTTGGGCCTTTTCGGGCTGGTCTTCGCCGAGGAGTACGGCGGCGCCGGCGCTGACTTCACGACACTGTGCATCGCCATAGAAGAGATCGGCCGAACCGACCAGTCCATGGGCATCACCCTGGAGGCTGGCGTCTGTCTCGGAGCCAAGCCGATCGCGGAGTTCGGCTCGTCGGACCAGAAGGACGCCTACCTGCCTGATCTGGTGTCCGGCCGGGCGCTGGCAGGCTTCGGTCTCACTGAGCCTCACGGTGGCTCCGACGCTGGCGCCACCAAGACACGAGCCGTACTGGACTCCTCGGGCGCCGCGCCTCAGTGGGTGATCGACGGTGCCAAGACCTTCATCACCAACTCCGGAACCGACATCACCAGCCTGGTAACGGTGACCGCGCTTACCGATGAGGGCGTGTCGTCGATCATCGTGCCCGCAGGCACTCCGGGGTTCATCGTGGAGCCGCCGTACCGAAAGATGGGCTGGCACGCCTCTGACACCCACGGCCTTGTCTTCGACAACTGCCGAGTACCCGAATCGAGTCTGCTTGGCCGGGCCGGGCAAGGTTTCCGTCAGTTCCTGGCCACCCTCGACGACGGTCGTATAGCTATCGCCGCGCTGGCCGTCGGACTCATCCAGGCCTGCTTGGACGAATGCACCGCCTACGCGAAGGTGCGTCAGGCTTTCGGCAAGAACATCGGCAGCTACCAGGCCGTGGCGTTCAAGTGCGCCGACATGGCGGTCGCCGCCGAAACCGCCCGCCATATGACCTACACCGCCGCCGCGCTCAAAGATGCTGGCCAGCCGTTCAAAAAGGAGGCCGCTATCGCCAAGCTGTACGCCACCGAAGCGGCGGTGGCGGCCACTAGGGAAGCCACCCAGATCTTCGGCGGATACGGCTTCATCGACGAGACTCCCGTCGCCCGCTTCTACCGCGACGCCAAGATCCTTGAGATCGGCGAAGGCACCAGCGAGATCCAGCGCCTAGTGATCTCCCGAGAACTAGGCCTCGGTACAGATGTATGACATACGTGCTGATCCCGCGATAGCGCTCACGCATCAACAACTCGATGAGGCCCCGTCTACCACTAGCGTCGTGACCCGAAGCGCGCGGGGCTGTCCGGTAAGGATCCTCGGGTAGGTCTTAGATGCTCAGGAGGTCTCGGGCGCCGGTGTCTGATGAGGGGTGGCGGAGCTTCGACATCGCTCGGGCCTCGATCTGACGAATGCGTTCCCGGGTGAGGTTGAAATGCTCACCGACCTCTTCAAGGGTTCGAGGCTCGCCCCGGTCCAAGCCGAAACGAAGTTTGAGGATCTCACGCTCACGCTCATCGAGCGGAGACAACAGACGCGAAATCTCGTCAGGTAACAAAGACGTCGCCGCTACCTCGAAGGGAGAATCCGCGCCACGGTCCTCCACCACATCACCGAGTTCAGCGTCGCCGTCCTCCCGCAACGGCTCAGAAAGCGACAAAGGCTCAGCCGCGAAACGAAGCGCCTCGGTCACCTTGTCCTCAGGCATCTCCACTTCAAGCGCCAGTTCGCTGAGCGTGGCGGGCCGGCCGTATTTGAGTTCAAGGCGGGTCCGTGCCTTCTGCAGGCGCGCCAGAGTATCGCCCGCATGCACCGGCAAGCGGATCGTGCGACCGGTGTTGGCGATTCCTCGGGTGATCGCTTGACGGATCCACCAGGTGGCGTAGGTCGAAAACTTGAAGCCCTTGCGCCAATCGAACTTCTCGACGGCATGTATCAAACCGAGGTTGCCTTCCTGGATCAAATCAAGCAGCGGCAACCCGGAGGCCTGATACTTCTTGGCAATAGATACAACGAGACGCAAGTTTGACTGGACGAAAGTGCGAGTTGCGACCTCGCCCTTGCGCGAAAGTCGGCGGAGTTCGCGACGGCGCGCAGGAGTCGGCTTTGATTCGGCCAACTCGCGGCGTGCCTCAATCCCAGCCTCAATCTCTTGAGCTAGACGAACTTCGCCCTCTTTGGTCAAGAGTGGATACTGACCTATGTCCGTCAGGTATAGACGGACCAGATCCTCCTCGTCCCTCTCGACACGCTCCTTCGCCACGGATGTCCCTCTCGTCGCTTCAGCTCCGTTCGGTTTACGATACCGACGGATTGTTTTTATACAACCGCCAGATAATTGCCATCTGGCTTAGTGAAGCACTCCCGCGGGCACAAGACCACCCGCAGACACAAGGTGGCTTTCGGCTTCCATCACACCTCTGTTGAGGTGTTGGTTGGTTTCCGAGTTGCGTAGTGAACCCAGGAGACGTTCGCCTTGCTCGAGGTCATTGCGTATGTCGAGCAACAAGAAACCGACCACCCGAAGCAACGGCGCATCCGCATGGGGTGTGGCTAGTCGTTGCAGCGACTCACACGACGCTCTGAGCCGGGCCAGAAGCACACGCTGTGCGATCGCCAGCCGCACGACTGAACCAGGAATCGCTCGAATGGCGCTGAGAGCTTCTTCGGCTTCTGAAGAGGGAGCAGTGAAGCTGGTCATGTCGACAAGAAGCACCGAATCCGGCATCAGTGTCTTCAAATCATCGGCTTGCTCACCCAAGTGACGCCCTGTGGCTGACAACCATGCAGCAACATCACCCCGGTCGGGCTCTACTTCACTGGCCCAAGAAACGAAGAGCTCAAACAAGCTCGACGAAGCCCAGTGAAGGCCGCGCACTGCGGTCGCGGTCGCAGCGACCGTCAAAACTTTTTCATCGTTCACCCGACCCGCTTCGTCGCTCATGGCCCGTTACTCCTCAACCCCTGTAGCGGTTGACAATCGGCATGCGGCGATCGCGACCGAACGCCTTGTTGCTGAGACGAGCCCCGATAGGAGTTTGGCGCCGCTTGAACTCGGCGATATCGACAAGGCGACAGACCCGCTGTACCAGGTCACGGTCTCCCAAACCCTGCTCAACGATCTCCGCCACCCCCAGATCTCCTTCCACAAAGGCCCGCAGAATCGGGTCAAGCACTTCATAAGGCGGAAGCGACTGGTCGTCACGTTGATCTGGTTTCAGCTCAGCCGACGGAGCCTTGTCCAAAACAGACTCAGGAATCACCGAACCACCCTGGCTATTGCGCCACCGGCACAACTCATAGACAGTGAGTTTCCAGACATCTTTGATGACCGCGTAAGCACCGGCCGTGTCGCCATAAAGAGTCGAATAGCCAACCGCGGCCTCCGACTTGTTGCCTGTCGTCAAAACCAACCAACCATGTTCATTGGCCAGTGCCATCAACAGCACACCACGAATCCGAGACTGCACATTCTGATCGGTCAAACCGCCGAGATTCCCCGGTGTGGCAGAGTTACTGGCC
>JAKZTU010000397.1:0-3377 GCA_047516945.1 Acidimicrobiales bacterium
CATGGATCGACCGACTTGCGTGGACTTCCACTTCGATGTCATGTGCCCGTACGCCTACCAGACCTCACGCTGGATACGGGCGGTACGCGAACAAACCGACCTCACGGTCAACTGGCGTTTCTTCAGTCTCGAGGAGATCAACAGAGTGGAGGGCAAGAAACACCCGTGGGAGCGCGAGTGGTCTTATGGCTGGTCGATGATGCGTATCGGCGCTGCTCTGCGACGTATCGATATGGCCCATCTCGACGCCTGGTACGCAGCCGCGGGCAAAGCACTGCACGAAGACGGCAACAGACCCCACGATCCCGATGTGGCTCGGCAGCTGTTGGAACAGCTCGGATTCGATCCCGGGATTGTCGACGCCGCAATAGCGGACCCCAGCACCCATGATGAGGTCAGAACCGAACACGACAAGGTTGTCGCGGCGTCGGGCTATGGAGTGCCGACCATGTTCTTCGCGGGCGACGACGGCAGCGAGCAGACAATCTTCGGCCCGGTTCTGGTGGACCCGCCTCTCGACGACGCGGCTCTGCGTCTGTGGGACACCGTTTGCGGTTGGCTTGAGTTTCCGCACCTCTACGAGATCCAGCGTCCCAAGACCAAAGACGACGAACGGGTCATCGCCAACACTTTCCGCCCGTATCTTGAGGCTCGCGACTGGGTTTCGATCAATCGCGGCGTGGAAGTCGGTTTCAGCGAAGACGGATTCAGCGTCGTCGGACCCGCAACCTAGACCTCCGCGACCGAACCTGGATCTCTACAAACGGAGAATGCACAAAATCCGGTACTTGCCTTGCCTCGTGCGCGTGTCAATCGTCTAGCCTCAGAATCGTCATTCACCACTAACCGACAGAGGAATCATCCAATGGCAACTTCGCAGCCCCCAATCCTCATGGATCTTCAGAAGTACCAATGGTACGTGCACATGAGCCGTACCGAAAACGCCGATCTCAGCCTCATCAAGAGCGCGATAGAGGACTCCCGTGCCGACGCCGCGGCACAGGGAGTCAACCTGTGCGTTCTCCTTGGTCCGACGCTGGCCGACGACCTCGGGATCGAAACCGACGATTTCCAGGCGTACCCCGGTTACGAGTCACCCGACGGTTCCCGCGTCGCCAAGGCAACCCAAGAAGAGCTTCTCATGTGGCTCCATCACGCAGACAAGGACCTGATCTGGGAGGTGCAGCACACCTTCCGCAAGGCCGTAGCCGGGCATCTCGAAGTTGCCCGCGAAACCCCGACGTTCATCTACAAGAACAGCCTCGACCTCACCGGACACATTGACGGCACCGGCAACCCGGAGCCCGAAGACCAGAAGGACCGGGGCATAGTCGCTGACGGCCAGCCAGGCGAAGGTGGCAGCTACTGCATCGCCCAGCGTTGGGTGCACGACATGGACTACTGGGCCACGCTCTCGCTCGAAGAAGAAGAGAACACCTTCGGGCGCACCAAGCCGGACTCGGTCAAGCTCGACACCCAAGTGCCGACTTCGCACCTGTCACACGTCGAGCTACACGAAGGCGCCACCGCCGATGAGTCAACCCCGAAGCGGGGCGAGATGGTTCGCCGCTCCACCCCCTATGCGTTCCACGAGGGCACCGTCGGACTCTATTTCATGGGCTTCTGCAAGACTCAGGCGCCGATGCGTGAGCGCATGGAAGCCATGTACGGGACCGGTGGCCAGGCGCTTGACGCCATCACCAACTACTCCACGCCGGCCTCGGGTTCGTTCTACTTCGCTCCTTCTGTAGAAGCGCTCGAAGCAGCACTCGCCTAGGTTCGCGGCGTAGACCGCAGATGAGCGACACACCGCGCATTGCGGGACTAGAACCCACTTTCACCAACATCGACGATGGTGATATTCCCTTCATCGCGGTGCGCAGCCAGCGCAACGCCGATGGCTCGGAGTCGCATGTGTGGGAGAAATGGGTGGCTTTTTCGGTAGAGCCTCTCTACCTGGCATTGTTCGCGCGTTGGGATCCGGGCATGATCGTGCGGCATCACGGGCACTACAGCCCGCACACCGTCACTGTCCTGTCCGGTTCGTTCACCTGCGGTGATGTTGAGCTGGGTCCTGGGGGCCATATCGAGTTGCCGCTCGGAGCCTCATTCGGCCCGTTTGTTGCGGGACCCGAAGGTGTCGAGCTCTACGAAGTCATGATGGGCGACCCTCGTTCGTGGAGCGAAGACATGGACTCCATGCGGCGCTGGTTGGCCGATCGCGGCGTCGAGCAGTTGCCAGACCCGCCAATCGAACTCCCTGCGGGTCTGGAAGATCTTCGCGCGGCCTTTTCTAAGGGCGAGCAGAGTTCCAAGGGCGCGCAGAGTTCGGAGCGCTGAATCGATGAGTGAACCCAAGATCGTCACCGTCTTGAGACCGGAGGACGAATACACCCACGAACCGGATCCGGTTTCGAACTACAACGAGTCGATGTATCTCAACGGTTTCGACCTGAAAAGAGAATTGGGCGCATGGTTCAGGATCGGTAACCGGGTCAACGAGGGTTACGCAGAGATGACAGTCTGCATCTATCTGCCCGACGGCCGAGTTGGCTTCATATACGGACGACCCGAAATCACCAACAACGACGAGATGCGCGCTGGCGGGCTTGAGATCAAGGTCGAAAAACCGTTTGAGCATTTGACTATCAACTACGACGGCAAGGTGTGTCTGCTTGACGAACCCCGCCAGATGGCGAACCCCCGTATGGCGTTTCGCGACAATCCCTTCGTTGACTGCTCGGTGCATCTTGATGTGACCGGCGTGTCGCCGATGTACGGAGGTTTGCCGCAATACGAAGACGGCAGTCCGCTCGAGACCGACTCCACCAAAAGCTTCGCCAAGGCGCACTACGAACAACACACCGCGGTTGTCGGAACGATCCAGGTTGGCCAAGAGACGATCGCGCTCGACGGCCTGGGTTTGCGTGACAAGTCGTGGGGACCCCGCTATTGGCAAGCGCTGCGCTGGTACCGCTGGTTGCCGATGATCTTCGGCCCCGACTTCGCCATGATGCTGTCGATAGTCGACCGGGACGGCACCCCTGCTCGCAGTGGCATGGTGCTGGTAGACGGCGAATACTCGCTGATCCGAGATTGCAGGATCGAATCCGAGTGGGACTCAGACGACTACCAAACCGCCATGCGCTGCTGGGCCGCGACAGACGACTCCGAGTACGAGATAAGCGGCCGGGTGTTGTCGATGATTCCTTTGCGCAACCGTCGCACCACCGACGATGGACAACAACTGCACACCCGCATTACCGAAGCGATGACCCGCTACGAGTGCAACGGCCGCGTCGGCATGGGGATGAGCGAATACCTCGATCAGATCGTCGACGGTCGTCCCATCGGCACCGACATGAGATGACCGGCAT
>JAKZTU010000398.1:0-4480 GCA_047516945.1 Acidimicrobiales bacterium
TCAACGGCAAGTTCCGAGACGAGTTGCTCAACGGCTGGCAGTTCGACTCGCTGCTCGAGGCCCAAGTCCTGGTCGAGGACTTCAGAATCGACTACAACATGAACCGGCCCCACACCGCCCACGGCGACCTCACACCCACCGCGTTCGCCCAGCAGTGCAAAGCCGACAACCAACAGAAAGTCGCATAGCGACTGGACCAACTATCGGGTCCCCGTCAGAGCGCCTCGGCGCGGCCGAGGACCTGTAGGTCATCGAAACTGAGGTCCCGTAGTTCGTCGACGATCTCGTCGTAGTGGTCGAACAGCACAGTGTTGTCGGGGTGGAGGCCCGAAACGATAGCCAGACCGGTGGGTTCGACATCGACGGTCGTCACTGTCAGATCATGACGGTAACGACGTAACGCTACGACAACCTTCCAAACGTCGCCTGAGCAGACCACTGTGGTTTGTTCCCGGGTGGAGGTCGCCGCGTCGATCGGCAGGCAGTCGTGTATCAAGATGATTCCTTCAGGGTTGCTGTGGCGTTCAACGTTGGCCACGTCCCGCAGGGCCTGCTCAAAGAGGTGGAGTCCGTCGACGAAGGCCAAGTCGACCGGACCTTCTAGCAACCCCAGCAGGTCTGGATCGGCGAAGAACTCGTCGGAGGTGGCCGGCACGATCACCGTGTTGTTGAAAGGTTGGGTGACCATCGGCTCGGGATCGACTCCGACCCCGTGGGTCTGGGGCCCCAAGAGCGCCAGCGAGTGACCTTTGTGGACGCCTATCTCCAGATAACAGCGAGGCTTGAGGATCTCATGGGCCCTGCGCAACAGGCCGTAGTAAGTGCTGATCTCGTCCATATCAAAAGGATGCCCGTTCGCAGGTCTGCCTAACTGTTGAGGCACTGATCTCGCCGCTTGATGCTGAGAGACAGCAGCGCTTGGAGTGTCGGAGAATCGCGGAACTCTGGTTGCAACTCATTGGCAGCCCGCTCCAAAGCTTCAGGGATCGCGCCGGCGATTCTCCTAGCACGGTCTATCCCCTCAGTGGAGTCCAACCCCACGGCTAGCGCGGCCGCCGCCCACGCCTGCGGGTTGTCTGCTGCCATCACCCTGCGGTCCGCTAGAGGCGACATCGCCAGAGTGTACGAACGATAATGGTCGGGGTCGTGTGGCATTATTGACCACACATCGTAAAGAGGGGCGAGGCGGATTTCAGCGGCGTTGAAGAGGATGCTGTAGTTCTTGGAGTGAGCGTCGGTGTTGCACAACACCCAGTTGAGCGCTAATGCATCGAAGAATGCCCTTTTGTCTTTGTCCGGGTCGGCCGAATTGTCTGCCAGTAGACGCGACAAGTGCGCGATGCCGTGGCCCTCTCCGTGATCACCCTGGTAGATCGAAGCGTCGGGGTCGCCGCAAGCCTGGTGCATATCCTCTTGGTGAACGCGTCGGATAGCACCGTCAGCGCCGATAAGGCGGTCAAAACGGTGGACTACCAGCACCCGGTGTTCGTCAACCAGGGCCATCTCCGTGCGTGCGGACGCCAACCCGCAATAGCGGGCTGCGGTCATGCACAAGTGCTCGTTGAGCGATTGGTCTACAAGGTCGGCCATCGAAGGCTTGAGGATATGGGTGGTCGGAGTCTGCCCCCAAGGTTCGCCCCACCGACCGCGGTCGCCGCCTTCCCGGCACAACGCGGTCTTTGCTTGAGCGCCGGCAAGGCTGAAGGCGCTGTGACCCTGAGGGCGCACCCACCGTGAGGATTCGCGCACCATGCCCGCAACGAGATCACTGAGTTCGTCCTCGGAAAGCCAGTTGACTCCGCCCTGACGAGTTGTCAATTCTTCTGCGGACTCTGGTTTGCAGAACTGGACCGCTCCCGGGCAATCCATGCCGACGCTGGTTCCGAGTAGATCGAAGGCTTGGGGGGACGCTGCGCCGTACTTGGCGGCCCAACGTTTGCGGACATCGGGGTTCCCCGGCAACAGGCCCGATATCCAGCTTTCGACCCGTCGGTCATCGACTTGTGTTTCTTCCAGCGGCATAGAGAGTGAGAGAGGCGACGCTGTGGGTAGTTCGGCGTATTCTTCGGAGTAGACGAGACTCAGTTGCGGCCCTCGGCGGGTGATATGGGCCGCTTCCTGGCCCCGCAAAAAAACTACAAGCGTGTCGTTGGCGGTCATTCCGACTCGGTTGCGATGCTGTCGAATATCTGATCAAGTTCTGTACGGGGCCGGATGTGCAGTGCTAGGGACAGCCCGAGTACGTCGGCAATCCGCATGACCCGCCTCAGGCCGCAACTGCCTTTGCTGTTCTCCAACCCCGAGAGCCACTGCACTGACACGTTGGCGCGTTGGGCCGTTTCTTGCTGGGTCATGCCAAGCGCCTTTCGCCTCGCCTTCAATGCTCTGGATATTTGGGGCTGGTTGCGCAGGTCGGAGTAACTGGCTTCGACGTGATGCAGCTTCGGTTCCGCCATTTGGATCCCCTTTGCGAGCGAGCGACTTCAAGAATAGGCGAAGTTAGAGTGCAAATTACAGTATTTCAAGAATAGGCGAAGTTTGTGGGAAACATTCGTAACTTCAACAATAAGCGAAATTACTTAGCTACTGCGCTGCCAGTGGATCCCGGTCCAGTCGGCAGCGACGGTCTCGTCGGTGATCTCCTGCGCTGCCCGGTAGTCGTCCACTGCTTTTCGACAGGGTTCCCAGGCCCCGTAGTCGTCGACCAGCACATATCCGCCGACGCTGAGTTTGGGGTACAGCGCAGTCAAGGCATCGATGGTTGATTCGTACAGGTCGCCGTCAAGCCTCAGGATCGCAAGTTGGTTGATCGGAGCGGTGCTCAAGGTGTCGGCGAACCAGCCCTCAAGGAAACACACCCGCTCATCGAGCAGTCCGTAACGTTCAAAGTTGGCACGGACTTCGTTGGCGGACACATGCAGGGCTTTCACTGCAGACAGGTCATGGCCTTCATCGGCTGGGTATGCCTCGGGATTGGGCACAGGCAAGCCGCTGAAACTGTCGGCGACCCAGACCCGCCGTTCGGTGTCTCCCCACGCCTCAAGCATCCCTTTCATCAGGATCGTCACCCCACCACGCCATACGCCGGTTTCGATGAAGTCACCTGGCACGCCTTCCGTCATCACTTGGTCAACACACCAGCGCACATCAGCGAGCCGTTGCCGACCGACCATGGTCTCAGCAGTCGGCGGCCAGTCGTGGCCTTCGGCTCGCGTTTGGGGTTGGCCGCCCGTTCTGGTCAAGCGCCATTTGTTGGCTTTGAGAATTGAACGAAGTTCATCGGAGTTCCCGGGCCATTCCGAGAGATCGACATCGTGAGTCTCCTCAGCAAGGAACAGTTCCCGGGTGAGGCACCCCATCAGCAAGTTGACGTACCGATCACGCTGCATAGTGGAGTTCTCGGACGCTTCAGCTGACGCGGGCACGCTCCATTATGGGTGCGAACCCGCCATTATCGGTGTGAAGACGAGCGTGGCCACTGACTACGGTCGATACTCGACCCCGGGCAAGACGCAGAGCATCTCAAACAACATGTTCGCGGCGGTCAGCGAAGTAGCACCGCTGGTGTCATAGATGGGAGCCACCTCAACAAGATCACCTCCTACCAGATCCAGGCCACGACAACCGCGGATGATCTCCAGCGCCTGAGTCGTGGTCAGACCTCCGATCTCGGGCGTTCCCGTGCCGGGAGCAAAGGACGGGTCGAGGCCATCGATATCGAAGCTCAGATAAACCGGTCCCTCCCCGAGTTGGGCACGCACTTCTTCCATGAGCGGATCAAGGCTTCGATACCAGCACTCTTCAACCTGCACCACCCGAAACCCCTGTTCACGGGACCAGTCGAAATCATCGGCTGCGTAACCGGTGCCTCGCATCCCGATCTGCACCACACGCGGTCCGTCAAGCAGTCCTTCCTCCACGGCACGGCGGAATGGCGTGCCATGGGCGATCTTCTCGCCGAACATGGTGTCGTTGATATCGGTGTGGGCGTCGATGTGAACCAGGCCCACAGGGCCGTGCTTGGCCGCCATGGCACGAAGAATCGGAAGCACAATGGTGTGATCACCACCCATGGCGACAGTCACGAGGTCGTGTCGCAGCAACTCCTCGAAATGCGTGGTGATTCGCTCGACAGAGTCGAGCAGGTTGTAAGGGTTGGTGGCCACATCGCCCATGTCGTCGATGCGCAGACTGTCGAAGGGAGCGGCCCGTGTGGCCATGTTGTATGGACGCAGCAGCACCGACTCTTCACGGATTCCTCGGGGACCGAATCGGGCACCGGGCCGATTAGAGGTGCCGATGTCGAAGGGCACCCCCACCACAGCAACATCCAAATCCTCCGGCGGCGAGGTTGCAGGCAAGCGCATGAACGTGGCGATACCACCGAACCGCGGCATCTCGTTGCCACCCAGCGGCTGAGGGTTGTCGCTCATCTCGGTCTTTCTTGCTGGTCATTAACCCGGTAGCGGAACAACTTAGC
>JAKZTU010000399.1:0-7384 GCA_047516945.1 Acidimicrobiales bacterium
GGAGGCAGGGTTTGAGCCACGTCAAGAGGCGACATAGCCCAGCATGGACGCAGCACGGTCAACGCCGTGGGGGCTTCCTCGAACAACCGTCGCAGAGGCAGATGGCGCGTCTTCTTCGACGCTTCCTTTCGGATCAGTTGATCTTCATCGGTGCACTGGGAGAGGGCGGCCACAGCATGCTCTGCGATGCGCCTGGCCACCCGTGCTGCGGTGTGCTCCAAGTGTTTGGCATCGGCTTGTTGGAACTCGTCCACATATCGGCTCTGGCGGGTCCCCTGGAATCCCGACAAACGACTGTCGCCCCACAGCACCTCCCGTTGAATCGACCGCAACCAGCAATGGTCGAAGGCTGCCTCCAACGCCGTAGCCGACAAGGTGCCGGCCTCGACGCTTTCGAGCAGCGGCCCCATGTGTGCCGTCCGCAGCCGGTGCTCCACTTCTGCCAACCGAGCCAGACGCAACAACGTCTGCTGATCACCAATCAACTCTTGGGCTGTTCGGGAGATTCCCTCGACGGTGTCGTCGGCAAACCTCCGCTCGGGCAGTGACAGGGCCAACTCGTCGACCGTTCTTGACAGTTCGTCGAACGCCGAGCGGGCACCTTGGACGTTGGCCGGCACCCGAGGCAGACCGGCCAAACCCAACTCAACCCAGCGGCGGGATTGCTCACGGGCTGCCACAACCGCATTCAGGGCCGCTCGCGCGCTGAGGTTGGACGGAGCGGGCACAAGGCTCTCCAACTCGGCCTTGGCCTTCTTGTACGGTTTGTTGAACAGCCGACCGAACACGTTTCGGTCCGCTGGCGCCATATCATTCGCGAGGCGCTCCAAATCCCGGCTGAACACCTCTTTGGTCAGCACGGACTCAGTCTCCGCTATCTCCTCGGCTAGCCCAGCAACTTCGACAACCAGTTCGTTCCAGCGGGCACCCGACCCGAGATCGTCGATCTCCAGTTCTTCTGACAACAGCCGCTGCTGCGCCTGCCAGTCGGGGATGCACTCGCTGGTCAGCCTCAAGCACGCGTCGAGCGCGCTGCGGGCCTCATCGTCGGTAGTTATGCGAGCGCCGGCCCACGGCGAGCGACCTGATCGGAGCGGTTCGGACAGATCGGCCCAGTCTCTGAGATCACGGCGCACATTATGGGCCGTGGCTTCGTCCAACTCGTTGAGTGCCACCGAAGAGAACCGCACCGGGGGAGTTGGCCCGCCATTCGGCGACCCCGGCGCCTCAAGCCCCAACAGCCGCGACTGCACCTCGAAGTACGACAATCGCCAGGGCTTACGCTCCTGGTGCAGGGCCTCTGCGTAGCCCGACAGCTCCTGTCGGGACGTCTCCAAGCTCTGGTGCAGTCCCGGGTGGTCGACCGGAGGGGTGCTGCCAATTACGCCGAGCGATTCGTCAAGTCGGCGGGCCAGTTCCTTGCGGGATGTCACCTCACCGTGGAGGTCCATCACGAACCGGTCGAGGCCCACTTTGGTCAACCGCTTTACCACCGCTTCGATCGCCGCGCTCTTCTCCGCCACGAACAACACGGACTTGCCCTCGGCCATCATGGCCGCGATGAGGTTCGAGATGGTCTGGCTCTTGCCCGTGCCGGGGGGACCCTGCAGCACGAACGACTCTTTGGCCAATGCCGCGTTGACGGCTGCGTTCTGCGAAGCGTCGGCGTCCAACACCAAGAACTCGCTCGCGGGCGGGGTGCGGTCGGGCAGCGACGCGTCAACCGTTTCGGCGCGGGTCGCACGCACGGCCTCTCCAGCCTCCTCATCGCCCGCGATCGCCGCGATCAGGTCGTGTTGAGCCAGCGCATCGAGATTGTTGTTGATGTCTTTAACCATCGGCATCTTCTTGAACATGAAGTTGCCCATCACTACCCGTTCGGTTATCGCGAAGTTCGGAACCCGCTCAGTTCGCCGGTGCAGTTCTGCGAAGATCGCCTGCTCCTCATCCTCGGTGATCTGATCCCCATCGCCGTATGGGTCCATGAGACGCTCGCCTGACACATCGACGCTGAACTCATTCTCCAAGTGCTGAAGCAATGCCTCGTTCAGGGTCCAGTCGCCGTTCAGCTTCATCTCAAAATCCACTTCGGCGGCGCCGGTACGCTCCAATTCAATGGGGCACAACAACACCGGTGAGGCCGGTGTCGCACTCGACGAAACGGGCGTCCATGTGGCCATCCCCCAACCGAGGAACAGCGTCTTGATGCCCTTTTCCTCGGAGTTCACTGTGGCCTTGCGGTTCACCGCTCGGGTTCTCCGCAAGGCGTCGTCGGCCTGATCGCTGGTGAACAGTTCCTGAATCCGCACTTTCCTGCCGTTCAGAAGCGCTTTTCTCTTGCTAAGAACGGCCTCATCCAAGCTCAACGTGCCCGACTTCAACTCCTTGTAGTAGAGCAGCAGGTTTCGGCCGGATTCGTCAGTCAACTCCTTAGCCCACCGTGCCGCGGCTCGCACGACACGTTCTTGGCGGCCCCTACTTTTCGTGTTCACTTAGGATCCCCTAAAGCCGTCATGGCCTCGCCCCTCGTCGTCAGCAATACATAGCACAATATCTCCAAAAAGTGACAGGGGCATATCTGAGACGTGAGGGTTCGATCCTGTCACGCGAGCCGAATGTGGTGTGTCATAACGGTTGGATGGCTATTGTCCAAGCTGCGGCGGACAACGCGTTGATTTCCAAAAACATCCCGTTAGTTGATAAACCGAAAGCCCCACCGATTTGGAATTGCCCGGTCCAAGTACCAGACGCGGCGACCTCATTGCACAACAGGGCCATTCCGTCTCCATCATCAATTGCCGTCAGAGCGACGTGATCGGGAATTCTCTCGTCGAATACAGCAGAGAAATTGTTCTCAACTGTGAACGTCACCCGCCATCTCCCTTCAGCAAGGACGAGGCGCTGGGTGACGGATTGCCCGTTGCCGGTTAGTTCAAGTGGCCAGTCATTCCTCATCGGCGAGACGGTAGTTGATGCGTTGTGCTATCTCAAAAGGCACGGAACCCTCGCAGTGTCATCGCTTCGAGGGGGGATCAAGTCGAGCACCGCTTCTGCGTCGATACCGACCGGAACGGGGAGTTGCACAAGAATCCCGTGGACCGAATCGTCGTCTGCTAGATCGCCGACCGCTGCTTCGACCTCGTCCTGCGTTGTGTCTTGTCCCAACTCCACATGACGCGACACCATGCCCGCTTCCTGGGCCTTGCGATTCTTATTGCGGACATAGATCTGGCTCGGTCTGTCGCTGCCGACCAACACGGTGGCGAAACACGCCTCGGGGTTGCCCAGCGAATCAATCTCTGCGCGTATAGCCGTAACGATCTCATCGCGCAGCCGGTTTCCGTCCATGAGCACAACTGCAGATTCTGTCGCACGTCCGCGATTGCCGACAGAGTCGAGTTCGTCACCGATACTGTCACACCCATGACTACAATGGTGTTCAGCCCGCTAAACGAGGGTCATGGACAAGGGAGCGGTGATCCGACATGCCGAATACAGTGCACAAACTCACCGATGAAGCCGAGTTGGACGCTCTCATTGACAAAACACTAAGCGACGCAGATGTTGATCTCGAAGAACTCCGGCGCCAAGCGCTCAACGGGAGGTTCTCATCGGAGAAGTTGCGGCGTACCTGGTTTGTTGTCAACGGACTCGGGCGCGGCTGACTCTTTCCAAGCAATCTCGTGGTCAAGAGCCTGGATTCGCAAGCGCGTCAGTTTGCCAAACAAACATCAAACCTGCTGAACAAGACGGTCACGACGGGCGTTCGGATCTCTGTCTTGGAAACAGTGGCAGGAAACAGAATTATGGGCTCTGGCGTCTCTCGCAATCAACCCTCGCCAAGCCCGATCTCGATTTCCCACTCACAGCGCAATCCAGTCGTGTACCTCTATCTGATGCACTCGTACGAATTGGATCCAGAGGGTGTGTACCTGACGATGACTTCCAGCACGATGAGCCTCTACACGTCACCCGGTATGGGTGACGACCAACTTATCGTCGGTATCGACTACGCCCGATCATCGCCGAACCAGTACCCGGGCGCTCACCTACACGTCGCGGGCACACGGGACGATCTCGATTCGGTTTACCTCGGAGATGATAGAAAAACCCGAAAACTCCGGGATCTGCATCTGCCCGTCGGCGGGAAACGTTTCCGCCCAACCTTGGAGGATCTCATTGAGTTCATGGTCACTGAAGAAATGGTTGTTCCTCGGCCGAACTGGCGCGCCACGCTTGACGATCACCGAGCAAAATGGGAAACGATTCAACTAAAAGCGGCCGTTCGCCGCAACCAACAGGACGCAGCCGACGCACTGAAGGAGTCCGGTTGGCACGTTTCTCGCGGCTAATTCCGAAAGCCACGCCTCGATGTTCTATTCCTCCACGGCCGTTCGATTTTCGGGGAGTACGCCGCGCCTCGTAGGGTCAAGCCATGAGTGACTACAGCCAAGAAACGGCCAATCCGAGCGACACCAGCAATGGTGGCGCACCAACGGCGGACCACCAATGGGTCTTGCTTGACGATCCAATACCCGGCGTCCGCAGAATTACCTTCAACCGAGCCAACAAACGCAACTCGCTGATTCACCCTTTGCGAGGAGCGATTCTCGGTGCGCTTCGGGATGCCGACAATGACGACGACATCAAGGTTTCGATCGTGAGGGGTGACGGCCCGTCCTTTTCTGCCGGATACGACCTCGCCGGCGGCAACACCGACTACGAACTGCCGTTTTTCACCGCTCAAGGTGAAGGGCAATGGCCACGCCATGTCACCGAGGGTTGGATGAGCATCTGGGATCTCGCCAAACCGGTCATCGCGCAGGTTCACGGATACTGCCTGGCAGGGGGTAGCGAACTCGCAACCTGCTGTGATCTCGTCTACGTGGCCGAAGACGCCCAGATGGGTTACCCAGCCACCCGGTTCGGCGTGCCCGACATGCACTTCCATGCCTGGTTCATGGGGATGCGCAAGGCGATGGAAATGATGATTACCGGCGATTCTGTCAGCGGACTTGAGGCAGTTGAGTATGGCTGGGCAAACAAGGCATTTCCAGCCGAGGAGCTATCTGAAGGCGTCTTGAAAATTGCCGAACGGATCACCCAAACCCCTACTGACGTGGTCCAGCTCAACAAACGTGCGGTTCATCGCCAGATGGAGGTGATGGGCCTACGCACCGGTATCCGAGCCGGCACCGAGCTATGCGCGCTGGGTGTGCACAGCGAATCAATGAAGCGCTTCATCGGCAACATCAAAGAAAAGGGTCTGACCGCCGCACTCAGTGAGCGAGACGAGCCCTACGACGACTACCGAACCACTTCGGAGCAACCCAAAGTGGCGGATTAACCACGCTCAGCCAACTGCATAAGCGTAAACCGTGTGCGGGCGGGCTTGGACGGTAACCTCATGCGCCATATGGCTACGCTGCGACTTCCCGAAAAGCCGGATCTGGTCGGTCTGGAGAAAAAGTGGGATGCCGTATGGGATCGCACCGGGATCTACCACTTCGACTCCACAAAGTCGCGGGATCAGGTCTTCTCGATCGACACCCCGCCGCCCACGGTGAGCGGGTCGCTGCATGTCGGTCACGTCTTCAGCTATACCCACACCGACACCATCGCCCGCTATCAACGCATGGCCGGCCGTGAGGTGTTCTATCCCATGGGCTGGGATGACAACGGCCTTCCCACCGAGCGTCGCGTCCAGAACTACTACGGCGTCGTGTGCGACCCGTCACTCCCCTACGACCCGGATTTCAGCGCACCCGCCGACGCTGGCAACCCCAAAGCAGTGTCGAAGCGCCGCCCGATCTCAATCAGCCGACCCAACTTCATTGAGCTGTGTCTGGAACTGACCGGCGATGACGAGAAGGTCTTCGAGAAGCTGTTCCGACACCTGGGACTGTCGGTCGATTGGACTCGCACCTACACGACCATCAACGACCACTGCCGACGGGTCAGCCAACTCGCCTTCCTCGACAACCTTGCTCGTGGTGAGGCATACCAGGTTGAGGCACCTTCGCTTTGGGACGTGACTTTCCAAACCGCAGTGGCTCAGGCTGAGTTGGAAGACAAGGAAGTGCCTGGCGCCTATCACAAGCTTCGTTTCCCACGATCCGACGGGGGCGAGCCAGTCTGGATCGACACCACACGCCCGGAGTTGGTCCCCTCCTGTGTCGCTTTGGTTGCTCATCCAGATGACCAGCGTTACCAGCCACTGTTCGACGGTGTCACGGTACTGAGTCCGATTTTCGGTGTTGAGCTTCCCGTGCATCCACATCATCTCGCAGATCCCACCAAAGGAACCGGTATCGCCATGATCTGCACCTTCGGCGACACCACCGACGTGACATGGTGGCGAGAGCTTGATCTCCCGGTGCGCACAGTCATCGGCCGTGACGGCCGTTTCGCCAGCGAGACCACGGAATGGGTGAGCACGTCGGACGGCTCAGCGGCCTATCAGCGACTAGCTGGTAAACGGGTCAAACAAGCCCAGGAAGAGATCGTGCAGATCTTGGTGGAGTCCAAAGACTTGGAGGGCGCGCCCCGCCCAATCGTGCATCCCGTGAAGTTCTTTGAGAAGGGCGACAAACCACTGGAGATCGTGTCGAGTCGTCAGTGGTATATACGCAATGGTGGCCGCGACGCTGATCTTCGTGAGGCTCTGGTGGCTCGGGGCGACGAGATCAACTGGGTTCCAGACTTTATGCAGGCCCGCTATTCGAATTGGATCGAGGGTCTAAACGGAGATTGGTTGATCAGCCGACAGCGCTTCTTCGGCGTGCCGCTGCCGCTGTGGTATCGCCTCGATGCACACGGAGAGCCACGATGGGACCAGCCGATCACCCCCCGCCCCGACCACCTCCCGGTGGACCCCTCGACCGATGTGCCCGATGGCTTTGAAGAGGCCCGGAGAGGTCAACCGAACGGCTTTATAGGCGAGGTTGACGTGATGGATACCTGGGCTACTTCCTCGCTCACTCCCCAGATAGCCACCGGCTGGAAAACAGACGCTGACCTGTATGCCTCCACGTTTCCGATGGACGTTCGGCCTCAAGCACACGACATCATCCGCACTTGGCTGTTCTCCACGGTGGTCCGGGCTCATTTCGACGCGGGTACTGCTCCCTGGCGCAACGCCGCTCTCTCGGGCTGGATCCTTGATCCTGACCGCAAAAAGATGTCGAAATCGAAGGGCAACGTGGTGGTGCCAACCGATTTGTTGGAGCAGTACGGCGCAGATGCTGTTCGCTACTGGGCCTCATCGGGTCGCCCCGGCACTGATACGGCCTTTGATCAGGGGCAGATGAAGATTGGGCGTCGCTTGGCGATCAAGCTGTTGAACGCTTCGAAGTTCACGCTCGGTTTCGCTGCCTCGGGTGCC
>JAKZTU010000400.1:0-4818 GCA_047516945.1 Acidimicrobiales bacterium
GAACTGGATCGCTGCATGCCGCAGCAGGCGCTTGACTATCTCAACGTAGTCAGGCACCTTTTCGACGTTGCTGGTGTGACGGTCGTGGTTGGAGTCAACCAGACAGAACTAGCTCACCGCGTTAGGTGTCTATATGGCGACACCTGCGACGCGGATGTGTTCCTGCGCCGGTTTCGGGATGTCACGATGCCGTTAAGGCCGCCCACCGATGAGCAATTGGTTGGTTTCTTGAACGGAGTGTTCCAAGACGCTCGGCTACCAACCCGTTTCAGTTCAGAACCAGCCGAGTTCGACGCATCTTTTTGGATGACTGTTGTTGAGCAGACCGGGATGAGCCTTCGGGACATTCAGCAGTCCGTTCGTTGCTTCGCGAACGTTACGTCCCGCGCCGATCCCGACTCGACGAACGCCCTGTTGGGTCATTTGGTTCTGGCTGCGTTCGTTCTTCGGAAAGTTGACCGCGACACCTACAACAAGCTGATCTCAAAGAAATACAGCGTCTTCAAAGCCGCGGCGAACCTACAGAAGGCCCTCGCCGCGGGCGACGATGTCTGGTGGATGCCACATCTGGCCGCTCTAGTGTTGTCGCTGGACTTTGGAATCGGTCGCAGCGACAGCGACCAGGTTCCGTGGACTCAGCGAGTCGTTGACGCTGGCTTAGGCGACAAGACATTCGCGGATCGGGTGCTTCAGATTCGTCAAGGGATGGAGCATCAGTTGTTCAATGTCCAACCGTCGCTAGAACGCATCGACCGTCTGCTGGGCTTAGCACCTTAGGTACGTGCCATTCCACCCTGAGGCGCGGCGTTGCACGGGTTTGGTGAGATGTGCTGTGGTTCTGCGGGATCGAATTGGTGACGGACCGTTACGCCCGGCAACGCCTGATCGAGCGGCACGCGCCCGAGATTGTCGAGCACTACGAAACCCGCGCCTTCGAATGCTCCGCTGACGGGTTTCATCAAATCGTGAAGCGTGTGACGCTATGGCCGAGATCTTGCGTTGCGGCGACAGGGCTCACCCGAGCCTGCTCGGCTGGTCACCGCCCGCCGCCTGAAACATCCGTTACCAGCCACCCAAGGGCACCTTCCAAGATCGTTGGAATTGCAAGGATCTTGGGACTTACGCACCAACCCCGTTGAAGGGTGGACCGGGCTGTTGCCGCGGGGGTGTGGTTTGTCAGGGTGTGTTGGCTTATTGCCGGTGTTTGTTGCCCCAGAGTCGGGTGTCGAGGGTGTGTTCGAGGCGTGCGAGGGTGTCGATGTCGCACCAGCATTTGCCGTTGCGGATTTTGCTGAGAGTTGCGGGGCTTAGCCCTGCAGCGGCGGCTAGGTGCCGTGCTGACCGTGTTTTTTTGGGTTGTTTTGTGAGGGCTTTGTTGAGCCGGTTGGCGAGTTCTTGCGCGGCGGCTGCGGACGGTCCGGCGTCGGCGCGGAGTTTGCCGGTGGGCCAGGTGTCGCCTTCAACGATGTAGTCGCGGGGGTGGGCGCGGTCGCTTCGGTGCGGCATCGTTTTCACTGTAGAGCACGACGGTCGGTAGTGGGTTTAGAACGCTCGGGGTGTGTTCGAGCAATTTGGGCCGCGCCTAGTAAATCGTCAGAAAAATGTGTGTGGAGGGTCGATTCTAACGGCGTGGAATCATCGGTATTCCTGGGCCTACAGCGTGTCACACCCGCTCTGTAAGATTTCGTAAAGGATAACGCTATTAGCGTTTCACGAACGACATGCAAGGTAGGCCGCGAAGCGCATCTGGGAAACTGTCAACAAGACACAAAGAGACCGAGGAGGAAAAGTAAGCAACCGCAACACCCGGTCCTGCCAGACCATTGTGTGTCGCGGTTGCTCAACGGCTTCGAGATGAAGGATACATCAACTTTTGGGTGTGAGCGAGTTCGGGCGCGTTTCGCATCCCGCACAGCGACAGGTCGGCGGCGGTGGTCGCTGTGCTGCGGCACGTTCGCGGCCGCTAGGTGGGTGGCTGCTGTTTGGGTGGTGTCGCGATGAGTGCGGCGGGTACCGCTGGGGCCGGCGTTGGTGTTGGTGAGGTGTTGTCGGGTTGGCGGCCTGTTGATCCTGTCGAGGCGGGTCTTGTGGATTTGGTGTTGGGTTCGGTGCGGGGCTGGGTGGCTGCGGCTGAGCCGGTTGATGAGCATGACGCGCGGCGGTTGTTGCGTGCTGTGACTGGTTTGGCTTTGTGGGCGTATCGCACGGCGGGGGTGCTTGATGTCGAAACGGTGTTTTTCCCGGCCAATGTCGAGTTGTGGGTTATGGGGGTCAACGCGCACCGGTCCGGTCCTTGGCGTCATGTCACGCGTGGAGTGCTTCGCAGGGTTGGCCGCGCGGTAAACCCTGATGGTTGGCCGCCGGTTGCTGGTGTTGTCGGGAGGAGTCAGGTGGCGGCCCCGTACGGTCCCGACGAAGAGCGAATCTTCAAGTTGAGCGCTGCTTTGTTTGGTCGTGTCGACAGAGCAGCGCGTTTGTGGGTGGCCGCTGCGGGTTGTGGCGGCGGGCTGTCGGGTTCAGAAATCGCGGCTAGCCGAATCGGTGATGTTGTCGCGGTTGATGCCGACCGGTTGGCGGTTCGGGTTAGGGGACGCCATGAGCGGTTCGTGCCGATACGCCGCGTTTGGACCGATACCGCTAGAGCCGCTATCGACACGGCCAGCAGCGCAGCGTTGACAGGTAGCAGCGAGTCGCGGTTCGTGACCGCGCAGGGACGTAACGCTGTGCATCGAGTTGTGGAGCGTCTCGGGCCTGGTGGTGGTGTCGCGTTCTCGCTTCGGCGTGCAAGGTCTACGTGGCTTGCTGCGCACTTGGCGGCGCGTACGCCGCTTGCTGTGTTGCGTGTGCTCGCTGGGCCGCTTTCTGCGAACACGCTGGACGCGTTGCTTCGTTCAACAGCAGCCCAGGTGGTGGCTGACGATGCGTATTTGCAAGGACTCGATATATGAGCCTTCGTGCAGCGCGTCGTCGCGGTCAACGCGAACAGCAACGCCGGTGTCTTACCGTTGCTGATGTTGCGGGTCTCAACGAGCAACGACGACGCCCCGACGATTTTCCTTTGATGAAGAACTTGAAACCAGAACTGTCACCGAAGCGCCGCGAACTGATCGCCAAAGACATCGAAACCTTTACCTACGACGACACTCGTGAATTGGTCGCGTTCTTGGCTCGAAGCACAGAGTTGCAAGCCTTGACTGCGAGACTGCGCTCGCATCCAGGCCCTGCGTCGAGGTTGCATCCGTTGGTGTTGTTCACTGCGGTTGTGCTCCAAGCAGTGAACAAGGGTGACTATCTGCGCACCGAAGTCTGTGAGCGGATCAACGGGCTTGATTCACGGCTCTGGCACGACTACGCGATGTGTGACAGGCACGAACGAACGCCGGTCTCCTACAGCGTCGTTGAACAGCAAATCCGCCGCATCGAAAAAATATGCGGGAGCAGCGTCGACAATGTCGAGTGTGATTTCTGGTCCCGGCTCAGCAGCGAGTTGTTGGGTTTGAGCATTCCCCAAGCCCGACTCGACAAAGCGACTGCTGTTGCGGTGGACCAGACCGCGTACCCGACGCACTACCGAACCACCGATTTCCGAAAGCAGGACGATGTCGACAAGGCGTTCAAAGCCACTGGTGCGTTGCCCGACGGTGTGATCGTCGACAGCGAAGGCAAAATGGTGCGATGCAAAGACCCTGATGCTCGTGCAGGGCACCGTTCTGCGAGCACAGCAGCAGGAGGCAAAGCCACGGCCGTTGTTGGTTACCAGGTGAACGAGGCGACGCTCGTCAAACCGACGCCCCGATGGGCGGGACGACCCGAAGCGGACCCCCTCAACCCAAAGGACAAGTGCCCCCCGTATGTCGCGTCGCTCAGCGTTGTTCGCGCTTCTGCCAATCCCGGCCCTGCGTGCGCTGATCTTGTGTGGTCCGCGAAGCGAATCGCGCCGAGGATAAAAGATGTGTTAGCCGACCGTGGCATCACGAACTGCACCGAAACGTTCAACCGTCCGCTGCATAAACAGCACATCAACGTGACGATGGACTACAAGAACATGCCGCGCACACAAATCAGCGCAGCAACCACAATGAACCTCAAGAGCGTCGGCAAACACAACAAGCAGTTTCTCTACGTCGCGATGGACGGGTTGTATCCGTTGTGGACACCGGAGCGGTTCCGGAGGTTCCCTGAAGGGTTGACAGAGGATGCAGCGCGTGTCTGGTTCGAAGATCGTGCCAAGTTTCGGTGGGTGCTGAACAAGAAGCTGCCCGATGGCCGCAAACAGTTCCGCTGTCCCCAACACGCCGGCAAAGTTGTCACCACAGCAAAGACTCGGGGTCGTGGCCGACCACCGGCCAACGTTGTGACACTGGGCGTCGACCCCGAAGAATATGAGTGGTGCTGTGAAGGCAGCGTCGTGTTGGGTGTCGAAGACCTAGACACGTTTCAACAGATACCGTACGGCACGACCGCCCACGCCAAATCGTACGGCAGACGCAACCAAATAGAGAACGTGTTTTCGATTGCACGCGCCCGCGGCGGGTTCACACCGCATTCTTGTCGAGCGCGTGGGCTGGGGGCGCACCTGATCCCTGCGCTGACCATCGCCATCGCCAGCAACCTCCACTTCACTCAACAAGACCCGCTAGCCGAAGACCCAACCGTGGCCGAAGACCCAACCGTGGCCGAAGACCCAACCGGCCACGCCAACAACGACACTCGCCACAGCCAAGACGATCACTGTGACTGCCGCAACGACACCGCCGTCTCCGGCGGAACAACAGCCGACAACCGCAACGGTCGCAGACACAGAGCACCGCCCTAACC
>JAKZTU010000401.1:0-5517 GCA_047516945.1 Acidimicrobiales bacterium
TGCGGGAGCGTTTCGCTTGCTGGTAGTCCGCTGAGTGAAACCTACGACGCTCGCACTGTTGCGGTCAGGGCTGGCCGGGTCTACAACGACACGGCGCTCGCCCCGGTGCTGTGGGCCAGCAGCGCGTTTGTGGCCGACAGCTTCGGCCAAGCTCGACAATTCGCTGGCGACATCACCGAGCCGAAGTTCTATGGTCGTAATTCCAACCCGACGGTCTCGGATTTTGAGCACGCCATGACGGAACTCGAGGGCGCCGAGGCATCGAGAGCATTCGCCTCGGGTATGGGAGCAGTGAGCGCGGTTGTGCTGGGTTTGTGCTCTTCAGGCGATCACATCGTCGCCCAGTCACAGATCTATTCGCACACACAGTTGTTGTTGCAGGCGGTGTGTCCGCGTTTCGGTATCGACGTCACGTTTGTTGACGGCTCGGTTCCCGGAGCGTTCTGCGCGGCGGTAATCCCGGGCAAGACCACACTGGTGCTGGCAGAATCGCCAGCCAACCCGAAGCTGGCCCTCGTTGATCTTGAGTCGCTCGGCGCCATCAAAGGCCCGGTCACCGTTGTCGATTCGACGCTTGCGACGCCGATAATCCAGCGGCCCTTGGAATACGGGGTGGACCTGGTCGTTCACTCAGCTACCAAGGCCATCGCCGGTCACAATGATGCGATCCTCGGGGTGGTTTCGGGAAGCGATGAGCTGATCGCCTGGATCCGAGGTTTCGCTGTCCTTCATGGCGCAGTGGCGTCGCCGTTTGATGCGCTCAATGGTTTGCGGGGAATCCGGACCCTGCCTATTCGTGTTCAGCAGCAGACTGAGACAGCGACTGTCTTGGCGACGATGCTCGAACAGCACCCGGCGGTGTCAGCCGTGTTCTATCCAGGGCTGGAATCGCACCCGCAGTATGAAATAGCTCAACAGCAGCTTGATCTACCCGGTGGACTCATCGCCTTCGACCTTGCTGGGGGCCTTGAAGCGGGAGCTTGCTTTCTTGATCGCTTGCAACTGCTGCAACGCGCTACCTCTCTGGGTGGTCCCGAAACGCTGGTGACACACCCGGCGTCGACCACTCATGTCGGTTTGCTGCCTGATGAACTCGCTGCAGCTGGTATCGAGGATGGAACTATTCGCATCTCGTGTGGGTTGGAACACGCTGATGATCTCATCGTAGACCTGACCCAAGCCCTCGCTCCGCTCGCCTAAGGCTGGACCTGCGGTGTCAGCAGGGCTGGGGAAAGCCGATACCGTCGGGCCAATGAAATGGGTCCGGGCAGGCGCTGTGACACTGGTGATGGTCGGGGCGTTGATGTCTGGCGGTGTTGCCGCCGCTCAAGGCCAAGACGACAACGGGCCGACGGTCAACCCTGTTACCCAAGCCGAAAGCGACGTTGACACCGCAAACGATGTTGACTTCGACAAGAACCAGGCCGGGATCGACCGGGCACGCCGAACACTGATCGCAATTGCCGCGTTGATGACGGTTTTGCTCATTGCCTACTGGTGGCACACGGTTCCGTCCCGGAGGCTGCGGGTCGCCACAAAACGACTCGCTGATCAGCGGGCGACAATCCGGCATGTTGACGCTGACGCCACGCCGATTGATCCGAACCCCTGGTTAGCTGATCCAAAAACAGGGTCAGCTGATCCAAACACAGGGTCAGCTGATCCAACCCATACGTCTATTGATCAGGGCTAGTGTCGTCCCTGCGCTGGGGCTACGGTTGCAACATGGCAGAAGGACTTGATCTCGACACAATGTTGGAGCGTTTCCGTGACCGGGCCGAGGCGGTGAAGAAACGCAACCTACCTCCCGTCGGTGGCGAGGAACGGCAACGCTTTATTGCCCAGGCAAAGGCCGACTATCAGGATTTCGCGATGATCGGCGACGCCGAGGCTTCCCTAGACGACGGAATCCTTACCCTCACCATCGACCTCCGCCCCCCGGTCGGTCATGAATGACAACCGTTCAGTTTTTTGGTAGCGGTTGGCTTTCGCCGACTGCTGGGCGGGCACCTTGAACGGTTGCGGTGTCCTGACGTTGGAGCGTTACGGGTTTTCGTGTCAGCGTCTCAGCCACCCCGATTTGTGTCGATGAAGGTGACCGTCCCCGGGTGTTCCGGGAACCCCGGACAGTCCGGGGTTGTGCGCTTAACGTTTGCCCGCGCTTCCGCGGTGTCGTGCCTTGGGGTTTTCGGCTCTGCTGGGGTGCCTTTGACCAGCCGCGACGAACCGTGGTGCGTCGCTCCGTCCTCTGTCGGATGCCGGTAGTGCTATCCCGTGCAATGCTGTGGCGCTTAGCCGTCAGCCCCAGGGCTCGTCTACCGATCACCACAGCAGCGGCATGGTGACCGTTGCAAGGTGTCCGGCGAGAATCTTTGAGAGAATCTTTGAGAGGGTCGAGCCAATGCTCCGAACCCCATTTACTTGTGTAAGCAGGATCAACTGCGATCACTGCGATACCAACGTTGAAAGCCATCGAGGTGAGCAGATCACGGAACGCGGCTGTGGGTATTGCTGCGACAGCCCGTCGGAACTGTTTGCCGCGTTTGCCGCGACCCATCGTTTCACGGCCCACAGCGCGTGCGTCGGCGAAGTTTAGGTTCTCGCCGCTGACAGACCCACAACTGTAGTCAACAGCTATGTGGATCAGTTTGGTGATGGCGTGACGGAGGCTGGCGTTGTTGCGGCCGGCGCTGCCGTTGGTGGTGTAGGTGATGGTGATGGGGTCGCCTAACGGGTTTCCGTCGGGTGTGATAACCCAGGCGGCGATGTGACCGGCGTTGAGGTCCACCGCCAACGTGTTCAACGCCTGTAGTTGATACAGCGACGGTAGTTCCACAGCAGCGATCTTCCACGACGCGGCGAGATACCACCGCTGTTTGTCGGGGTTGTAGGTGAGGTCATAGGACACTGAACCGGTTTCTGCTTGTGCCGCCCATTCGTCGCGGCGATGGTTGAACGTCAAGGGGGTTGCGAGCACGAAACGGCCACGGGGGGCGTTAGCGAGATGCCGCAACGGTGCAGGCAAAGTCACCTCTATGACACCAGTGTCGGCGTTGACCGCTACTAGGCCGTTGCCCCAACGATAGACGCGGTCACCATCCGCGGTGATGAACCAACGGGCGGCGTCCCAGCCGTCACGCCACTGCTGGTCAACCAACCCGGCAGCTTCGAGGTTGTTGCGGTTGTTCCACGTTTTGCGTCCACCGCGTACTATCGACACCCGACCTGCTTTGATGCGGTCTTCAAGCCATGCAACCCGGCGTTGCAATGCTAGTAGGCGTTGTTGTTTAGCGAACCGTTCCTGCTTCGATGCGTAACCACCCGTTTCGCCGACGGGTTTCGCGAGACGTTTAATGATCGCAGTGATAGCGGCTTGTTTGTCGACGTGTTCGTCGATGTAGTTCAGTTTCTGACGTTCCCACATGTCACCGGTACGGCGGGTGATAGAACCTGCCCACCGCGACGAACACTCTCCAGTCAACGCCCGTTTACGTTCAGCACGCTGTTTGTGTTTAGGGCCAGACCCCAAAGCGCACCTCGCCGCCAAATCACGGTTCGCGAGCCGACCGAGATGTGCCCCCAACGCTACCAACACTTCATGCTCTGTTTCGTTGGTGAACACACTCGTACAAATACACGTCCCAGTCGGTGCAGCCACCACAAACGGCTCCGCCAACACCCTCACCGAATCACCCCGCCGTGACAGACACAGAGACGCTGCGCAAACTCAGCACCCGAGGTGTGGTCAAGAGTATTACTCACACCGTCAATATCCCACGGGTGTATGACACAACCCCCGACGGTCAACACACCAGCAATGAAACGTCTGCGAACGTGTTACTGAAACCCACCAACCCTCACTAACCACTACCAACAAACCGAACAGTTCTCAACCCATATGCGGTGTTACTAGAGGAGGTGCCCTTCGGCCCACGGGTCGCTCGCAACCGGTTCTTCCAGGTTCCGCACTGCAACGGGATGGGGTACCGCGATGTCCGCGCGCATGCGGAAATGCGGGCGGTGAAGGCGCAAGGTGGGTGGGCGGTCATATGCACCGAGGAGACGGAGATCCACCATTCCTCAGAGGTCACGCCCTACATTGAAGCCCGCCTCTGGGACGATGCAGACATCCCCGCGCTGGCGATATTGACCGAGCGCATCCACGACCACGGAGCCTTAGCGGGGATCGAACTGGCCTACAACGGCATGAACGGCCCCAACCTCACGTCACGCACCGTACCGATGGGTCCGACCCACCTGCCGGTAGCCGGTTTCGCGGACGATCCGGTGCAGGCCCGTGCCATGACGCTGAGCGACATCGCCAACCTGCGGCGCTGGCACCGACAAGCCGTACGGCGATCCCTTCAAGCTGGTTTCGACCTCGTCTATGTGTACGGCGGCCACGCTTTGGGAGTAATTCATCACTTCCTGTCGCCCCGCTACAACCAACGCACCGACGCCTACGGGGGGAGCGTTGAGAACCGGATGCGCTTGCTGCGCGAACTGCTGATCGACACCTGATCCGAGATAAGTGGGCGTCACGTATTCGACGACAACGACTCCACATCTGACCTTAGGAATATGAGCACCGAGACCGCACCGAGTAGACCTTCGGGCTAGCAATGTCGATGCGCAGAACGCTTGAGGCACAAGGGAAGGACTGTTATGTCGCAAATGAATGAGCTTGGGTTCTTTACGTTGGCGGGAGCGCCCGAATCGCCTCGTGAGCTCGTTGCTGAGGTCCGCCAAGCCGAAGGGATGGGTTTCGGTTCGGTATTCGTCAGCGAGCGGTTGAACATCAAGGAGGCGGCGACGCTGTCGGGGGCGGTCGGCGTGATTTCCGAGCGCATGGGTGTGGCGACTGCTGCAACCAACCACCACACAAGGCATCCGGCAGTGACCGCGGCCTTCGCCATGACGATGCACACGTTGACCGGCGGTCGTTTCTGTCTCGGTCTCGGTAGAGGTGTGTCGCTGTTGTCCAAAGCGTTCGGTCTCGAACCGATCACGACTGCTCAGATGGAGGATTTTGTAGGTCTCATGCGCCAACTTTGGCGAGGCGAAACGATTTTCGGCCACGACGGCCCTGCTGGCAGCTACCCGTACCTGTCGCTGCGCGGCGCAACCAGCGAGCACATTCCCATGGCGCTCACCGCCTTCGGGCCGAACTCCTTGGCGCTCGGTGGGCGCTGCTTCGACGCGGTGGTACTACACACATTCTTCACCGATGAGACCACCGCCCGGGTCGTATCCACCGTGAAGCGCGCAGCGGAGGAAGCGGGCCGCGATCCGAACGCAGTGCGAGTCTGGTCCTGTTTCGCAACGCTCGGAGATCACCTTCCAGAAGACCTGCGGTTGAAGAAGTCGGTGGGTCGTATGGCCACATATCTTCAGGGCTACGGCGATTTGATGGTACGTACCAACAATTGGGATCCAGCAGTGCTCGAACGGTACCGGGCAGACCCCTTGATCGCTGGGTTCCAGGGAGCAATCGACCAGGTAGCCACCACCCAACAG
>JAKZTU010000402.1:0-11748 GCA_047516945.1 Acidimicrobiales bacterium
GCCATAGAACACTGGACCGCCCACTGGAACCACAACCCCAAACCCCTCCGCTGGACCAAAACCGCCCAACCAATCCTCACCAAAATCAAACGAGCACAAACAGCACTCAACCACGCAAACAAACCCGCGACGCACCACTAGGTGCTACCGGTGCACTGGTGGTGCTAACCAGCGTGGTTTTGGCTCTAGACGAACCGGGTCGCGCCTACCTAAGCACTGTCAGCCGATCATCGTCGATTCTATTGGGAGCCTTTCTGGCGACGCTGGTTCATCGACGCCAACGCGTGGTTGACCTAGTGACACAGGGCCGAACCGGTGACGCAGTCGGCGTTGTCGCCATCGCGTACCTGATCTGGTCATGGACTTCGATCGACGGAGCCAGTGAATTGGCCTTCTATAAGGGAGGTTTCTTCGCTCATGCCCTAGCCGTGACCGCTCTTATCGCCATCGTCACGCAGCGATCAGACGGTCGCATCGCGCGTGTATTGTCGTTCGCCCCCTTTCGCCAATTAGGGGTTGTGTCTTACGGGTTCTACCTCTGGCACTGGCCCGTGATCTTGATCTTCAATCTCGAGCGAGTCGGCTATGGAGGCTTCGGCCTCCTTGTCACTCGACTAGTCATTACCCTGGCCGTGACCGTGGCTTCGTATTGGGTGATCGAGCGACCCGCGCGTCGTTCGTGGTCGAAACGCCCCAGTGCCCTCGTCGGATTACCGATAGCCGCTCTAATCGTTGCCGTCGCCCTGGTCGCAGCAACGGTCCAACCAACCCGGACGGCGGTAGTGGGGGCGGTCCCGTCAGCAACGCCCAGCCACGCAGATGCTACCAAGCCCGTTGAGAGGGCCAGCGCCGTCCAAGAGATCACACCAGACCAAACCGCCGATCATCCAGACACAACCGATGCCGCGCTTGTTGAGGAAGTTGTACCGGACCAACCCGACGAGCTACCGCTGGTCAGCACTACGCCTCACCCGCCGACGCTGCGGACACCATCCGCGGCGGAACCTCTCCGGGTATTACTGGTGGGTGACTCGTATCTCTATGACGCCCAACTCGGGATCGAAGCAGCACTCGAGGCCACAGGGTTCATTGACGTTGCCCCAGCAGGTATCCTCGGGTTCGCCCTGACATGGGAGGACGGACTCCCGACCCTGATCAACCAAGTAGCGGAACACAACCCCGAACTGGTTGTAACGATGTGGGCCCGCTTTGACGAGGCCTGGCTCGCCAGCTCCAACTACGACGCCGAAAGCCGTTCCGCATATGGTGAACTGCTCGACGACGCCTTTGCCGTGCTTGGTGCCGATGGCGCGGCAATCGCTGTGGTCGGTCTAGCCCCGTCACTAACCTCCGGCATCGACCGGGTACCGCTGGATTTGACCATCAACGAACTATTCTTGGAAAGCGTTGCCCGCTTCGACCGCGCCTTTTACCTCGATCCCAATCCGATCGTTGCCCCTGCCGGTGAGCCTGTCCGATGGATCGAATCTGGAGGACCCCTTTTGGTACGGAAGCCCGATGTAAGTCACTACTGTCCGGACGGAGCGGCTCGGTTCGGTCTGGCCGTCGGTCAACTGGTTGCAACCATAACCGAGACCACGCCAGCGGAGCCAGCCGATTGGTGGGCTGGCGACTGGCGCTTAGACCAACGCTACGACGACCCACCCAGTGGTTGCACGGGGTAATCCCCAAATCGGTTCACCACAACCGTCAAGCACGCCCTAGCCGTTCTAGCCGAACACTGCGAGCCACTGCTCGCGGGTTTTCGGGCGGAACACCACGTTGCGCTCCCTGGTTATGCCCATAGTGGCCGAGGACTCCAGTGAGTATCGGTGACCGGGATACAGCACCGCATTGTCAGGCACTTTCGCCAGTTTTTGGGTCAGGCTTTCATACATCTGCGCCGGGTCTGATCCGGGAAGGTCCATGCGTCCACAGCCGTCCAAGAAGAGGGTGTCGCCCGCGACCAACCGACCGTCGACCAAGAAACACTGGCTGCCAGGTGTGTGGCCTGGGGTGCAAATCAGTTCGATGTCCACCGCTCCGACCGACACGACATCGCCGCTTTGATGCTGCACCAGACTCTCATCGGTCAATCCGGTGACGGTGCGCACGTACTCCGCTTCGGGAGTTTGCACATGTATCGGGACGTCTACGTGCTCAAGGAGTTCGGCAACTCCTTCCAATTGCATGCCCATCATCGATCCGCCGACATGGTCGGGATGGTAATGGGTTGCCAGCACCCCGGTGCAGCGCATGTCGTCGGCGGCAAGCACTCCGAGCAGGCCTTCAACGTCGTAAGCAGGGTCAACGAGCACCGCTTCACCGCTTTGACGATCACCGATCGCATAGACGAAGTTGACCATCTGCGCTGCTATGGGATCGTTGGTAGCGAAGTCTCGACCCGATAGCAGTTGACGAAAATAGAAGCGATCGCGGTTATCGCCGGGCGTAGCCGGAGCGGCGGAAGTCATCGCGCGGAGCCTACCGGGGTAGCCCGAACCGCGGAAGTCACCGGCGGACGAGGGTTCGCCAGAAGGCTCGATAACTGGGGTAGGTGATGGTTTCGGTGATGTAGCCGTCCTGGACCAGAGCCCGGTGGTACTTGGGCAGGTTGGCCATCGGGATACCCGAATCGACATGGTGAGCAAGATGAAACCCAACCGAATGCGGCAAAAACACGTACCGAGCCAACAACCCCTGATGAATGTTGTTGCTGGTCCGACGTCGGTCTGAGGATCGGGTCATACCGCCATGCTCGGCTAACGCACGAAGCCGGTTGGCAACCTGCCAAAAGGTCATCCAGGGAAGCCACCACAACAATACGTAGAGCCATGGATGACCGAAAGCCAAGAACAGCCCGAACACGCATAGCTGGCCAGCGAAGAACCGCGCCGCACGGATCCGCCGTCCTTTCACAAACAGACCAACAATTGCTGGTTTGAGGAGCTTGTAGCCCGACACGCCGAAGGCGTCGCGTAAGAGTTTGCGTCGCATCGAATCGGCCGGTATCGGATAGCGGGCATACAGCATGAAGTCCGGTTCGCGTTCACCGAACTCGTCGCGGTGATGCTGGGTGTGAACTAAGCGGTAGGCCGGTCCACCGTCGCCGAAAGCAAGCAAACCGAGGAGTTTTTCACCCACCCAGTCGTTCGCCGTGCGGTTGCTGAACAGCAGTCGATGGGCGGACTCGTGATGCAGCGTCAACGCCCGCTGGTACCAGACACCCATAGCGCAGAAAGCGAGCACCCACGTCAGCGGATGGCTTATCGTCAGCGCACCCCAAACCACCAGGAAGGGGTACCCCAGAACCACAAGAATATGAACGACGTTGGCCAAGTTGGGAATACGGCGAAGTTCGGCGCGTAACTCGGGGCGGGGGCGCCCGTCGGGCCTCAAACGATCCGATCCTTCAAATGGTGCGAGGTCGTCTTCGCTGGGCGCCAGCCCGCCGGTTAGTTCGGCTACAAGCTGGTCATGGGTGGCCGTATCGACCATGAACCGATCCTACAAGCCAGCCCTGCCACTGCGCTATGGGAATTGTCAACAGTTGCCGTCAACAATTGCCGTAGAGGGTGCGCGGTCCAAACGACGCGACCGGGCAGAAGGACGATTCGACCACCGCGTCGGCTCGCAGGTCTCCATCGGAGGTTGAACTGTTGGGTTCGGACCAGCCGTTGAACAGGTTCGTCAAGATGAGCCAGTCCGCCTGTTCGATATCCGCGGCAAGGCGACCACCTTCGCGGTTCGCCAACCCCGGATTCATCTGGATGTGATAAGAGGCAGGTTCGTAGTCGGGAAGCAGGTGATACAGGAACGTCTCGGAGTAGTTGGTGCGAGCCAGCACCTCTGGACCCACGAACACGCTGTCGCCCGGCTCCGCGAAGTTATCGAGGGTCGCCAGGATGCTCAAGAGGTCGGGCGCATCGTCTACATCCACGGTGAAGCTTCGGCCGGCGACAGTCAGCGCAACTCCCAACTCCGGATCGAAATACGTCTCGAATGTGACGCGACCCATGTAGTGCGGGGCAATCGTGACCAGACAGGCGAAAACCCAGACCGCCGCGAGTCCACTGACAGTTCGCCATCTGAGATGACGAGCAAGTGCGATTGCCAGCGCTGGAAAGATCAGAACTCCCACGAACTTGATGTGGTTGGGAGTCGGTCGTTGCAACAACTGGGGGATGGTTCCCGCTGCCAACAACGAGAAGGCGAGCAGGCGCCGGTCGCGACGCGCCAGCCAAATCGTTAGCACCGCGGCAAGTACCGTCACCCAAAACAAGGCGGTGATCTGGGCTGGGCGACCCAGGCCGGGCAAACTGTCGGGCCCTCGGATGAAATCATCAAGCCTCGCGAAGAACTCATCGGCTGTGTCTGAATTGGGAGGTACGGGGAGCCGCCTCCCAGAACGGAGCCGAATAACCGGATTGACGAACATTCCTTCGATCACCGCTGCTGGGCCTGCCGTCGCCAGATGGACGACGTAGCCGACCGCCCCGGCGCCTAGACCCATCGCAAACCGTTTCTGGTGCTCGCGGCCCGCTGACCAAACCAGAGGGCCAAGCCCCAAGGCCAGCGCAAGAATCAAGTCCGCCCGAAACAACAAGGCAACTCCCGCAAACACTCCGGCCCCCAGCCATCTGCGAGAGTTCTCGTCGGCGTCAAGCGCTACCGCGAGGCTGGCTACGCCAAATGCCAGCGCTGCGATCCAGGAATACGCGATCAGCCCGAAAGGGATGATCAACAGCCAGGCGAGACCGGCCGCGGCTGTTGCGACACCCGTTCCCCAGCGGCGGGCAATTCGATAGATCGCCCAAATCAACATAACCCGATACAGCATCCCGACGATGCGTTCAACAGTGATCGACGCACCAAATATCGAGAATGCGGCGGCCAGTGTCCACAAATCGGCTGGTCCATAGAGGTGTTCGAAGTCTCCGTGAGGAGTCCACCCTCGCAGCACGAGTTCGCCGCCGATCAGCAAGGTCCCCTCTTCCATGGTGTTGCTCGGTTTTCTGAACATTGCCACTAGCGGAAGCTGCACCAGAAACAACAAGGCGAACAAAGACACAAATACGCGTTGGCGATGGACAAAATCGGCAAGACCATCCACGCGGCTGGCCGCGTTGCTGGTCCAACGCCAATTCCCAGGGACCGAACGCGTAGGCCCCTCACCATCCATGCCCACAACGGTAGCCGCGGGGGGCGATAGGTCTAACGCTCGTGTCGTCCTATCCTTGAAGACGTGAGCGAATCGCCGTTAGACAAACCGGTAGTCGGCTACCTCGGACCGCGCGGAACCTTCACCGAACAAGCTCTCTACACCCAGCCCGATCTCGTGGAGATGAACCATCTGCGGTTCGGTTCCATTTTTGAAGTGTTGACGGCAGTGGAAACTGGGGGGATTGACTACGGCTTCGCTGCAATCGAAAACATGATCGAAGGATCGGTCAACGCGACAATCGACACACTTGCCTTCGATGCTGACTTGCTGATTCAGCGCGAAGTGGTGATCAACATCAACCTCAACTTGCTGGTGCAACCCGGGGTGTGTCTGGAAGACATCAAGACTGTTCGTTCGTTCCCGATGGCCTACGCGCAATGCCGTCGGTTCCTGCGCGACGAATTGTCGTGGGCAACCATCGAGGCAACAAACTCCACGGCGGATGCCGCTCATGAACTCGCAGAATCTCAGCGGCGGGACACGGCCGCGATCGCCCCGCAACGGGCCGCCGATGTCTACGAACTCGAAACGCTAGCGGTGGACATTGAAGACCACCCCGACAACCAGACTCGCTTCGTGCTCGTCACCAGCGAAGGCATAACCAGACCAACCGGTCATGACAAGACTTCAATCGTGGTTTTCCAACGAGCTGATCAACCAGGCTCGCTGATCAGCATTCTGCAAGAGTTCGCTGCACGCCGCATCAACCTCACCAAGCTTGTCAGCCGCCCAACCCGAAGCGCGCTTGGGGACTACTGCTTCCTGATCGACTGTGAAGGCCACATTGCCAACGAAGTGGTCGGCGACGCACTGCGCAATCTCCACCAGCAAAGACACGTTGTGAAGTTTCTTGGTTCCTACCCATCGACCTACGGAACCGAAGAGGAACAAGAGAACAACCGTGTCGGCACCGGAGAATCGGACGTCTGGCTCGCTGAGTTGCGCTCGCAAATCCGCTCGGCGGACTGAAATGGAACGAACCTGAGTTGGATGCGTCCGGCCTCTGATCTGCGGGCTGGCGGTTCTGACGCAAGTTCTGGCGCGGGTGCGCGTCGTCATCTTGGTTTGGACGGGTTGCGGGGTTTGGCCGTGGCGTGGGTGGTGTTGTTTCACCTGTAGCCTGATGTGGTCCCAGGCGGATGGCTCGGTGTTGGCTTGTTTTTCACGCTGTCGGGTTATTTGGTGGTTGGCCTGATCGACGCTGAGGTGTCTGCTTCTGGGCGCTTGCGCCTCGGACGTTTTATGGCAAGGCGGGTCCGTCGGCTGATGCCGGCAGCTTTGTTGACAATCGCTTCGGTGTTGGCGTTGACCGCAACTCTGGACGACCAAGCGTTACGAGAAGTTGGTTTTGATGCTTTGACGGCTGTATTGAACGTGTTCAATTGGCGCACCGCGCTTGACACTGCGGGTTATGCGGCGATCTTTGAGGCCCGGCCTGAACCGTTGGCGCATTTTTGGTCGTTGGCGATCGAGGAGCAGTTTTATTTGTTGTTCCCCGCAGCGGCTGCGTTGACCCGCCGGACTGCACTTGTGGTGTGGGCGATGGTGATAGCTGGGCTGGTCGGGGTGGTGCTGTGGTGGGGATCAGCCGATGCGTATGTGGCCACACCGGTGCGGGCCTTGGAGATCGCTGCGGGAGCAGGCCTTGCCCTCGCCGCAGCACGCTTCGGTTCTGTGCAAAGGCTCATGAACTCTGATCCGAACGATGATCCTCGGCCCACTGCGAGAATTGCTGAGGGTGTGATCTTGGCTGTGGCCTTTGTGGTAACGGTTGTAGCGCTAGCGAGTCTGGGTCCGCAAGACAGTCTGGTTTTCAGAGGTGGCCCGCAACTGATGGCCTTGTGCTGGGTGGTCTGGGTAATCGCGGCGATCCGGGGCGGGATCGCATCACGAATAATGTCCACTGGGGCCCTGCGGTGGTTGGGCACACGTTCGTATGCCATCTATTTGTTCCACTGGCCGCTGTTGGAACTCACGGATTGGCAACCGTTCACGGTTGTCGCAGCCACGTTGATCGCCGCGGAGGTTTCATACCGACTAGTCGAGATGCCTGTACGGCTGAGCAGCGGTCGACGGGCTTTATCGCTGCTCGGCGCGGCTGCGCTGACAGTGGCACTGATCGCCACAGCCACAGCGGCACTCTCCACACCAGCCCGCGCAATCGGCGAACGTGTCTCGGGTGCCGATGAACTACCGGCTTGGACCCTGGAGGCTCCCGAGACTTCCACCACAAACAGCACGACGTCAACGCTTTCATCATCGTTAGTTGCGGGATCCACAACCACTGAGGCAGTTACCGACAACTTGGCGTCATCAACTACTGAACCTGCTCCACAGCCGGAAACGGTCGTAACGGTAGTAACGGTGGCAACGGCGGTGCCGATCATCACTGTGCTTGGTGATTCCTCGGGTCTGCACATTGCCGACGGACTGCGCACATGGGCCGATGCCAACCGTGCCATGGCTGTTGTGGATCACACCCGTGTTGGCTGTTCTCCGCTGATCAGCGCAGACAGGCCTTGGCGGGCACGGCGTATCGATCCAGAGGCCGATGACCCCATCAAGTGGTGGATCCATGACGAGCCTTGTCGTGACGATTTCATCGAACCGGGGACGGAACTGGTGCTAGTGGTGGATCACGTCAACCCGCAGTACGAGCACCGACGGCTCGACGGGTCATGGGCCTCCATGCTCGATCAGGACTTCGCAGCCGATATAGAACGTTCCTACCGAAAGTTGTTGGCGAAAGCTCACTCTGTCGGCGCCAAAGTTGTGTTTGCGACCGCTCCCTATCTGCTCTCGTATTACGAAGTGGGAATCGACCACGACCCCCGCAGGGCCGAGGCTTACAACTCGCTTGTCCGTGCACTGGTGGCTGAGTTCGAGTCCGACACTGAAGGTGCAGGCGTGGCTTTGGTCGACACTGCGGTCGCGTTGGATGTTTCGGGTCATCACGGTCGCTACGGCCGAACCGACGGCGTTCACCTTGACTTCGAGCGCTCGGAGTTGTTCGCCGCCGAAATACTCGGCCCCGCCATATTGGAACTCTTAGCCTCCGACTGAGTCGGCTGAACCGCTATGTCCAACCGCCGTAACCGTTGCGGGCAGACCAGCGGCGACCCGCGAAACGCCATCGAGATACCTGCTGGGCGGAGTTAGCTGCGCTCGGACGGGGCCACAACAGTTCATAAGCGGCCAAAATAGCTGCCGCTTCCTCCTCAGATGGTGTCGGTGAGAACTCAATCATCGCAACGGTCCACTCTGAGAGCCCCTACAGAGGCACATTGCCGTGCTTGCGCTCCGGCAACTCCTCACGTTTCGATTCAAGCAACTGGAACCCCGCCACGACCTTTTGCCGGGTCTGCGACGGCTCGATTACGTCGTCTACATAACCCCGCTCCGCGGCAACATAGGGATTCGCCAAGCGGTCGGTGTAGTCGTCGATCAACTCCGCTCGCCGCGAATCCGCATTCGCGGCCTCTGCCAATTCGCGCCGGTAAAGAATCTCCACCGCCCCCTGCGGACCCATCACCGCAATCTCGGCGGTAGGCCAAGCGAACGACAGGTCTGAACCCACCGATTTTGAGTCCATCACCACATAAGCACCGCCGTATGCCTTGCGGGTAATGATCTGTATGCGTGGCACGGTCGCCTCGCAGTAGGCGTAGAGGAGTTTCGCTCCGTGTCGGATGATGCCTCCGTATTCCTGGTCGACACCAGGCAGAAAGCCGGGCACGTCCACAAAGGTCAGCAGCGGGATGTTGAAGGCGTCGCAGGTGCGCACAAAGCGGGCGGCTTTTTCAGATGAGTCGATGTCGAGCACACCGGCCAAGATCATCGGCTGGTTGCCGACGACGCCGATGGCCCGTCCATCCACACGGGCAAAACCGCAAGTGATACTGCGACCCCAACTGGAGTGGTACTCCATGAAGTCGCCATCATCGACCACGGCTGTGACGACCTGTTTCATGTCGTAGGGCACGTTGGAGCTGTCCGGCAGGACCTCGTCGAGTTCGGGGCAGAGGCGATCAGGGTCGTCGCTGGATTCGACCCGGGGCGTTTGATCGAGATTGTTGGACGGCAAGAAACTCAGCAGGTCTTTGACTTCGTCAAGCACCTGCTCCTCGGAGTCGGCAACGAACGTAGCAACCCCCGACTTGCTGCTGTGACTACCCGCTCCGCCGAGTTCCTCAAGCGACACCTCTTCACCGGTTACCGTCTTCACGACGTCGGGACCGGTGATGAACATGTGCGATTTCTCGCGCACCATGAAAATGAAGTCGGTCATGGCGGGGCTGTAGACCGCTCCTCCTGCGCAGGGGCCGAGAATCACCGAGATCTGTGGAATAACCCCCGAAGCTTGAACGTTGCGGAAGAAGATGCCGCCGTAGCCGTCGAGCGACACGACACCCTCCTGGATGCGAGCACCAGCGCCATCGTTGAGTCCGACCATCGGCGCTCCGGTGGCCAACGCCAGATCCATCACCTTGTGGAGTTTCTCCGCGAAGACTTCACCGAGCGCACCACCCATAACTGTGAAGTCCTGCGAAAACACGAATACTTTGCGCCCGTCGACGGTTCCCCAACCGGTTATGACCCCATCGGTGTAGGGACGCTCTGCCAGCCCGGCTTCGTGCGCCCTGTGACGAGCCAACATGTCGAGTTCGTTGAACGAGCCCTCATCGAGCAGGTAATCGATGCGCTCCCGGGCCAGCATCTTGCCTTTTTCGTGCTGGCGCGAAACGGAACGCTCAGAACCTGCATGCAGCGCTTGATCCTTGCGTTCACGAAGATCGTCGAGTTTGGCGTTCATTGACTGATCAACCACAGCCGCAATCTATCTGCCCGAAGCAGCCGCGCCCGAACCCAACCCGGTTGATCGCACCTGCGGATTCTCAGAATTGGCGGTTGCAACCGGTCTGACAGCTCAGCCTGGCGGGCCGTGGATAACTGCGTCGAACACGGTTGCCGGGTCGGTCACAGCAGGAAAAGAGCGCAGAAGCCAGGTGGCTCCTTCGTCAACAAACGGCGGCGGTGTGCCGTCGAATTCGGTTCGCAGGCAGATGTCGAACCCATCGAGATTGCCGCGCACGGTGGCTATTTCGTCAAGTGCCCGACAAAAGCTGTCGTGGTTCAGTTCGATCGGGAACATGCCCTCGTAACGGGCCGCGCGGCGCACCGGTTTCATTGCAGTGCCGCGCGCCGCGCACCAGATCGGGGGGCGAGGTCGTTGCACCGTTCGGGGCTCGGCCGATACGCCGTCCACAGTGAAATGCTCGCCGAAATGGACGACGAATTCGCCCTCCAAGAGTTCGGTAACAATGCGCAGGCCCTCGTCGAGACGCTGGCCGCGGATCCGCGGATCGATCACCTCATCAAAACGGGCCAGTTCGCCTCCGGTGTCGGTGCCGGATCCGACACCGAGAGTCAACCGGCCCTCGCTCAGCAGATCGACCGTCAGCACTTCTCTGACCAGCTTGATAGGACGACGGCGCGGCACGGGTGTGACCATCGGTCCAAGGCGAAGCTTGTGCGTGGCCGTGGCCAAAACCGCCAGAGCGACCCAGGTGTCGATGATCTCGTTGCTTTCGGGACGCAGCACATGGTCCCACACGTACAGGCCATCCCACCCCGACTCCTCCACCGCTCGCCCTAGATCCATTAGTCGATGAGGGTCCGCGAACGGCCCGAACGGCGCCACAAATATCCCGTGCTGCACGCTCCAGCAGTAGGCGCTTGTCGGCTGAGAGGCGCAGGCGGGCCAGTCGGGTGCCCCCAATTCGAGGCGGAATCGTCAAACCCGTGTTGCCCACCCAGGTCGGTCTCACGGAGGCATGACACGACTACTGTGCCGACATGGGAGGGCAGCCGGTGCTGCTCACCGACGCAGCGCTAATCGACACCGTTGCGCAAACCGACATCAAGCGCAAAGCGCGCATGTTCACCTCGGCTAGCTCCCCTGCGCATCATCCCAGCGGAAACGACCGCGGCGACGGCATCGCCGTCTCCTCCCAACACAGAACCCAGCCATGAGCGACCATGCCGCAACGGCCCGGATCAAGCCGGGTTGATCGCCAGCAGTTGCTCTCATTGCGACCAGATCGGCTCGGGCTGGATCACTCCCCATAAGGCTGGTAGCGTGCGGCCCCCTATGCCTATGCCGCCACCACCAAGCACCGCCGAGCAGGACGGTGAAGCTGGCGGGGTTACCCGCCAGGTGTTACGGTGGTACCGACGGCGGCCCCGGGTATTGCAATGGGTGATGGGTGCCGGGGTCGTGGTGGTGGCGCTCAGCGTCGTTGGCGCGTTGATAGGCGATGATGAGGACGATGACACGGCACCGGTGACGACAACGACAGTCGACCTGCCTTGTGACCCTGCCTACAAATCGCCGCCGTGTGTCCCGCATCGAGACGGCGGGGACGTTGACTGCTCGGACGTCGGCTACCGGGTCTACCTTCACGACCCGTCCGACGACCCGCACCATCTCGACTCGGGATGGTTCACCGGCGACGGTCGAGGGT
>JAKZTU010000403.1:0-8409 GCA_047516945.1 Acidimicrobiales bacterium
ACCGACAACTACGCCGCCGTTTCCTTGTGGACCGACACCGTCGGCCTCTACAGAGGCGCATACCAGTTCGTTCAACACACCTGGGACGGCGTCGCCGAGCGTCACTTTCCCTGGCTCGTCGGCAAAGACCCCGTAGAAGTCGAACCATGGTGGCAAGATGCCATGACCCGAGCCCTCTGGTCCGAGCGCGGCAGACAACCATGGCCGGTATGTGGCCTCCGAGTGTGATCGACTGTGCCAATCTGTAGCTGTGACAAAACCCACGGACTCAGAAGCAATTCCAGTCCCCAGCCAACCTAAGACAGCAAAGACACAGAGAATCGACTCAACCGGCGAACTGCTGCTGCCACTACTCGCAGCCGACACCGGACCCGCTCGGGAATGGGCCGACGCGGCAAGAACCGACCGGGTCGCACCTCCCCACGAACTAATCGAAGGCGACGCCCATCTCAATGTCACCCGAACCTTCTGCTTCGCCGACCTGAGCGGATTCACCGCCTTCACACGCGACAACGGCCCACACGCCGCTGTCGGTCTGCTCGGGCAGTTCCGGCGAATCGCCCGCAACGTAGCGGCCAAACGCGGCGTGCGCGTCGCCAAATGGCTCGGAGACGGGGTCATGCTTGTGGGCACCGACGCACCCCCCACAATCGCTTCGGGAGCACACCTCGTTCATGAATTCTCCGACAGCGAGATCCAGGTTCGCGTCGGAATCGCCACCGGCATCGCCCTGTTGTTTGAGGGCGACGATTACATCGGCGAACCAGTCAATCTCGCTGCCAAACTCTGTGCCGCAGCACACCCCGACCAAATCCTCGCGGTAGCTGAACCCGCCGACCTACCAGACTGGGTCATCAGCGAAGACAACGTAACCGTCCGGATCAAAGGTGTGGGCGCGATCGGAGGCGTCCGCCGACTCAGACCAAACCTCTCCGAGCGATCATGAGCCGAACCACCACCGGACCGTGAACAAGACACGGACGCTGTCGATTCTCGCTGGTCTGGCCATCGCGGCCGGGCTCCCTCCCTGGGGTTGGTGGCCCCTCACAATCGCGGGATTGGCGCTCTGGTTTCATGTTCTCGACCAACTGACACCCCACGCCCGATTCGGACGCTCCCTGCTCGTCGGTGCAGCTTGGTTCTACCCGAGTACCTTGTGGATGGCCGACCTGACACCGGTGGGCTGGCCCGTCGCCGCGGCCGCATTCAGCGTGATGATCGCGTTGGTTGGATGGATCACACCCAGCGAGCGTGGATATCGGAATGCAGTATTTTGCGCCGCGCTCGTGTTGGTCGAGTTGATCCGCTGGAATTGGCCTTTCGGCGGAGTCCCCGTCTCCACGCTGGCAATGGCAGGCGTCAACACTCCGCTCGCCTCGTCAGTTCGGCTCTTTGGGTCGCCGGTGCTAGTCGTGTTGATGGCGCTTGCCGGCGTAATCCTGGCCGATCTCGCCAAACGCCGCAAAACCAGCCTGACAGCCGTGGCAATACTCGTGTCGCTACCGCTTGCCGGATTGGTGCCGTGGGTCGCTACGACTGAGGGTGACACCATCCGAGTCGCCGTCGTGCAGGGCGGGGGACCTCAAAACACCCGTGCTGACCTGTGCCAGAACCGACAAGTGTTCGAACGACACATGGAGGCAAGCCAACTCATCAGCGAACCTGTAGATCTCGTGCTGTGGCCCGAGGATGTGGTGCATCCGGTTGCGGACACCGCTACATCAGGACGTTGTCCAGATCCATTGCTGAGTCGCAGCGAAGCGACAGAACGGATCAGTCAACTCGCAAAGAATCTCGACACCGTGCTCATCACCGGATGGTTTGAGCCAAGCGCGGATGGCAACTCCAACCTGAACTATTCGATAGTCACCGGTTCGACCGGAGTCATCGGTGATCGTTACGACAAGGTTCAACTCGTGCCTTTCGGCGAGTTCGTACCACTTCGCGGCTTGATTGAGCGCTTCAGCAACGAACTCCCTGCACGAGACGTGCGCAAGGGAACCGCTCCGGCGGTGCTCGACAGCGAACTCGGTCCGCTCGGCGTCGCCATCTCCTGGGAGGTCTTCTTTGACCACCGCGCCCGCGACGCCATAGGCAACGGCGGCGCTGTTCTGCTCAATCCCACGAATGGCTCAAGCTACTGGCTCACAATCGTGCAAAGCCAACAGATCGCGTCAAGTCAGCTCCGAGCACTAGAAACGGACCGCTGGGTTCTGCAGGCGGCTCCAACCGGATTCTCCGCCATCATCGACCCATCCGGTGCCGTCGTTGCACGAACCGGAGTCAGCGAACAACAAGTCCTGGTCGAGACGATAAATCTCCGCGAAGGCCGCACCCCAGCGGTGGTGTTCGGGGCATGGCCGGTCCTCATCGCCTCACTAGCGATCGTGATCGTCGCCCACCTCGATTCGGCCAGCCGAGCCATCGCCAATCGCTCCCGAACCCGCAGACGAGTCCGCATAAATAAACGTTGACGGATCCGACAAATGGTGGCGGGGGTCACGCGGGGTAGGGAAAAGGCGAATCCTTGGGCATTATTTGGGGTCCGATTGTTGCCCGCGGGAGCGTATTTCACCTATGCCTAAGGCGCAGAACCCCCATGATCGCGCCCTCCGCATCGCACTGCTGACCTATCGCGGCAAGCCTCACGTGGGAGGACAAGGCGTTTATGTCCGGCACTTGAGCAAGGCGCTCGTTGACCTCGGACACCACGTTGAGGTGCTTGGCGGCCCCCCCTACCCGATTCTCGACGAACGCGTTCCGCTCATCGAACTACCCAGCCTCGACATCTGGAGCGAACCGCATCCCATGCGCAAACCGCGGATCTGGGAATGGAAAGACTGGACCGACATTGCCGAACACGCATCGTTTTGTACCGGCAATTTCTCTGAACCTATGGCCTTCAGCCTTCGAGCATGGCGCCATCTGCGGCATCGCCGCCACGAATTCGACCTCATTCACGACAACCAAACACTGGGCTGGGGTCTGCTCAAACTGCAACATGAAGGCTGGCCGATCCTCGAAACGATCCACCACCCAATCACTGTCGACCGCAAACTAGAGCTCGAACATGCCCGCACAGCTTGGGAGAGGTTGGGCAAACGGCGTTGGTACTCCTTCACCAAGATGCAGCGCCATGTCGCACGTCGTATGCCTCGACTGATGACCGTGTCCGAGTCCTCAAAGAGCGACATCAGCGCTGACTATGGAATTGATCCCGAGCGACTGCATGTGGTGCCGGTGGGAGTGGACCCAGATCTGTTCCTTCCCGTAAGCGGAGTTCAACGCCGCGACGGCCACCTAGTCACCACGGCATCAGCCGATGTGGCCATGAAAGGACTCAAGTTCCTCCTTGAAGCGGTGGCCAAGCTGCGTACCGAACGCCATATCGAACTGACCATCATCGGCAAACGGCGACCCGACAGCCATGCCAGCACTGTGATGACCCGCTTAGGACTCGATGACTGCGTCGAGTTTGTCTCCGATGTGGCTGATACGCGCATCGTCGAGCTTTACAGCGAAGCCGAATTGGCCATCGTGCCCTCGCTGTATGAGGGGTTCTCACTACCTGCCATCGAAGCCATGTCGTGCGGAGTTCCACTCGTAGCCACGACCGGTGGCGCACTCCCCGAAGTCGCCGGAACCCACAACGAAACATGTTTCCTCACCGAGCCGGGCAACAGCGAAGCCTTGGCGTCAACCATTCGCCAAGCGCTGGACAACCCTGAACTGCGAGCTCAGGTCGGGAATCAAGGCCGACAACGAGTCATCGATCAGTGGTCGTGGCGTCACACCGCGCAGCGCACCGTGGCTCAATATCGGGCGGTGCTCGAAGAACAAGGCACAACCTGATGCTCACCGTCAACTACGACCGATTCGGTCTGCGCGCGAGCGACCGGTTACTTGATCTGGGCTGCGGTTTCGGGCGTCACAGCTACGAGGCGCTGGTTCGTGGCGCTGATGTCGTGAGTTGCGACATGGCGCTGACAGAACTCGAGTCCATCCGCAACACCGCTCCGCTGCTAATCGAAGACGGGTTGTTCGACGCCAAGCTCAGTCACACGGTGGTGCAGGGTGACGGCACCGCTCTGCCTTTCGCTGATGGCAGCTTCGACAAAGTCATCGCCTCCGAAGTGCTCGAACACGTAGCTGACGACAATGCGGCATTCGACGAACTCCTTCGGGTTCTCAAACCCGGCGGAATTTTGGCGGTCACCGTCCCTGCCTGGTTTCCAGAGAAGGTTTGCTGGAAGATCAGCTCCGACTACCACGCGCCCGCCGCAGTAGGCGGCCATGTTCGGATCTACACCGAGAAGGAACTGCGGGAAAAATTGCGTGCCGCAGGCTTCGAACCTACGGTCTCGCACCGCACTCACGCCTTGCATTCTCCGTATTGGTGGCTTCGCTGTGCGGTCGGTGTCAACAACGAGATCGAAGACAATTTTTCTGTGCGTACCTACCACAAGCTGCTCGAATGGGACATCGTCAAGGCACCGTGGTTGACGCGCACGGCCGAGAAGATCCTCAACCCGGTGCTCGGTAAGAGTCTCGTGGTCTACGCCCAAGTGCCGATCACCGCTGAGGTTTCCGTCACCGCTGAGAAACCAACGGCCACAGAAAACGCCCTAGTACAACACTCGACTCTCCCCAGAGAGGTTGCTCGTGCTACCTGAAATCCGCGGCCTACTGTCCGCCGACCAGATCCGACAAACCGCCGATCACATCGCCGAATGGCAACTTCGGTCAGGCATGATCCCCTGGTTCCCCGGCGGTCACGCCGATCCGTGGAACCACGTTGAAGCGGCAATGGCACTCGTAGTCGGTGGTCACCGAAGCGAAGCCGAGGCTGCCTACCAATGGCTCGTCGATCGCCAACGAAGCGACGGTTCCTGGCATCAGTACTACCTCGAACACGAGGTGGAGCAGGACAGACTCGATGCCAATGTCATCGCCTACGTTGCCACCGGGGTATGGCATCACTATCTGCACTTCCGCGACCTCGGCTACCTCGAAACAATGTGGTCCGTTGTCGAGGGGGCCATCGATTTTGTTCTGGATCTGCAACAGCCGCGCGGTGAGATTCTCTGGGCGCGCCACCCTGATGGCACACCATGGCCCTTCGCATTGTTGACCGGCTCGTCTTCAATCGCCCACAGCCTTCGCTGTGCGGTCGCGATCGCCGAAGAACTCCGCCACGAACGCCCCGACTGGGAGTTGTCGGTGGCCCAGCTAGCCCACGCGATCCGTAACCAACGCGACATTGCGTTCTCCCCCAAACACCGATGGGCCATGGACTGGTACTACCCGGTGCTTTCGGGAGTGATCAGCGGCGAAGCGGGACGCTTTCATCTCGCGGAGAGGTTCGCCACTTTCAATCTTGGCGACGAAGGCATCCGTTGTGTCAGCGACCGCCCTTGGGTAACCACCGCCGAGACCTGCGAGTGTGCCGTCGCCCACCTTGGCGTCGGCGACTATGGCACCGCCATTCGCCTTTTTGCCGCAGCTCAGAAGCTTCGAGAACCAGACGGTCGCTACATCACCGGTATGGTTCATTGCGAACTCACGATGTTCCCGCCCGGTGAACGCTCCACCTACTCTGCAGCCGCCGTGTTGCTGGCCGCGGAGGCAATCGAAGGTTCGAGTCCGGCGGCGAAACTGTTCGCTGACCACGAATTCCTGCCACCGATCATCGACATCGATCCGGTCGACTCTGGCGTCACCAACCCGACCTGACCGTAGCTAATCGGGTCTCGTTCGGCGAAGCACCCGCAGCGAGCCAGTGGCACTTGACTCCTCGAAGGTGCCCGATTCAATAGCTCGGCAATAGATCTCGTAAGGCGGTCGGCCGCCATCGGCTGGATTTGGGAACACGTCGTGAATCAGCAGCGTGCCGCCAACCGCAACGTGGGGTACCCAGGTCTCATAGTCCCGGTGCGCTGGTTCGTGACCGTGTCCACCATCGATGAAGAGCAGAGCGAGGGGCGTGGTCCACACAGCCACGACCGTCGCTGAGTCACCCACTAGTGCCACCACCGTCGGTTCCAGGTCGGCATCATGGATGGTGCGACGAAAGGTTCCGAGGGTGTCGATCTTGTTGATGTCGGGGTCAACCAGGTCTGGTTCGTGGTGCTCCCAGCCCAGTTGGTTCTCTTCAGAGCCACGGTGGTGGTCAAGAGCAAACAAGACACGACCGGCTAGGCGCGCGGCCGCACCGAGATAGACCGCGGATTTGCCGCAGTAGCTGCCGACTTCGAGGAACGGTCCGTCTGCGGAAACCGTCATGGCGGCCTCGTACAGAGCCGTGCCCTCGTCGGGGGGCATAAAACCGCGCGCCGCCAGCGCATGCTTGAGCAGTTCCGGATCCACTCAAACAACCTCTACGACGGACTCTTCGCTGTCTTTCGGCCACAACAGACCATCCAACACGAGGTATTTGGCGACCCAGACAACGCCGTAAGCGACCACAGTACCCAGCAGCAGAATGGGAGTGTTGTCGGTGATCATCCCGAGCACTCCGATGGTCCCGGTTGACAGCGCCAGACCCACCAGAGCGAGGATCCAAAACGGCAAGATCTCGGATTTCACGCTGTTGGCGCCAAGTTGTTGCCATACCCAGTAGCGGCTCAGAAGATAAGCGGGACCGGTGCTGACCGTCCAGGCCGTCAGGTTGGCGACTACCGGTACCAGGTCCAGCACTTCGAGAGCGAAAGCGAGGGTACTGAGCCCAAGCACCACGTTGACCGCCGAAACTGCGCAGTACCGAAGAGCCTTACGCCAATGCTCGCGCACGACTTCTACGATCGCCGCTCTGTTGATGACGGGCATGGCTTGAGAGGATACTCGCGTCGTTTCACTCCCGTTCGCGCCGATAACCGTCGATAACAGAGCAAGATAGGAATATGCAGGATGACGTTGATGCGCTGGTGCAGCTTCTTGATCTCGAAGTAATTGAGGTCAATGTCTTTCGGGGTGTGTCGCCAGACGAGAACCGTCAGCGAATCTTTGGCGGTCAGGTCGCCGGCCAGGCGCTGGTAGCGGCGGCCCGCACAGTTGAACTTGATCGTTCGGTGCACTCGCTGCACGCATATTTTCTGCGCCCAGGTGACCCGACCGTGCCAGTGCTTTATGAAGTCGATCGGATACGTGACGGCAGGAGCTTCACGACTCGACGGGTCGTGGCCATTCAGCACGGTCGAGCCATTTTCAACTTGCAGGCTTCGTTTCAGATCGTCGAGCCGGGCCTTGAGTTCTTCGATCCCATGCCCGATGTGGCGCCCGCTGATTCACTGCCCACACGAGCGGAGCGTTACCAAGCCCGGGGTATACCGGATCCTTTCGCGGGTGTTGGTCGCCCTGTTGATATTCGCTATGTCACTGCCAGCCCGTTCCAACGATCAGAGCCACTCCCGCCTGTGCAACAAGTGTGGTTCAGAGCCGATGGAAGCCTTCCCGATGATCAGGTGCTGCACACTTGTCTGCTTACTTACGCGTCCGATATGACCTTGCTCGATACGACCTTGCTTCCTCACGGAACCAACTCCGCTGTTGGCGACATCCAGTTGGCGAGCCTTGATCACGCCATGTGGTTTCACGGAAAGTTCCGGGCAGACGAATGGTTGCTGTACGACCAGTACACGCCAGCCTCAACCGGGGCCAGGGGGCTCGCCTTGGGGCGAGTTTTCACCCACGACGGCCGTTTGATCGCCAACGTGGTGCAAGAAGGCCTGATCCGGCAAGTATCTCGTAAGGGTCTACGCTCCTAGGTGTGTTGCAACGGAGGTCGTGTCGTGGTTGAGATCTACGAAGCAACCGAGGTAACCGACGAACTCGTCGAGGCAATGGCGCGTCTCGTGCCGCAGTTGTCAAGCTCCAACCCGCCTCCCTCAGCGGCTGCACTCCAGGAAATCATCGACTCCGACGCGGTGAGGTTGCTGATGGCACGCGACCGCAGCGGCGTGATCGGCACCCTCACTCTCGTGCTTTTCCGCATCCCGACCGGGATCCGGGCCTGGATCGAAGATGTAGTTGTCGATGAAGGGGCCCGCGGCTCCGGTATCGGACGCAGCCTGAACGAAGCCGCTATAGAACATGCCCTCGCCGCTGGAGCCGTTACGGTCGATCTGACCTCTCGCCCTTCAAGAGAAGACGCCAACCGCCTTTACCAGCGGATGGGATTCACACCGCGAGAAACCAACGTCTATCGCTTCGCCCCGTAGACGCGCGCGATTGCTTCTCTCAGATATGGTCTATGGCGTGTCGAGTTCCGCTCACTCCCCGGCTCATATCAACTGGTTGACCAACCTTCCGACACTGCGGTCACCGGTGCTGATCACGGCTTTCGAAGGCTGGAATGACGCTGGCGACGCCGCCTCGATCGCGGCGCGTCACTTCGCCGACAGATGGAAGGGC
>JAKZTU010000404.1:0-6114 GCA_047516945.1 Acidimicrobiales bacterium
GTCCTGGTACGTCCAGACTGAGACGATCGCGCTGCAACATCATGCATTGGAGACGCTGCTGCGGCTCTATACGGGTCTCATCGACGCAACCAGCTGGTTGGACCCGCTGATAGGTGTTGCGGATCGGGACCGCAACTTGCCCGGGTTGGTCGAGCAGCACATCATGCGCAAGCACGATGTGCGAGCCATGCGAGCCGATGTCAGCAACCTCCTGCTCGGGCAATCCGAGGTGCCCGACGACGACGCAGACAGGCTGGCAGTCATCGACAACCTGTCGGGAATCCTCCGGGTGCTCGCGCGCAATTGGCTCGATGGCCGCCGTCCCTACAACGCCATCAAGCACGGCCTGCTCATATCCCAGAGCAACGCATCGCTCAGCCTGGGGCTGACCCCAGACGACATGGTGACCGTCGGCGGCGGTCCGAGCATCGCTTTGTTGAACCACACCAACTGGGAATCTCGGCCTCCGTCTGAGGACGCCCAAGGCGGGAAGATGCGTCGCTGGACCGTCGAGACGCACTGGATCAGATTCGAACAAGCGAGCAAGCTGATCGCAGCGGCCTGCGTGCTAATCGACTGCCTGTGGTCACTGGCGGTCGCGCGTTGGTCTCAAGCAGGCACCGACCAAGTTCGGCTCGCGTTCTGCGACCCAGACGAGATCAACCCGAGGATGCTCCTCACCGGCGACACCGGGCCGCCTGGGCAGAAAATGTCGTGGCACCTGTTCACCGAGACAAAGCGAGACTGAACAGCCGGCAACAGACCGTAGGTCACTTGATCGACGCGGCCCCCGGTATTGTGGCCTCTGCCGTCGCCGAACACGGCCATGGGTACCTGAACCTGCACGACCTAGAGTCTCTCCTCACACGATGTGCCCCTGCATGCGCGCAGCCTGCCATACTTATCTGCTGTGACCCCGGACGACAGCACCTTAACGGTTACCGAGACGCTTCGGTGCCCCCGGGGGGCGGTCAGGTCGCTGCCGTCAAAAGGGGACCATTATTGGGGGCAACACGTATTGAGCGGGGAAGCGATATTCGCTGAAAGCATCAACGAAAGCAGACCGGATGGCACCGGTTTCAACTGACGCAGTACCAACAGCTATACAGTCCGGCGACGGACCAGGGAGACGAGAAAGTGGCAGGCACGCGAATCGAGATTCAACGAGAACTGCGAGACGATCTCGTTGGAACACTCAGCCGTGAGCTGCTGGGCCCTTTTGAGGGGCCTAGCGAGGCCTTGCGCCAGCGCCCCACAGGCAGGTATCTCATCGGACGACTCGCCCCCGCCGGCACTACGGTCAGCCCAGAAGACAACGCACCCCAAGCCCAACAACGCAAACTCCGGCGCTACCGCTGATCGCGCCAGGTGTGCCGGCACATGCCGTCGCTGGTTGCAGCGGTACCCGACATCCCCAAGACCCGCAACGGAAAGATCACCGAGATCGCCGCCCGCGACGCGCTCAACGGGCGCGACGTCGCCAATACCGACGCCCTCGCCAATACCGACGCCCTCGACTACATCCGTGCATTTGCCTCATGACCAGTCCTTCGCCGCTCACCGCCGAGCAGATCAAGGCTGAGGCTGCACTGCTCGACGAGGCGGAGGCCACCGCTACCCAGATTCGCCAAACAACCTCGGTCTATCCTCACATGACCATCGACGAGGCCTATGGGGTGCAGGCCGCCTGGCTCCAGCGCAAGGTCGAACGAGGCGAGCAGTTGGTGGGGCACAAGATCGGGCTCACGTCACGGGCCATGCAGGCGGCCATGAACATCTCCACCCCTGACTCGGGATTCTTGACCCGGGACATGGTTTTTTCACCTGACTCCACCATCGGGGCCGCTCGCTTTTGTGATCCCAAGCTGGAAATCGAGTTGGCGTTTGTGCTGGCCACCGATCTCGGCGGTGTCGATGTGTCGGTTGAGGACGTGCTCGACGCCACCGACCATGTGCGCCCCGCGGTCGAGATCATCGCCGCCCGCTCGTATCGCACCGACCCGGAGAGTGGCCGCACCCGCACCGTGATCGACACCATCTCCGACAACGCAGCCGACGCCGGCATCGTCTGCGGGGCGAGCCCGGTAGGCCCCCGCGAAATCGACCTCCGCTGGGTCGGCGCCCTCGGCTACCGCAACGGCATCATCGAGGAAACGGGGATCGCGGCCGGCGTGCTCGGCCACCCCGCAACAGGAATCGCCTGGCTGGCCCACCGCTACGCCCAGCAGGGCCTGACCCTCGATGCCGGCCAGACCATCCTGGCCGGTTCCTTCACCCGCCCAATCGACATCCGCCCCGGCGACGAGTTCCGCTTCGACTTCGGCCCGCTCGGCTCGTTCGAACTGAGTTTCGACTAGGAGGGGCCATGGCAACCCAACAGTGCTGCCGCAGCCATACCAGCCGTCTCCACATTCTCGGCGTCTGTGGGAATCGAACCGCCCGGTGCGGGAGCCAAGGCGACGTAGAACCCGGAAACTTGTGGTATGGACCGGGAACTTGTGGTAGTGATTTGTTGTGTGTTCCTGGCAGAGTCGGTTTCAGCACCCGCACCGCCAGAACATGGTCGGAGCGGCCAGGGTGGCTCGGTGAGCGGGGCTGGCGATTCGGGCCGTGAGGTGGAGTCGCTTCGTGAGCGGATGTCGCTGTTTCGCGATGCTGCGGTGCGCATCAACGAGAGCCTCGAGCTCGATGCTGTGCTTCAAGGGGTGCTGGACAGCGCCCGGGAACTGGCCGGTGCCCGCTATGGGCTGATCGCTCTCGTCGCGGAGGATCAAGTGCTGACGGACTGCCTCACCTCCGGGCTGACGCCTGAGCAGTCCGAAGGGTTCTTGCATCAGATGCCCCACCGGTTCGAGTTCTTCAATTTGCTGTTCGGGATCGAGGAGCGGCTGCGGCTTGACGACTTCCAGGGATTCCTCAAAGAGCGCGGGCTCCCCGAGTTCCGCCCGCCGTTCCCGGCGAGCGACGCGATGGCCTACTTGGCGGCGCCCATCCGCCACCGGGATCAGCGCACAGGCTCCATCTACCTGACCGAGAAGGGGGGGGGATTCACCGCCGAGGACGAGGAGACCTTGGCCATGTTCGCCTCGCTGGCCGCACTGGTCATCTCAAACGCCTTACGGTACCGGGGCGAGCAACGGGCCCGGGCCGACCTTGAAGGCCTAGTGAACACCGCTCCAATGATCGTGTTGGTGTTCGAGGCCGCAACCGGGGCTGTCACGTCAATGAACCGCGACGCGCGGCGGCTCATTCGCGACTTGGGCCTGCGGATCAAATCCATCCAGGAGCTGATCGGCGCGGGGACCTACCAGCTCGCTGATGGCCGGATGCTCTCGCAGGGCGAGTCCTCCCTTTTGGAAATGCTCCAATCGGGCGAGGCCGTCCGGGACGAGGAGATGATCGCCGAGTTCCCCGACGGGACGAGGCTGGTCTTGATGGTCAACGCTACGCCGATCCGCTCGGTGGATGGCAACGTGGAATCGGTCGTGCTGGCTGCACAGGACCTGACGCCGCAGGCGGAGGCAGAGCGTCTCCGCACCGAGTTCTTGGGCATGATCGGCCACGAGCTCCGCTCCCCGCTCGCTGCCATCAAGGGCTCCGCGACCACCTTGTTGCAGAGCGAGTCTTCGCTCGACCCGGCCGAGATGGTCCAGTTCTTCCGGATCATCGACGAGCAGTCCGACTACATGCGGGACTTGCTCAGCGATCTCATCGACGTGGTACGCATCGAGACGGGAACGCTACCGATCACCCCCGCGCCGACAGAGATGGCCCGCTTGGTGGAGGAGGCGCGGAACACTTTCATGGGCGCTGGCGGCCGCGAGAACATCCATATCGACCTGCCTTTAGACCTACCTCCGGTGATGGCCGACCGCCGACGCATCGTCCAGGTGGTCAGCAATCTCCTCGCCAACGCCTCGCGCAACTCCCACGACGGGTCGGCCATCAGGGTCGAGGCGGCGCGCGACGGCGTGCACGTCTCCGTCTCCGTCGTCGACAACGGCCGGGGCGTCACGGCCGAGCGGCTTCCCCACCTGTTCGTGAAGTTCTCCCGCTCCGACGGCTCCAACCAGGCACGCGACCTTGGTCTGGGCCTGGCCATCTGCAAGGGGATCGTGGAGGCACACGGCGGGCGGATCTGGGCTGAGAGCGACGGCCCCGGTTTGGGCAGCCGGTTCACGTTCACGGTCCCGGTGTCCGATACCGCTCCGCCTGGAGCGGCCGCGAGGCGGGTCGGCGCGCTCGGCTGGCGAGCCGATGGCGAGCCGATCAGGGTCCTCGTGGTCGACGACGACCCCCGCACACTCAAGCGCGTCCGCGACTCGCTCGCCGACGAGGGCTACGAGCCGACGGTGACCGGAGACCCCGAGCAGGTGGCCTCACTGATCGAGGAGGTCGACCCCCATGTGGTGCTGCTTGATCTGATGCTGCCAGGCACCGACGGGATCGAGCTGATGCAGGACATCTTGACCGTCCGCGACACACCGGTCATCTTCTTGTCCGCCTACAGCCGAGACGACCTCGTCGCGCAGGCATTCGAGATGGGCGCCGCCGACTACATCATCAAACCCTCCTCTCCGACCGAGCTGGCCGCCAGAGTCAAAGCCGCGGCGCGGAACAAGCTGGCTCGACAGGGTCGCCCCGGGCCCGCACACCGAACGGTGGGCCGCTTCGCGCTCGGGGACCTGGCCATCGACTACGACGCACGCATGGTGACCGTCGCCGGCAGCCCCGTGAACCTGACCCGCATCGAGTTCAACCTGTTGGCCGAGCTGTCGGCCAACGCGGGGATACCCCAGACCCGCGAACAGCTGCTGCGCAAGGTGTGGGCACCCGACAAGGCCGACGATGCCCAGCGCTTGCGCACCGTCATAAAGAACCTCCGCCGAAAGCTCGGCGACAGCGCCAGCAGCCCCAACTACATCGCCACCGTCTCGCACTTCGGCTACCGCATAGACAAGCCCTAGCCGCCACCGGGCTCGAGGCCGGTGGGGTTTCGTGATCTCGCACGGATGCCTCGCAGCGCTCTTGCATCTGTCTGTTGTTTCGCCAGAAGCTCGACACTCCGAACAAGCTGGAGGCAGTGCTCACCGCGGTGCGCCTAGGCATCCCGGAGTGGAAGTAGGCGCAGGCTGCGGTCCACGGAATACTGAATGACGCGGAGGGAGGGGTGTGCTGGTTCAGGACATAGGAAAGGCATGTGTCAAGACATAGGAACATCGCGGTGCTGGTCCAGGGTGGGGGATGTCGAGGGTCCGCCTGGTTGTCAATGCTGTTGTTGTGGAGGGGCGAACCCACGCCGGAGTGGCCGCCCAGTACGGGCTTTCGAGGTCGTGGGTCACCCGTTTGGTGGCCCGATACCGCTTGGAGGGCGACACCGCTTTCGAGGCCCGGTCGCGTCGGCCGCGCACCTTTCCCACACAGGTTTGTGACTCTGTGGTCGAGCTGGTGGTGAACCTACGCTCAGAGCTGTCCGCGCAGGGCCTCGACGCCGGGCCCCACACCGTCTGCTGGCACCTCCAACAGCGCCACCAGATCACCGTTTCGCCTTCGACGATCCGGCGCCGCCTCGTCGAGCGCGGTCTAGTGGAGCCCAACCCCAAGAAACGGCCCCGGTCGTCCTATGTCCGGTTCCAAGCTGATCTGCCCAACCAGATGTGGCAGTCAGACTTCACCCACTGGCGGCTCGCTGACGGCACCACAACCGAGATCATCACCTGGCTAGACGACTGCTCCCGCTGCGCTCTGTCGGTCACCGTCCACCGGCGTATCACCGGCCCGATCGTTGTCGACACCTTCGACCAAACCTGTGTTGACCACGGGGTTCCCGCGTCCACGCTCACCGACAACGCCATGGTCTACACCACCCGCTTCACCGGCGGGAAAGGCGGCAGAAACGCCTTCGAGGCCCGCCTCGCTCACCTCGGCACCGAACAAAAGAACTCCGCGCCCAACCACCCCACCACCTGCGGGAAAGTCGAACGTTTCCAACAAACCCTCAAGAAATACCTCACCGCCCAACACCGCGCCAACGACCTCAACCAACTCCAAGGCCTCCTCGACGAATTCACCGATACCTACAACAACCACCGCCCCCACCGCAGCCTCGGCCGC
>JAKZTU010000405.1:0-4288 GCA_047516945.1 Acidimicrobiales bacterium
CAGGAACCGGGTCGGGACCGGCCATGGAACCTGACCTCAGGCAGACCATCTATCTTCTCACGGATCGCTGCGCGCTGTTCCTCTAACGGCTTCCGACTGAACGAGTCATCGAACGGGATTCTGTACGATTCCGACTCAGCAGGCGGATAACTTGCCTTTACTTTAGTCATTTTCATCATCCTCTATTGTTTTTTGTGTCCCTATTGAGTGAAAGCCGGACTCGGCGGCTGTCTCGATCCACGTCTCATATCCTTGAGCAATCTGTTGCAGCATCGGACCCATTGCAGAAGGGGCCACCTTGATCCGTGCCACCAAAGTTGCTTCTGCGACCCCATCGTCGGTTTGGTTGCCGCCTCTTTGTGTGAGGAAGTCCATCGTGATCTCGTGTTGAGTGAACCAGACATGGACATAGTTGGAGTATACGCCTCCGACAGCAAGCAGTTGATCGAAGGTGACGCTGAGCGTGTGGACAGGTTCGTCGTTGTCGGCCATGTCAACCAGCGTAGATCTTCGCGTCCGGTTCTGCCACCGCAGTAGCGGACCTTAGGTCGACGCGGCTACCGTGAATGGTTGCCGACAGACACGAGAGATGAACCCCGTGAGGGGTTCGCGCCTACGTGACCGGAACGACGGACAGGGGGTCCACATGGCTTCCTCCGGTCCGGTCGCAAGGCGTGTCTGTCGGCAAACACACCCCCTAACCCGACTGGACGAAGCCACCCATGAAGAAACTACTAACCACACTGCTGTCAGCGGTTGTCACCATGGTGATCGCAACCGCTACACTGGCCAGCGCCCAAACGTCGAGCTTGAGGGGCAGCGACACGTTTACCGATGTGCCTGCAGGTCATTGGGCCGACGAGGCCATCGGCTGGGCTGTGGAGAATGGCATCACGACCGGAACGTCAGATACGACGTTCAGCCCCAATGACACATTGACACGCGCGCATATGGTTACGTTCCTATATCGCTATCACAAGAATGTCGTCTCGGCTGAAACACAGCCAACACCCCCGACAACGGAGACTCAGGCCCCAACCGCAACAGCCCCGGTCACACTGACAGGTCAAGGCCAGGACGTAACCAGTGCCGCGACGCTCACCGAGGGTCGTTGGCGTGTCACGATCACAGTCAAAGGCAACATCGACGACGCGTTCGGGCTGGAAACCGAGGACAACTTCATCGTTTACGCTATCGGGTCATCGGACGCCAGCGACCTTCTGGTCAACGACATCGCCGGTGCCGGGACATGGACCAGCTCACTGACCATAGGTGACGGGTTCCTTGCGATCGCCGCTGGGAAGGTGTTCTTTGAAGTCCAAGCAGCGGACTCAGCGATGTGGACGATAAGAGTCGAACCTATCTGAACCGGCACGCCACCCTAGTGTAATGTCGCACGCGACAACTCTCGTCGGGCGGGGGGCGAGATACAGCAAGAGACGGAACCACCAGCTTTGAAACACGACCAGCCCACCGAACCCAAACCGAAAACCAACCGTGGACTGCTATGGGTCATCATCGTGATCCTGATCGTGTTCGCCGGATACGCGTGCGGACCCGAAGCAGTCTGCATAGCGCAAGGCGGCACACCAAGCTCGAACGCTTTTGGCGTCGAAATATGCGACGTGGACAAAGACGGCAAACTCGGCGACGACGACTGGCGACTGGCGACTGCAATGGTGAATCGGCGGTTTGGCTAACCGTCTATATAGTTGCCATCGAGTATTTTGCAACGCTCCAACTCGAATTGCTAATCCAGATGACACGCTAATCAGTGTTAGGGCACCTGTGGGTGACATTAACATGGCATATGAGCGCTGCTGTGTGGGGCGTGGTGTCTCCGCGCTACGGCATCGATCTGGCTCGCCTTCCTTTACCTACTATGCATCCGAGTTTCTCCGGCCTCAACTTCGGCAATACGATGATGCGGGGACGGTATTCGGCTCAATATCCAAGCGACAACTCAGCTCCATAAGAGTCGTTGAACCGCCGGAGGTTCTCATTGATGCGTTTGACGTTTACGCAATAAAGCTAGACAAGCGCATCCGAACAGCCATAGCTGAGAGTCGTTCGCTCGAAACGGCACGTGAGTATCTAATACCCAAGCTACTCTCTGGGGTCCCGCGCATATGAGCGGCAGCCCCGCTGACGGTGAGCGAAACGCGGCGCGAGGGTACAAGTGGCAGTACGACCATATTGCTACACATGTGTACGACGCCCTGCTGGAAGATGATCTAGGCCAAGTACGTTTGGTGGATCCCGAGGCCGGTCGGGTGGACGACCTCGTGCTTGTCCGGAACGGACGGGTGGACGCCTACCAGTTCAAGAGTTCTGAGCACCCCAGTAGCATCACATTCAAGCAGCTCATCGGCCCACAGCAGGCAAGGGGAGGGACGCCGCGACAATCGATAGTCCGGGACCTCGCTGAAGGATGGCAGCGGCAATTGCGGCAATGCCCGGACGCTCATGTATCCGTGCATCTCGTGACAGCGAACATCGCATCGACTAGCAAGCGCTGGATAAGTGGTTCTGATGGCGGCCCGGGGCACTTTGCCGCTTTTTTGAAACAGGTGCTAGGGCGCATTCGGTCCGGTGAGCTTGCCGTTGGCGATGTCGGATCTGAATGGCACCCGGCGCTGGATCAACTGCGAAATGCGACCGGTCTAGCGGAGAAGGACTTCGCATTGTTCCTCGCATCGTTGCATATCAAAACTGGCGTTAGATCGGCCCTACCGGAGCAACACTCTCCCCGGCGTGACGATATCAACTCTCTATCGAGCGCTTTGTGGGGACGAGTCGCAGGAGCCTCCGGCGCAGTCAAGTTCGATACGAGAGATGTTCTCTCGTTGATGGGATGGTCTCAGCGGGTTCGTCTGCACAGTCGCCACGACTTTCCTGTCGACCTAGATACGTACGCTCCGTTATCGGATGCCGTTGATGAACTCCAGTCGATGCTTGCTGACCGCGAGCGCGGCTATATCGCGGTCATCGGGCCGCCCGGCACTGGCAAGTCGACCCTGCTGAGCCAAGCGTTTACGGGGAGCACTGACCGGATTGTCCGTTACTACGCCTACGTGCCACATAGGGCACCTTTAAGGCCAGCGATGACCGCCGCGGCATTCCTTCACGATGTCGTCTTGATGTTGAATAATAGCGGCGTCAAGGCGAAGGACCACATTTTGGTCAATAACGACACCACTGCGTTACAACAGTCCCTGGCCGATCATCTCAACGCGGCCTGCAGCGAGTTCGCGCAGACGGACCGTCGGACGATCATCGTCGTCGACGGACTCGACCATGTAGAACGTGACGTCGACCGCAATGAGGGTCTGCTCGCCGTATTACCCAGGCCCGAGGAACTACCCGAGGGGATTTTGTTTGTCGTTGGAAGTCGGACGCTGGACCCCCTTGATCCGCATACCTGCTCACAGATCGAAGAGAGCGGCTCGGTGGTCAACCTCCGAGATCACCGGCTACCTCGAGCTTCGATCCTAGAGATATGCGGCAAGTTCCCTGCGGTCGCCTGTCATTCTCCGCAGATACACCAGCGCGTGGCAGATCTCAGCGATGGGCACCCGTTGACGCTGGCCTATCTGCTCAACCTCTTGAGTGCAGCCGACGTCGAGTCTGCCGAGGAGGCCCTAGAGGCCGTCCCCGCTTACGAGGGGGACATCGCGGCCAGCTATCGTGCCGTTTGGGATGGATTGCAAAACAGCTCCGAGATAGTTGAGATTCTGTCGGTCTGTTCACGGCTACGCATCGGTTTCGAGACGCGCTGGCTCAAGACTTGGACGACAGAGCATGCGGTAAGACTCTTCCGGCAGAAGTTTATGCACCTGTTCCGCGAGCATGCGGACGGCTGGCGGTTCTTCCATGACTCGTTCCGACAATTCGCAGCGGACCGAACCGCGCTAGGGGACCACGGACAACCCGATGACGTTGAGGATTCGGATGCGCACGCACGGGTGGCCGAGCTATGTGCAGGATCTGACGACAACACGGTGGCTGCAGAAGAGTTGTATCACCGCTTTCGTGCTGGTCACTATGACAGAGTCTTGAGTCTGGCTGAACTTGCCACGTTCCGCGAACAACACTGCTTGCTACGTTCTCTAGATCTGATCCGAAGTGACATGGAGGCTGCGCTGGGGGTCGCGGCCGACAGCACCGATGTGGCTACGATGCTCAAAATGATACTTGCGCTGTCAGAGACGGACGAGCGGGCCCAGTCCGCGGCGTCGGCGCGGAGGTCGCGTCAGCGCTGCTGGTGGCCGCGGGCGACAACCCCGAG
>JAKZTU010000406.1:0-6671 GCA_047516945.1 Acidimicrobiales bacterium
CCGCCTAAAAAGACTTGACAACAAGACAGGGACACCCCCCGGTCGTCGTCTGCGTCGGCCTGGTCGACTTTGGCGACGAGGTCAGGAGGTGAAAGTGCGCTGCCTCCCACGAGCATCCCGGAGTCCCCCGCGTCGATAACAGCCGCGGTGGTGTCGTCATGAGCGACGATCTCACGCCACAGGCCACCCTCGGGCGAGTCGACGGTGGGGATCACTACTGTGTCGGTGCTGGGCATGCCAACAAGATCCCAGCAGCGCCCCCCGAAATAAGAGAACCATGGCAGCAACAGTTGATATCCCCTCTTGGGGTGGCGATGCTGGTGTAGACGACCGGTGCCGGTGTGACGGAACTCGCGAGAATCGACTGTCGGCGCCTGTTAGTATTGTCTTGCAGCCACGCGCCTACGGTTGACGCCATGTATGTTCCCACTCTCTCCGCTGATCAGATACCTCGTTGGATGGCCAACGATGACAACCGTGGTCGTGTCGTTGAGCTTCGTGAGCTGTGCAAACAGTGGGCGCTCACCGACCACGCTCACCGCGCCGCGATGGTGAGCGTGATGCCGCGTCGGTATCGCTGGTGGCACTGTTTCACAGCCCGTCGTCATGATCTGGCGAGGATCGCTGCGGTTGTTCACGCATTGTGTGACCGTGATGGTGTCGATGTGCCGGGCTGGGTGTGGAAGCATCGCAGCGCTCGGCCGATTGGATTGATCCCACTGGATCTGGAGTCTCTGTACGCACGAGAAGTGTTGACCGACGCTCCTGAGGCTTGCGCGTACCATCGAGTGTGGTTCGATCAGTCGACGATCGAGAACATCACAGTGCATGGCTTCCGTTACTAACAGGGACAGCCAACCATGCGCACCGCCGACGACGGCGAGGTCAGTGAGTTCGATGGTCAGAAACTGCTCGACTTGCTAGCGGAACTGGACGACGAACTCAGTCTTGAGGGTCTCAGCGAAGCATGCCGTATCGCCATCGTCGGCGGCGCAGCGATTGCGCTTCATGTGCCTAATCGTGTGACGGCCGACGTGGATGTCGTATCTGAAGGTATGCCCATGGCGTTGCGGCGTGCAGCAGAGAGGGTCGCTGCGCGGCACCGACTTCGTGAGGACTGGGTTAACGACGGGGCCAAAGCGAAGACCGTATCGGTCCCTGCTGAGCCGGAGGTTGTGTTCGAGGGAAGCAGTCTGGTTGTGGAAGCAGCGAGTCCTAGGTATCTGTTGGCGATGAAGCTGACCACGGCCCGTCTTCTGGACAAGCCGGACTGTGTGATGCTCGCTCAGAGGCTCGGGATCGACAACTCCGATGAGCTGCTCGACCTCATCGAGGAAGCACTCCCGCAAGGAACGCTCAGGACCGTAACCATGCAACATTTCGCTGAGGAGGTTGCACAGGAGGCAACCTCGCGAGGAGCCGTTCAGCGACAAGGGGTCTGGCAGGCTCTGCGACGTTGGGCCGGTTCGTTGGTGCGCCGGCGCGCTCCGAAACTGGCGGCGAACAACCCGAAGCAAGTGCCGGTGCTGTTGGGGGAATGCGGGGCACCGAACAAGTCGAAACCTGGGCACTGCTCGCATCCTCATCCCGGAGCCGGTGGACAGTGCGCCGCTGGACATCAACACTAGGTGGACCTGGTCTGCTGCAGCGGGTCGACTGTGCGCACCACAAACTGTTGATTGTCGAGGTTGCGGCCTACACCCTCGCCAACCTAGGCACATAACACCCCGTAACCATCTAGGGAGGGCAGCACATGCACGTCGGTTGCTGCCGGGTACCGGCGTGTCGGGTCGCCGAAATGGGTGATCGTGACGACAGGGGCACCGTCGGGGTTGGCCAGCACAGCCGCGGCGTGGTGATCGCCGTGCTCAACAATTACAGACACGCAAATGTCGGGTGGCATGGTCTGCCCGACGTTGATGAGCGTTCCGATCATGTTCGTTGCTGATTCGCCGGTGGGGTCCTTGTCGGCTGTCAGATCTTTGAGAGCGGCTGTTGCCTGGTCATGCGCGGCGGTGTTAGCAGTCCATTCAACCAACCCGGCTGTGTGGTCCAGTAGGTGTGTGCGCCGCTGTCAGAACCAGAGCCGGCAACCCCACCAGACCACAGACGATGAACAGCACACCGATTGCGATGTACGCGACTGTGTCGGTTCGTGTCGGGTTGCGCAGCACGAAACAGCATCCAGCTACCCCACAGCAGCCACCCTGCGCTGATCAACCCTCGAAACGAAACCATGCTGGTGTCCGTAGCGGTCTGCCGACGAGGTTCCGATGAGATTCTTGAACCGTCGCGATTTCAGCTTCAGGCCGATTGTTAGGTCCCAGTCCCAGACCAGCATCCAAACCCACGACACGGACCACCCCCAGAGGATCAGCGACTCTGCCCTCCTCCGCCTAAAAAGACTTGACAACAAGACAGGGACACCCCCCCTGTCAAGCCAAACACCAAAAAATTTCTTAACAAGCAGAAACCCTGCCAGCTCACCGGGCGATCCTCGCAGAGCGCAACGCAATGCCATCGTTTCCCGCTTGGCACGGGCCTTGGCGGTGGAGTTCGTCAGGCACGTTTCGGATTTGCAGCGAGGTCATGCGATCAGCATGCATTCTGCATGTCAACGGATAACAGCTACGTGAGGGTGCTTGCGAACTCCGTGGTGGCGTCGCGTACTGCCTCGTAGAGGTATTGGCCGAAAGAGCGGTCGGCGAGTATCAGATACGAGGGTTCGTCGTTGATGTCGTCGCGGATCAGATCAGAGCTGACCTTGGCCACTGAAGCGGAGCCCGTTGCACCGTCGGGAAACATCATGTCGTCGAAGTCGAGACTGCACACTTTTTCGAGAGCGGAAGCGCTGCGTACGCCGCTCAAGCGCAGGCACAGACGGCTGTGAGTGATATCGATCTGGTTGACGGACGAATCGAATTCAGCGACCGCTGACAGGGCGTCGACATCTGCGGCGTCACCCAACAGCAGCCATTCGTCGGGACGGATACCGGCGATGAGCACGCCGTCACGCGTGGCGGCCCGTGTGAAGTCGACACCGAGCACCGAGGCACCAACTTGAGCCCTGACACTCACCTTGGTGAGCGAAGATTCGTCGGTCAACGTTGGTGCGCCGGCGGGCGTCGCAGCAAGCTCCGTGACAGAGCTTCGGAACTCGGGTTCAGCCACGAAGACGCACCCCCTCGGGATCGAAGTGTGCGTGGTGTTCCATCACCTCAGCAGTCGTGTCGGAACCGTCGCACAAGCGCACCGTGAGTTCAGTGCCGGCCGCAGCGAACTCAGGTGTCACCTGCCCCAAACAGACCGAGCGGCCCAGGGTGGGAGAGAAACGTGAACTGGTGATGCGTCCGACTATTTCTGTCGTGCCTGCACGCAGAATCTGGCAGGCCTCGTCGGGTACGAGTTGAGGGTCTGTCGGGGTGATGGCGACCAACACGGGCAGTTCGGGTGCCTCAGCGTCGAGCGACCATTCGAGTTCGGGCTTACCGGCGAAATCGTCTTTGTCGAGTTTGATCAGCGGGGTCAATCCCGTGGTCGGGGCTTTGGTCAACCCGTCGGTGTCCTGGCCTACGATGAAATGTCCTTTTTCGAGACGCATGATCCGCTGCGCTTCGAGACCGAAAGGCCCAACCCCGAGGTCAGCACCTTTTTCGAGCAGCTGTTCCCAGACATGCAGGCCAAAACCTGCCGGCACATGCACTTCGAAGCTGAGTTCACCGGTAAAGCCGATGCGCCACATGAAGCAGTCGGGAACTCCGGCGATTGTGCCGGTGCGGACGTTCATGTATTCGAATGCTTCCGCGCTGAGGTCGACGTCATCAACCAGGCGCTCCAGCAGGTCACGGGATCTGGGTCCGGCAATATTGATGCTCGTGTATCCCGTAGTAACGGGAGTGACATGCACCTGCCAGTCAGGGTGCTCGGTCTGGAGCCACATTTCGACCCATTGCCAGATTTGACCCGCGCCAGAACTGGTGGTGGTCATCAGGTAGTGGTCTTCGCCTAGTCGACCGGTTACACCGTCGTCGAGCACCACTCCGTCCTCGGCGCACATCATGCCGTAGCGGACTCGGCCGATGGGCAGTTTCGACCACTTGTTGGTGTAGAGCAGGTTGAGCAATTTGGGAATGTCGGGACCGCGCAGATCCAGTTTGCCCAGCGGGGTCACATCGGTGATTCCGACGTTGGTTCGCACGTTCACGACTTCGGCATTGGGATCGCCGTAGTGCTCCGGCCGGATCCATTGGCCTGCGAGAATCGGAGTCATGTTGTGGGCCGTGTGCCACTGGTGAATTGACGACACGCGCACTGGTTCGAAAACTCGACCGGCCAGCGCTCCGAGACTGATGGGAGCGTAGGGAGGGCGCCATACGGTTGTGCCAACCTCGGAAATGGTTTCGCCGCGAGCCTCGGCGAGGACGGCGACGGTGTTGACAGTCTCGAGTTTGCCCTGCGACGGCCCCATCGTGGCTGTGGTGAAACGCTTCACGAGTTCGACCGAGTCGAACCCTTCAGCGGCTGCGCTAACGAGGTCTTTCGAGCCGACATCTTCGGAGAAGTCGACCATGCCATGAGTGTCGGAACGGTACAGCTCCGGGTGAGGTGCGCGGGACAGACTGATACGGCGATCTTCTTGTATAGGAGGTTCTGGACCCCCGGCGTCATGGGCGCGAGTGACCGTGGACCGCAGTCGGTGCTTTACGACTGCCGCTCGTTGCGCGGCCAACTCTCCGCTGCTGATGCCGTGAGCGATCAGTTCGTCGAGGCTGCCGTCGCCCACGAGGGCGCCGGCAGCGATCACGTTGTCGGGCAGCGCGGCCGGGAAGAAGCGTGCCGCGGTGGGGTCGTAGCTTGGTCGATCACCGGACATGTTGAGCAGGGAGGTGGGGGCAGTCCAACCCGTGGCGGTGACCAGCAGGTCGGCTTTGACTGTCGAGCCGTCTCTCAGCGTCACCGATCTGAGTCGTTTCGAGCTACCGGTTGCCTTCGAAATTGTCTCGCCGGCCCGAGCGTCCACTACCTGAACTATCTCGACACCGGCGCGTTCGAGATCGGTAATAGCGGCGTCGCCTTCGGCGTTGGCGGTGAGTACCACGGCACGATTTCCGGGACGGACGGCATACATGTTGATCAACCGTCGGACTGCTCCAGACAGCATCACACCCGGCAGATCGTTGCCCGAGAACACATAAGGCCGCTCGATTAGTCCGGCGGCCACCACCAGGGTCTTGGCTCGAGCTTTGATGAGCCGTTCGACCACGCCCGGATGGTTTCTTTGAGAGATGGCGATCCAATTGTCGTCGTAGCGCCCGGTCACGGCGGAGTCGGTCAGGATCTCTACGCCCGCCACCCGGGCGGCCGCTTCGAGTTCATAGGCGGTCGCTCGATCTTGATCGGTCCCCCAACGGAGATGACCCCCGAGATGATGACTTTGTTCTACGAGCATCACGCTGCTGCCCGCTTGGGCCGCGCTGATGGCCGCAGCAAGCCCTGCGGGACCACCGCCGGCAACGACAACATCAGGGTGTGAGTAGCGTTTGTCGTGATAACCGTGAGGCGTCTTGAGGTCGACGACACCTCCAGGAGCGAAACGGGCTAGCACCTTCTCGTAGGCTGGCCAGAGTCGCTGCGGCTTGATGAACGTCTTGTAGTAGAAACCCGCGGTCAGGAAACGGCCGAACAGCCCGTTGGCTGCTTTGATATCGAAATCAAGTGACGGCCAAGCGTTTTGTGCCGTAACTTTCATATCGGCTTCAAGTAGACGGTGTGCTCCTCGCACGTTCGGCTCTGTGCCGACCTGTACGGTCGTGTTGGGGTCCCAGTAGTCGGCGGTCAGCACGCCACGAGGCCGGTGGTATTTCATCGAGCGGGAAAAGACGCGTTCGTTGTTGGCCAGCAAAGCCGAGATGATGGTGTCGCCGGAAAAACCAATGTATTTTTTGGAGTTCCAGGTGAACTTGAGCGGTGTCGTGCGATCAATGACTTCGCCAGTTTGGGGTTCGAGTCGGCGGATCACGACCCACCTCCGGTTTGGTCGACGTCGGTGCACGGTTTCGCGGTCTTCGATCCGGGTAGTGGTGGTTCGCGAAACTCGGATGTGACGGTGTGGCGCTCGACGGTGAAGAAGCGTCGGCACCCGTTGCTGCAGTACCAGTTCTCCCGCAGCCAACCAGCCGGGTTGTATTCCATGTAGAGGTAGTCACGCCACTGAGCGGGCGTTGTCGATGATGGGTCCGGACGGCTCGCTGCTTCTCCTTGATAGGACAAATCAGCGGAGTTCCGGGGACCGCAATGGGGACAGGGAACAAGCAGCATCTAGAGGCCGAGCCAATCTCCGCGCGCAGGCGGCTCGGACGACGAGGCCGTGGCCCGAGCGGGCCCGTGAGCGTAGCGAACAAGAGCGGGAAACATCAGTGTCCTACCGCCGCTGCGCCTTTTTCGCCGACGAGGACGCCGTCATCAAATCGTGACAGCGCAAAGGGGGAGATCAAATCGGGTGTGGTCTGTTCGGCGACGCATTTCGCCATCTGCTCCCCTGAAACCGGCCCGGCTTTGAAACCGTAGGTACCCCAGCCAACGTCACAGAGGAAACCTTCGACGGGAGTGAAGCCCATCACCGGCGAGTAGTCGGGGGTAATGTCACAAAGGCCGGCCCACTGTCGCAGAAG
>JAKZTU010000407.1:0-3867 GCA_047516945.1 Acidimicrobiales bacterium
GGTGGTGTGCGGGTCGATTATGTCGTAGTGCCCCGCACCGGGTTCGACCCATTCTCCGTTGATCAACAACCGCCAGTTCTTGTCGACATCAATCATGCTCATGGCCCCAAACGTTACCTGCGACGTCCCCCGCACCCCCAAGCGAGTCGTCGGTGGGCCGTTGGCAGATCCTCAAGCTTGTTAGATCCTGTCCCAATGTCGTGAGTCGTGGTGGTCACGCCTAGCCTCAGCAACAGTCCAATTTGCCCAATAGCCAGTCTGTTCAGAGGAACCACAATGCCTGAAGCCGTAATCGTCGCCACTTCCCGTACACCTATCGGTCGGGCCAACAAGGGTTCGCTCACCGACGTTCGTCCTGACGACATGTCGTCATTCATCCTCAGCGATGTGATGAGCAAGGCTGGAGTCGAAGCGTCCGACGTCGAAGACGTGATCTGGGGGATCGGCCAACCTGGGGGCGAGGGGGGCTACAACATCGCCCGGGTCATCTCCGCCATGGGCGGCCTCGACATTCCAGGCGTCACTGTCAACCGTTACTGCTCGTCTTCGCTGCAGACGATTCGCATGGCCTCCCACGCCATCAAGGCTGGCGAGGGCGACTGCTTCGTGGCCGGCGGAGTGGAGACCGTCAGCCGTTACATGTACGGCGCCGCTGACTCCGGTCCGCACAACGAGACGTTCGCCGACGCCGAGGAGCGCAGCAAGTCCCGCACCGGCGAGGGTTCAGCAACTTGGACCCCGCCTGTTGGACTCCCCGACATCTACATTGCTATGGGCCAAACCGCCGAGAACGTGGTGCAGGCGACCGGCATCAGCCGCCAACGCCAGGACGAGTGGGGCGTCAGCTCCCAGAACCGCGCCGAAGCAGCACTCAACCGTGGCTTCTTCGAGCGTGAGATCACCCCATACACGCTGGCCGACGGAACTGTCGTGTCCAAAGACGACGGTATCCGCGCCGAGACGACCATCGAGAAGGTGTCGCAGCTCAAACCGGTGTTCCGGCCCGACGGCACAGTCACCGCAGGCAACGCCTGCCCGCTCAACGATGGCGCGGCTGCGGTGGTCGTCATGAGCGACACCAAGGCGAAAGCGATGGGAATTGAACCCATCGCTCGCATCGTCTCAAGCGGTGTGTCGGCGCTGAATCCCGAGATCATGGGCCTCGGTCCGATCGATGCCTGCCGTCAAGCCACGGGGCGTGCTCGTATGACCATCGACGACATTGATCATGTCGAGATCAACGAGGCGTTCGCTGTGCAGGTCCTGGGTTCTGCGGACGAACTCGGAATCGATCTCGACATTCTCAATCCCAACGGTGGGGCGATTGCGCTCGGTCACCCCTTCGGGATGACCGGTAGTCGCATCATGACCACCTTGCTCAACGGTCTCGAAGATTCCGATTCGACCATCGGCATGGAATCGATGTGCGTCGGTGGAGGTCAGGGCATGGCCATGATCGTTGAACGGCTGAGCTGAACCAGGCGCACACAGGAGGGCACAACCATGTCAGAGAACGTTGCACTACCAGGAAAGCTCGGTGATCCCGCCCGGACTCTGGGAACAGATCCCCGTGCGGATTCACGCATGGTGGCGGCCTTGGCTCCGCTGGGTTTGGCGGGTGCGCCTGAGCCGATCCCGATCGCCGCTGATGCAACTGCTGAAGAGATCTACGAATTCACCGCGGTGATCGAGCCGGGTTTCGAGATGTTGTTCGACATGCTCTACGCGGATCTGCCTGCCGTGGAGGGTGTGGAGTCACGTACGGAGGTCATTTCCGGGGTTGACGGCAACGACATCAACCTTTACATCCATCAGCCGGCTGGCGGCAGCGGCGATCCAAGGCCCTGCATTCTGCATATCCACGGTGGGGGCATGGTGATCCTCAAGGCGTCGGGTGCCTCCTACCGGCGTTGGCGGGACGAACTTGCCGCTCTCGATCTTGTGGTTGTGGGCGTGGAGTTTCGCAATGCCGGCGGCGCGTTGGGCCCTCACCCGTTTCCAGCGGGTTTGAACGACTGCACCTCGGCGCTGGAGTGGGTCCATGCCAACGCCTCGGCGCTGGGTGTCTCGAAGATTGTGGTGTCCGGCGAGTCCGGCGGCGGGAACCTGACGTTGGCCACGACACTCAAAGCAAGTCGCGAGGACCGCCTGCACATGATCGACGGCGTTTATGCGCAGTGTCCCTACATCTCTGGTGCCTATGGGAATCCGCCTTTGGAGTTGACCTCTCTGCACGAGAACGACGGGTACTTTCTGGGCAGCGAGATGATGGACTTGATGGTGCGCGCCTACAACCCGGACGGCGAGAACCTCACCAACCCGCTGGCCTGGCCGTTGAACGCCGACGTTGATGATCTCAAGGGTCTGCCTCCGCATGTGGTCTCGGTGAACGAACTGGACCCTCTGCGCGACGAGGGTTTGGCCTACTTCCGCAAGCTGGTGAAGGCGGGTGTGGCCGTCAACAGCCGCACGGTCAACGGCACCTGTCATGCCGGCGACGTGATCTTCCGAGGTGCCATCCCCGAGGTGTACGCCGCCTCAGCGCGCGACCTCTCGACTTTCGCCCACACCTGTTAGCGCCGGGAACGCTGGGGTTCAGTCGGCGGGGTGGTTGACCAGGTGGGTGGCGGCGTTGTCGAAGTGATCGAACATGGCATCTCGGATTTCGGCCGGTAGGGGGCGGTCCGTACCGTCGGCGAGTATGGCGACGCCAAGCGATGCTGTCATGTGCTTCATCCAGGCATCGCGTTCGGCTATTCCGATGACGAAGGGCATGTGGCGCATCCCCAGACGGGGATGGCCACGCTGCTCGCTGTAGTGCGCAGGCCCTCCCCAGTACTGCGCCAAGAACCCTGCAAGACGCTCGCGTGATGGTTCCATATTTGCTGGGTACATCGGCCGCAGCAGCGCGTCGGTTTCCACCGCGTCGTAGAACCGGTCGACCAGTTCATCGAAGAAGCGCTGCCCGCCAACTGCTTCATGCACCGTCGGCGGAGCGTCCAAGGCGTCACGCATAGCACCCTTCAGGCTCACAGTTCCCGGCGACACCAAGCGTCGCCGACCTTGAGCCTCAGAGTCCGCAGGGCTCGCTCCTGAATCAGGGTCAGTTCGGTCAACTTCGGGCGATTCACTCACCTGCTCAGGCTAGACCCGAGCAGGCCTGCACCACCCGCCGCTCACTGATCGAACCAGAGGCGGGCGGCGGTTCCGCCGAGGACGGCTGCTTGGGTGGTTGCGTCGAGTCCAATGAGCGCGTCGGTAACAAGGGTGACCAGCGCTGGGTAAGCACGATCCTGCACTTGGGGGTGGTCCGATCCCCAAACAATGCGCTCGGCACCGAACAAGTCGAGTAGTCGCGACACCGCTGAGCGCGGGGACAGAGCGGCAGCGTCGAAAACTCCGGTACTCAACTTGACGACCAGATTCTCGTAGGTGGCTAGATCAACAAGAACCTGATCGTCGCCACCGACAGACACAAAACCACAGTGGTCAAGCGCTATCTCGCAGTCTGGCACCGCCGCCGCAATACGGGCGACCGCCTGCAGTTCTTCGGCGAAACAGCAGATGTTCGGACCCACGCCTGAGTCTCTGCAGCGTTGCAACAGTTCCAAGGCGACATCGCTGTGCAGCCAGGGGTCAGGGATCGAGAACAACCGCAGTCCCGAGGCTCCTTGTGCTGCGGCCCGGTCCAGCAAGCTCAGCGGGTCTTTCACCGTCGAGCCCACCGCGACCATCGCTCGCCAGTCATCTCCAAGCGCCTGAGCCGCTTCCAGAACCAGCGAGTTGTCAAACCCGTGCGCGCCTACTGCCTGCACCAGAACACCACCGGAAACACCCGCTGCGTGTACTCGGCCTGCCACCGCGTCG
>JAKZTU010000408.1:0-3566 GCA_047516945.1 Acidimicrobiales bacterium
TGCATGCAACTCAGCGAAATCGATCCGATCGGTGCCGACACCCGATTTGTTTGCGGCAATAGCTGCCGAGGTGGCTGAGGTCAGGTCTCTCACACCCAGTGTGTGAGCATCGCTGCGATGGTCGATCCCGCGGATCCACACGGGGCGTTCACAAAGCGAGCGTGCTCGGTCGCCGGTAGCCAGAACCATCGCCGCGCCACCGTCTGCGGACGCCGCGATGTCGGAGGGACGCAGAGGATCCGACAAATACGGCTCCGCGAGGATCTCTTCGACCGATTTCTGCTGGCTGCGAACCGCATGCGGGTTGGCGGACGCGTTCACCCGGGAACGGCTCGCGATCTCAGCCAACTGCCGTTCACTCACCTTGCCTGACTCCAACAACATCCGAGCCGCGAGTGCTTCGATGGCGTAAGCGTCGGGCCAAAGCGGTGCCACATAGTAGGGATCCAGTTGGGTCGCGAGAACATCACGCAACGAACCCGGTGATGACTTCCCATAGGAGTAAACGAACGCCGTGTCGATGTCTTCGCATTGCAGCTTGACCCACGCCTCATACAGAGCCCACGCACCGTCTTGTTCAACATGGCTCTCACTGATCGGCGGAACTGGGCCTGTGCCGTCGATTGTCATCACAAACGAGAATGCCTGGCCCGCTAGGAAGTCCGAGGAACCCGAGCAGGTGAAACCCATGTCTTTTTGAGTCAGGCCCACCGCATCTTTTGCCTGTTCCATCAACGGGATCATCATTTCGACTTCTGACTCGTTGGGAATCGCTGACTCCTGGCGCTGAGCGAACGAAACAATGGCAACGTCTTTCATGATGTGCCTTTCTGCTTCGGCTGAGGGCCGACCCGACCGATGCGTTCGATATCGGCGATTACTTCATCGGGCTCACCGGTCGGTTCCCACCCCAAAATGTTGGTCGCCGAGATTTCGAGTTCATCGTCGGGTTTCCATACCGCTTGGACCCGCATGCCTAGGCGCACAAACTCTGGTTCACAGTTGATGACCAATCCCATGAACCCCACCGACGCGCCATCAAGCACTATCCAGGCCGAGCAGTACGGGGGTTTGAGATCGGGTCGTGTCGCAATCGGTACTCGGGTGATGTTGAAGGACTCCACATATCCCACATCAGCCAACTCGACTATCTCGGTGGTCGCCTTGCCCGCCACCGGGCTGACGCCGCGGGGAGGGACGAACACCTGGCCGGTGTCACCGCAGCGATCACCGATGATGCGCTTGTCTTTCATCGCATAGAGGTACTGCGACAGGGCCCGGCCGGGAGTGTAGGAGTAGGTCAAGCGAATTGGCGTACGCACGCTCTGTACCGGTTCGACAGCGTCAAGATCAGGCGTTGTCGAGGGCTTGGCCGCGGCGGACTCGACAGACTCGACAGAGCAGGGAACGAATCCGCGAATGTCGGTGATATGCCCCTCACGGGATTCACGCCATTGGATCTGCACCCGCATCCCCGTCGACATCTGCTCGGGACCATCGACGAGCACCGCGTGCAGCATCGTGGTGTCGGCACCGTCGAGTTGAATCAGAGCCCAGGCGACCGGCTGCTCGAAAGGTTGTTGGTCACGCAACGGTCCGCCCCACGACCACGACACAACCGTGCCGCTCTGCTGTACTTCCACAAGCTCGTGCAAAGGCGATGCGTCAGCCGGATCGTATTCCAGCGGCGGGCACATCACGGTGCCGTCGGCTCGTTTAACGCCGAGCACCACACCCTCGCGCAGCCCTGTAAGGAATCGGCCCACTACCGGTCCGGTAGTGCGGATGAACGGATACTCAAGCACTAGTGGCGCTTGCAGCACTTCTTCGGGCATAGGGCCCACCCCCGGGTTCTTTTGACATCGGCGCCGAACCTACAACGGGTAGGCTGCCGATACCGAACCCGTCCCTGTTGTATTTTGCAACGGCTTCGATCCCGAGTGGGAGAACCCGGCGCCCGTTGTGCGACACTCGCTGCTGTGACAGATCCTGAGCGCGAAATTGGCGCCGCTGAGCATGGGCGCGAGATCGCCATGGTGGCGCGCCTTGCTCCCGAGCGACGGGCCATCGCAAGCGAACACGGCGACTTGACCTTCGCGGAACTTGACCGGGATGCCGAACGACTTGCCGGTTACCTTCAGAACGCTGGATTGGCAGCAGGTGACGTGGTGGCGCTGTTGTGCACCAACCGTCCGGAGTGGATCGTCACCCAGCAGGCCGCTCTGCGTTCGGGGCTTCGGTTGGTGCCGGTCAACTGGCACCTCAAGGGAGATGACATCGCATATGTCATTGCCGATTCCGGCGCTCAAGCACTCATCACAGAAGACACCTTCGTTAGTGAACTCAGCGTTAGTGAACTCAGCGTCGACGAACTAGGCGACGAGACCCGCGACATCAAGACCCGCATCGTCATTGGCGATCATGTCGCGGGTTTCACCAGCTTCGCTGAAGCTATATCCCAGCCATTGCCCACAGATCCCCAACGTCTTCGCGGATCCTTGATGATCTACACCTCTGGGAGCACGGGGCGACCCAAAGGTGTGCGCCAAGCCGACGGCTCGACAAGCAGCGGAGCAGCTATCGGCGCGGCCATGGTGGCAATGTTCGGTCTCGACGGCGACCGTGGCGACCAGATGCTCTGTCCAGCGCCGCTGTATCACTCCGGGCCCAGCAGAATATGTTCTGAATGGCCGCTCGGGGCTGGTGTCACCGTGCATCTCATGGCCCGTTTCGATCCCGAGCTCGCGCTTGAGCTGATCGACACGCAGCGGCTGACCCACGCATTTTTTGTACCGACCATGTTCCATCGAATGCTTGGGGTCACCGACCGAACCCGCTACGACCTGAGCAGCCTCAGATTCGTGCTTCACGGCGCGGGTCCTTGCAGCGCCACGATCAAGCAGCAAATGTTCGACTGGCTCGGGCCGATCATCCATGAGATGTATGCCGCCACAGAAGGACCCGGAACCTGGATTCAACCCCAAGAGTGGCTTGAGCATCCCGGCAGTGTGGGACGAACCGACCCAACCCGGCTGCAGATTCGCCTCGACGACGGTGAAGTAGCCAAACCCCTCCAAGACGGCACCTTATGGTCACGGGCCACTACCCCGTTTCACTATCACGATGACCCCGACAAGACCGCGGCAACATTCGACGCCTCCGGTGAGTGGTACACGGTTGGAGATCGCGGCTACATAGACGACGACGGCTACCTGTATTTGACCGGACGCACTGCCGAGTGCATCGTCTCGGGCGGCGTGAATCTCTACCCGGCTCGTGTCGATGAGGCGCTATTCGGCCATCCCGGAGTTCGCGACGGTGCCGCTTTCGCACTCAGCGACGTCGAACTCGGTCAGGTGATGGCCGCGGCGATCATTCCTGCCGACAAAGCCTCAAGCGACGATCTGATCGAATCGGTGATCACCCATTGCCGAGAGACGATCGGCTCGCAGCTCACACCGCGACATGTGTTCATCGTCGACGAACTACCTCGTACAGAAGCCGGGAAGCTGTACCGCCACCGACTCACAGAGCAGTTCTCGTGTCCTCCGACGTGACAGGAGCAA
>JAKZTU010000409.1:0-7770 GCA_047516945.1 Acidimicrobiales bacterium
GTCGTTCAGGTGTCGCGGTCGACTACATAGCCGGCTAGAGCACGAAGGGCCGCGTGGCTGCTGTTGATGTCGGGAAGATCGTCGATCGCTTCGAGAGCACTGGCCAACAGTTGATCGATTTCGGCTTCGGTAGCTGCCACCGCTCCCGTTTCAATCATCACCTCCTGGATAGCGGCAATCTTGTCATCGCTCACCCCAGGCCCGCCGTTGGCGCGCACCGTGGCGAGCACCGCACGCTGGGATTCGTCGGCTGCGGTGCGGGCCAAGGCCAACAGCACGGTCGGTTTGCCTTCACGCAGATCATCGCCGACCGGTTTGCCGGTGCGTTCCGGCTCGCCGAACGCGCCGAGCATGTCGTCACGCAACTGGAACGCCACACCAAGTGGCATTCCGTGGGCGGACAACTTCGTAGCGAGGTCAACTCGACCGGCCAACGCCGCTCCGAGTTGGAGGGGACGCACGATCGTGTAGCCGGCAGTTTTGTGACGCACAATGGTGCGGGCGTCGGCGACCGAAACCTCGCCCTGAGCGGTGCCGATCACGTCGAGGTACTGCCCCATGTTGAGTTCCGTGCGCAAGCTGTCCCAAACGTGGCGGACCTCGGCGGTGGCGTTCCCCAAGGTTCGGTCAGCCATAACGATGGCTATGTCCCCCACCAAAACCGCCGCGGCCTCACCGAAACGCCGCGCCTCACCCTGCCAAGCGCCATCACGATGGCGTTCGATAAAGCGAGCCCACACGGTTGGCGATGATCGGCGGGTTGGCGAACCGTCCATTACGTCGTCGTGGATGAGGGCGAAAGCATGGAGCAATTCCAGAGCGCACCCTCCCGAAATAGCGCCGTCACCAGAAGGATCGCCCCCCGCAGTTACCCAACCCCAATGGCAATACGCAGGACGGATGCGTTTGCCTCCGCTCGCCACGAAATCAGCAAGATCAGCCAGCGGCACATCCAACGCTGGGTTGAGCTCGGCCCAAGTCTTGCGTTCTTCGACAAACAGGGCACTCAGCGCTTCGTCAACCTTTGTTGCCACCGCCAAGAGTTCCGTCGGTGGCAGCTTCACGACAGGTCGTCGTCCTCGGCATCGGTCTCAGCCTCGTCTTCGCTGTCGAGGTTGGCGACGACTCGTTCGACCTGCACACGCGCCGCACCGATGCGTTTGCGGCAGAGGCCTATAAGGAAAGAGGCACGTTCCACGCGAGAGGCCAGCATGTCGACATCTAGGTCGTCGCCCTCAAGATCACGCAGGATTTGTTCAAGTTCCGCCATGGCATCCGCGTAACCGATTGACTCGTCGCTGTTCGCGTCGTCGCCGTTTTCAGCCTGATTGTCGTTCATGTGGCGTCCTCTGATGTCCCGCTCTTGGTGTTTTGTTGTGGACTTGTGTCGTTTGTTCGCGCGTGGTCCGTTGCCGCAGTGATCGTACTTGTGAACGTGCCGTCTACTAGCTGCGTGGTCACGATGTCGCCCGACTCGACGCCAGACGCTGAGCGCACAACCCGCCCATCGGCATCTCGAGTGATCGACCAGCCCCGCGCCAACGCCAAAGCCGGGTCGAGAGCACGCACTTGAGCTGCCGCCGCATCAACCCGCCTACTAGCAGTGATCAAGCCATGCCGTTGCGCAACCTCAAGGCGAGCAACCCCCTGAGCAATTTGGCCGACAGCTCGTCGCTCCGAGGAACGCGCCGTTCTCACCAATCGACCGCAACGTGCCGTCAACAACCGGTCACTGCGGTCAAGCACGTTGGCTGTCGACACGGCCACTCCGCTTCTAACCGTCACGACACGCTGATCGGCTCTTTGAACCGCCCGTCGTCCAGCAGCAACCAACGAATTCTCGTGATCGCCCAGCCGGTCAAGCCAAAGCTGAACCCTCCCCACAACAAACTGGGCAGCCGCGGTTGGCGTTGTGGTCGCAGTATGAGCAACCTCGTCGGCGACACTGCGATCAATGTCGTGGCCAATGCCGGTGACGACAGGCACCCCAGCGGCGGCAATCGCGCGAGCCACGATCTCGTGATCGAAAACCGCGAGATCGGTCTTGGAACCCCCGCCACGAGCTACAAGCAACACATCGACATCGGACTCATCCGCGGCACGGATCGCGGCGCTGACCGACATCTCAGCCCCAGACCCCTGCACCGGCGTGTCGACCTCCACCACCGTAAACGCCATACCTGCTTCTTCGAAAACGGTCGAAATGTCGGCGTGGGCGGCGCTGCCGACAGAAGTCACCAAGCCAACACGAAGCGGGACCGGAGCCAAAAGCCGTGCCGCATTAGCCCGCAAGATTCCCTCAGCCGACAGGTCAGCCAATAGTGCATCTTTGCTGGCAGCCAGTTTGCCCAAGGTGTAGGTCGGGTCGATAGACGACATGCGGAGCTGCACCCGCGCCGAAGGCGGGTAGTAATCAACCCGACCCTGTATGCGCACGCAGACGCCATCGCTCATGCGAATCGGGTCGCCATGCCGTTTCAACAGCCGGTTGACCCGGTCACGGGTCTCTCGAAACAGAACCACAGGCATGGTTGCGACAGGCGCAGCCCCAGGACCTTCACCAGGCTCGACCAGGTCGAAATAAACATGGCCATTGCGGGCCCGGTGAATGCCGCTTATCTCGCCCTCCACCCACACATCGTCGGGCATGGTCTGCTCAATAACCGCACGAATGAGCGAGCAGAGTTCAGCAACCGTCAAAGTCCCCTGATTCACCCCGCCGACCGTACTCCCCCCAAGTGACAGTGACGCGTCGACAATCAGATGCGGGAGGAAATCAGGCGAGGTCGCCGTTACCGTTGTTGTCGCTGCGATCGGCGGCCTCCACGTCTTCACGGCGGATGCCGAGAACAAACAGAATGGTGTCGAGGTAAGGCACCGAAAGGGCCGTGTCAGCCGCTTCGGAAACGATCGGCTTGGCGTTGAAAGCGATACCGAGCCCGGCTTCGCTGAGCATGTCGAGATCGTTGGCGCCATCGCCGACGGCCACCGTTTGTGACAGCGGAACGTTGTCTGTCGCCGCAATCTCTCGCAGCAAAGCCGCTTTGCGTTCACGGTCGACAATCGGGCCGACAAGTTCGCCAGTCAGCTTCCCGTCAACAAATTCGAGCACGTTGGCGTAGGCATGGTGAAGCCGCAAATCCTCAGCGATCCGGTCGGTGAAAACCGTGAACCCCCCGACACGATCGCCACGGTGTACCCCAAACGTTGCAGAGTACGGACAAAGGTGCGGGTACCGGGGGTGTAACGGAGGTTGCTGTGTGCGCGAGCCACCGCATCCTCATCGAGCCCGGCCAGGAGCCTTACTCGCGTGCGCAGCGAAGACTCGAAGTCAAGCGCGCCCTCCATTGCGTCGGCGGTGATTTGCTGAACCTCAGCGAGGCAGCCCGCCTCAGCAGCCAGCAGATCAATAACTTCGTCGCCGATGCCCGGCGGTTACCCCCGGATGGTCAGGCCCGGTGATCCTCACCAGAACGGTTTCGCACGAGTTGTCAGCGTCGGCTTCGATATGCACGAGCCACAAGCCTACGGGGCTCGTGCTGCCATAAGCCGCAGGATTTCCGTGGTGACCGAAGCCGCTACACGTGATCCGCGCGGACCAGAGCTTCGTAGAGTTCTTCGTACAGACCGCCGCGGTGCCGTAGTTCGTCGTGTGTGCCGGTTTCGACTACCCGACCGTTATCGAGCACGACGATGATGTCGGCGTCGGTGATGGTCGACAGGCGATGGGCGATCACGAGCGACGTGCGACCGGACAAAGCGTTGGCCAGAGCCTCCTGCACATAAGCCTCGTTCTCGGTGTCGAGATGACTAGTTGCCTCGTCAAGCACAACGATCGCCGGGTTCTTGAGCAGCATTCGAGCGATCGCCAAGCGTTGTTTTTCGCCGCCGGAAAGCCGATAACCACGCTCCCCGACGATAGTGTCGTAGCCGTCAGGAAGAGCCGCGATCACATAATGGATCCGGGCTGCGCGACATGCCGCCTCTATCTCAGCTTGGCTGGCGGTGGTGTCGGCGTAACGCAGATTCACTCCGACCGTGTCGTGGAACAGGTGGGGGTCCTGGCTCACCACTCCGATGGCGCGCCGCAGAGAGTCTTGGCTGAGTGACCGTACATCATGGCCGTCGACTCTGATTGCTCCGGTGGTCACATCGTAGAGCCGGGGAACAAGCGATGTGAGCGTGGTCTTCCCGGACCCCGACGGGCCGACGATGGCGACCATCTGGCCAGGGGCCACGGTCAGGTCGATGTCGCTCAAGACATCACCGACTGAAGCAGTCGATTCGTCACCCCCGAGCGATGCCGGTGTCCCCTCCGGCGGGTCGGGGTAACGGAAGTAGACGTGATCGAACCGCACCTCGCCTCTTGGGTTAACCAACTCCGTGGCATCTGGAGCATCGACGATGGCGTTGGGAGCGTCGAGAACCTCAAACACCCGCTCAAAGCTCACAAAAGCGGTCATCACATCCACCCGAGCATTGGACAGACTGGTGAGAGGCATATAGATGCGCACGGTATAGAGACCCAGCGCCGTCAAAGTACCGATGGTGATGGCCTCATCGATGACGAGGTGTGCGCCAAGCCAGTAGACAATGGCGGTGCCCACCGCCCCCACCATCGTCAACGCAACCAGGAATATGCGGCTGTACATGGCGCTGCGTACGCCGATGTCTCTTACCCGACCCGCCCGGTCTGAGAAGTCTGCGGCTTCGGCACCGTGACGCCCGAAGAGCTTGACGAGCAGGGCACCGGCGACATTGAACCGCTCGGCCATGGTGTTGTTCATTGATGCGTTGACAGTCATCGACTCGCGGGTGATGTCTTGCAGGCTGGCACCGACCCGTCGAGCCGGCAGCACAAAAACGGGCAGGATGATGATGGCCAACAGCGTCAACCGCCATTCCAGGATCAGCATGGCGAGCAACGTGCCGGTGAGCGTGATCAAATTGCCGACTACGGCTCCCAGAGTGCCGGTGAAGGCACGCTGCGCGCCGATCACGTCGTTGTTGAGGCGGCTGATCAGAGTGCCGGTCTGGGTGCGGGTGAAAAAGGCCAGGGGCATTCGCTGAACGTGATCGAACAGGCGCACCCGCAAGTCGAAGATCAGTCCCTCGCCGATCCGTGAACTGAGCCAGCGATCCACCAGTGACAACAGAGTCTCGGCGGCCGCCGCGCTCACCATCACAACGAAGAGCACGTTGAGATAGCGGCCGTTGCTGTCGACAATTGCCACGTCGAAGATCTTGCGGATCAACAGCGGCGGCAGCAGCCCGAGGAAGGTCGACAACACAATGATCGACAGATAGACGAAGATCGCGCCTCGGTATGGGCGGGCAAAAGCCAGCACACGGCGCCGCGTGTCCTTGTTGAGTTGCTTCCCGTCGATCCCGGAGCGATCCGCGCTCATCGAGTGCATTACCTGGAACGGACTCGACGCGGTCATACCGTGAGCCTACGCGTTGCCACCGCTGCGTGGATTCCCGGGGTTCCGATGTGGAAGTCATCGGTGCTGGCACTGTGTGGATTTCCGGGGTTTGGATGTGGAAGTCATCGGTGCTGGCACTGTGTGGATTCCCGGGGTTCCGCTGCGGAAGTCATCGGTGCTGGCACAGACCGGTAGCGTGATGCGGGATGGAACGTCCCTCAAGTGCGCTGTTCACCGACCACTATGAGCTGACCATGGTGGAATCCGCCCTCAAGTCTGGGGTCGCCTCTCGACGTTCCGTCTTTGAGGTCTTCGCTCGCCGCCTCCCCGAAGGCCGAGCCTACGGCGTGGTCGCGGGCATCGACCGCCTAGTGGATGCCGTTGAGCGTTTCCGGTTCGATGACGACACGGTTGACCATTTGATGGCGTGTGGGGTCGTTCAAGACGAATTGATGGCCGACTGGCTGCGCAACTACCGCTTCGGTGGAGACATCACCGGCTACGCCGAAGGTGAACTCTTCTTTCCGTACAGCCCGGTGCTGACCGTGGCTGGTTCGTTCGCTGAATGCGTGGTGCTCGAAACAGTCCTACTGTCGGTCCTGAACCATGACTGTGCGGTTGCTTCTGCGGCGGCCCGGGTAGCCGATGCTGCAGGTGGTCGCCTGCTCGTAGAGGGTGGGTCGCGGCGCACCGATCCAGAATCGGCGGTGGCTGCTGCCCGTGCTTCACATGTCGGTGGTTTCGACACAACCTCGAACCTCGAAGCAGGTCGTCGCCATGGCATCCCAACCGGTGGCACCACAGCTCACGCGTTCGTGCTGGCCCACAGCAGCGAGACCGAAGCCTTCAGAGTGCAACGCGACACTCTGGGTGTCGGTTCCACCTATCTGGTCGACACTTTCGACGTGATGGAAGGCATACGTCGGGCCGTCGATGTGGTCGGACGCCAAATCGGAGCCGTGCGAATCGACAGCGGCGAGTTGCTCGCCGACAGTCGTGCGGCCCGCCAGTTGCTCGACGAACTGGGCGCTGTTGATTGTCGGATTGTTGTGTCGAGCGACCTCGACGAGTTTCTGATCGCCGACTTGGAACTCGCGGCCGCGCCGATTGATGCCTATCTGGTTGGGACAAGCCTGGTCACCGGCTCGGGCCATCCGACGGCTTCGATGGTCTACAAGTTGGTGTCTATCGCTGACGATGACCATCCCGGCCCGCTACGAGCGGTCGGTAAGCACTCGCCGGGGAAACGCACCATCGGTGGTCACAAGTCCGTGCACCGGACCTATGACGCCGAAGGCAGGTTTCTTGCCGAGGTTCTTTCGGTTCTTCCGGTGGATGTGCCCGAGAACTCGATGTGCCCGCAGGTACCGCTACTGCGTGATGGTGAAGTTGTCGCCGACCTGACCGATGTGAGCGAAGCCAGAGCGCGATGCGCCGAGCGACGTGCCCGTTTGGTTGCTGAAGACAGGACTCCTTGGCCGGCAACAACACCTGCGGTGCCTACAATTTGGGAAGGTGTTGAGGAACCGCTTTCGGCGGCGGTTGTCAACAGCAATGGAGGAGTGAGCCGATGAAGGCATTGATCGTTGTTGATGTCCAGAACGATTTTTGCGAAGGCGGTGCTTTGGCTGTGGGCGGCGGCGGATCGGTGGCCCGTTCAATCACTGAGTTGGCGGGTTTGGACCGTGCCGGTGGCGCCTATGAGCTGGTGGCGGCCACCAAGGATTGGCATGTCGATCCAGGTGAACATTTCGCTGATCCCGAAGTCGGCCCGAACTTCGTCGACACCTGGCCGGTTCACTGCGTAGCAGAGAGTCACGGTGCGGCCTTCCACCCTGATTTGGACATAGCGGTTGACGAGGTCTTTCTGAAGGGCCGAACCACGGCGAGCTACACGGGTTTCGATGGTGGTGCGGCCTCTGACGAATCGGTGTTGCTTGGTGACTGGCTCAAGGCGCGAGGAGTCACTTCTGTCGATGTGGTTGGTTTGGCGACCGATCATTGCGTGAGGGCGACGGCGCTCGATGCCGTGGCGGCCGGTTTCGACACCACCGTGTTGCTCGAGCACTGCGCCGGCGTCGCCCCCGAAACGACCGACGCTGCACTGCCCCAACTCGTCGCTGCGGGTGTAACCCTAGGTTAGCAGACTGTCCCACTTAGTCGTTTGGAGGTGAGCACAGATAGGAACTCGCGAGATTGAAACACTATTCTCGCCCCGTGGCGATTTCTGAGTACGTGATCTTCGACTTGGAAGCCAACGCCGACCAAGCCCATCCGCCACAGCACGAGATCATCGAGATCGGTGCTCTATTGATCCGTGACGGCGAGGAGGCCGATCGATTCG
>JAKZTU010000410.1:0-3929 GCA_047516945.1 Acidimicrobiales bacterium
GTTCTTGTTCATGGATTGTTTCCCTTCCAGAATCACCTGACCCGTATCGGGTGGCACGCAACATCGAATCACGGCCCGGGTCATGGTTAGCCCACAAATCTAGCGGAAATAGCAATGAGCACCACCGGAACATTGCAACCGGTGCTAATGGCTTTGGCTCGTCCCCCGTCGCACCGAAAGCAAGTGCGGCAACAACGCCGACGGTGCAGCAACGGGCGACCGCCGAGCATGGTGATCAATCACCGTCAAATCTCGGTCCTGCGCATCAACCACAACCACTTCGACCTCACGACAGACAAGCAGTGCGCCCAAGTAATCCCAGACGTGAAGTGAATCAGCGAAGTCGACAAATCCTGCGAAACGCCCGTCGGCCACCGCGCACAATTCGAGAGCACAAGAACCCAAAGTACGGAACTGCCACCAACCCGCCTCAGCCGGTGGCACCCCGTTAACCGCCACAACCGCTTCGGAGAACTCCACTGCGGTGGGCGCCGCGAGCGCAACGCCATCAAGAGTCGCGCCCCGACCACGGATCGCCGTGTAGCGCCTATTGCTGGGATGGTCATGCACAACGGCCACCCAGGGACCCTCGTCGTCAACCACACACAAACTCGTGGCAAACCACGGGAGCGGTAGCGAAGCGTTGGTCGAACCGTCGACGGGATCAACAACGGCCACCAATCCCGTACCGGGTCCAAGGCCGCTCTCCTCGCTGAGGACCCGGATATCCGCGGCGCCGAGCACGCCGAGCACTGCTTCATCAGCGACAAGATCTGGAACGTACTGATCGTGACGCAATCCCGACTTTCCCCAGTCGTGGTGATCGACAAAGGCTGCAACAACTGCATCGGCGGCTTCATGAAGAACAACGAGCACCTCGTCGGCGTTCATATCTTGGCCTCGCTCCTGCACGTCGCTGGTGCGCTTTAAGACAATACGGTCGATGCCCCACACGATACGCGCCAACTCATGGCAAGCTAGTGGCAATGGCAGTTATCGACCTACAGGGATTCGTTGCCGATCTCAAGGATCATGTAGTTGAACACGGGTTCCACGTTCATGATGAGCGGCACTTCATCGAGACTTACACCAACAGGCAAACCTGGGAGGTTGATCTGCATCCCGACCGCGCTTGCGACGGCCCGTTGGACATACATGTCGCTTTAGAAGTCGACCCTCGATCACTGATCATGTTCGAGGATGAGTTGATTCGGGTTGGCGAAGGCGGTGAGCCTTCAAATGACATTCGCTTGCCGATGACGATCAGTTTCGCCCTGCCCCCACTGCCTTATGCACCCGACTTGCTTATTTTGGCCACCGACCTCGCAGGCGTCGGCTCTACCGAGCTACCGCTTGAAGTGAGTGCTCTCGACAGTTTTGCCGCCGTGACTGACGCTCCAGTTAGAGCAATCAGTATCATCGCCCGGGTTGAGGTGGAACTGGCGAGAATATTCTTTGGGCGAGACGTTTTGTGCGATGTGCTTGAGCGCTGTTCGAAGGTCGCCGACTTCCTGCTCGACCGGGCACCAGCTTGGATCGACGAACCCTGACAGGCGAACCCTGATAGCCCAACCCCGACAGTTCTAGTTCTGGTCTCAGGTCTGGAGTTCCCGCAGGGCCGCCAACGCCTCATCGGCGTGAACGCTCATGTCGGTCTCGCTGCGGATCGCGCGGATCACCCGGCGGTCCTGGCCGATCACAAAGGTGGTTCGGATGGGCGGGAGCAAACCGATGCGTTTGACACCGAACAGACGCGCAGCCTTACCCTCGGGGTCCGAGAGAAGCGGGAAATCCAGCGTGTGCTTCGCATCAAATTGTTTTTGCCGATTCACCGAATCAGGACTGATTCCCACTGTCTTGGCGTTGAGTTCAGCGAACTCCGACCTCAAGTCGCGGAAACTGCAGCTTTCCTTGGTTCAACGAGGGGTCATAGTTCTCTGGTAGAAGAACAGGACCAAGGGTCCGCTCTGAACCAAGTTGTCCAGCGTCACGGTGTTGCCGTGTTGGTCACTCAAACTGAAATCACCAACCAGTTCACCTTCGCTCAGCATCGGTTATCACCTCCGTCGCTCACGAAGCGGCTGCCGCAAACCCTATGTCGAGATCCGCGATGATGTCGTCGATCGATTCGAGACCCACCGACAGCCTCACCAACCCCGGAGTGACACCAGTCGACTCCTGCTCCTCGGGTGTGAGCTGGGAGTGGGTGGTGGCTGCAGGCTGAATCACCAGGCTGCGAACATCACCAATGTTTGCCAAGTGGCTGTGAAGCTCAAGGGCCTCAACGAATTTCTTGCCCGCTTCGAGACCACCTTTGATCACAAAGGCAGGGACCGAGCCGTATCCCTTCCCGTCGCCGAGTTCGTTGGCGATGTCGTGCCAGGGCGAGTCGGGCAATCCTGCGTAAGCGACAGACTCGACCTGATCGTGGGAAGCGAGATAATCGACGACTGCGTTTGAGTTGGAGAAGTGACGTTCCATACGCAGACTCAGCGTCTCAAGACCCTGCAGCAGCAGGAACGAATTGAACGGTGCAATTGCCGCACCTATATCCCGCAAGAGTTGCACCCGGGCCTTGATGATGTAGGAACCTGGACCAAGTGCGGGCCAATAGGCCAGGCCGTGGTAGCTGGGATCCGGCTCGGTGAACATCGGGTGCTTGCCAGATGCCGCGAAATCAAAACTGCCTCCGTCCACGATCACGCCCGCAATAGTGGTGCCGTGCCCGCCGATGAACTTCGTCGCCGAATGGACGACGATGTCTGCACCGTGCTCGAGGGGGCGGATCAAATACGGGGTAGCCACAGTGTTGTCAACGATGAGCGGCACGTTGTTGGCATGCGCGATATCTGCAACCTTGGCGATGTCAACCACGTTGTTCATCGGGTTGCCGATCGACTCGCAGTAATACGCTTTGGTATTAGGCTGCGTGGCCGCTTGCCAAGCGTCGGGATCGTCGGCGTCGTCGATAAAGGTGCAGGTGATTCCCATCTTCGGCAACGTGTAGTGGAAGAGGTTGTAAGTCCCGCCGTAGAGAGCCGCGGCCGACACGATGTGATCGCCGGACTCAGCCAGATTCAGAATCGCCAAGGTTTCTGCTGCTTGGCCGGACGACAGTGCAAGTGCCCCGGGAATACCAACTGCGGTGTCTGTGCCGCCTTCAAGACTTGCGAGACGAGCTTCGACCACGGCTTGGGTTGGGTTCATTATCCGGGTGTAGATGTTGCCTATCTCGGCTAGGGCAAACAGGTTCTTCGCGTGATCGGTATCACGAAACTGGTAGGCCGTCGTCTGATAGATCGGAACGGCGCGGGCACCAGTGGCCGGGTCGGCTTCTTGTCCCGCGTGGATTTGGCGGGTCTCAAAACCCCAGTCATTGCTCATGTTTATTGCCTTTCGTGGCTTGATCCGAAGCCTCTGAGAGGCCTTGAACATCGCCGTTAGCTATTCGGCCAGCGACCAACGGAGCCTATAGTGGGCTCGGTGGGGATCGAACCCACGACCGAAGGATTATGAGTCCTCTGCTCTAACCACTGAGCTACGAGCCCAACGAGACACTATCGCTGTCGCCCGGTGAACAGCGAAGCCGACCGCACCTGAGTGCAGTCCGCTTCGTTGGCTCCGGGGGTGGTGTTGTGGTTCAGGACATAGGAAAGGTATGTGTCAAGACATAGGAAAGGGTCTGGTCGGCTGATGTTGGGGCATGTCGAAACGTCGGTCGGTTATCTTGTCGGTAGTGTTGGAGGGTCGGACCCAGGCCCAAACGGCCAGGCTCTATGGGGTGTCTGAGAGTTGGGTCTTTAAGCTTGTGGCCCGCTGGCGTGCTGAGGGCGACGCTGCGTTCCAAGCCCGGTCGCGGCGTCCCGGTAGCTCACCATCCAAGGTCTGTGACGAGACGGTCGAGTTGGTGGTGAACCTACGCTCAGAGC
>JAKZTU010000411.1:0-4120 GCA_047516945.1 Acidimicrobiales bacterium
AACCAACCATCTAGATGTCGATTCGGTCGCCTGGCTCGAACAACAGCTCGCGGCGTGGCCCGGTGCTCTGCTGTTCGTCAGTCACGACCGCGACTTCATCGACGCCATCGCCGACCGAGTTGTGGAGCTAGCCGAAGGCACCGCGCTCGAGTACGTGGGCGGTTTCGCCGAGTTCGTGGTCGCCCGTGAAGAACGCTTGGCACGGATAGAGGCGGCCGCTGCCAACCAGGCTCGTGAGGTAGCCAAGGTGGAGCGGTTCATCAATCGGTTCCGCTATAAGGCTTCCAAGGCCCGCCAGGTCCAGAGCCGCGTCAAGACCCTTCAGAAACTGGAGATGATCAAGGTCCCTGACCACAAGGAACTGGTGGCCCGATTCGCGTTCCCGGAGCCGCCTCGGTCGTCACGGGTCGTCGCGGAGTTTCACAACGCCACTGTTGGCTACGACGACATACCAGTCGTGTCAGATGTGTCGCTGACCGTCGAACGAGGCGAAACGGTGGCCCTTGTCGGACCCAACGGCGGCGGAAAAACCACTCTCCTGAAGCTCATTCTGGGGCAACTTGAACCCACCGAGGGAACCGCTCAGCTCGGTAACAACGTGAGTGTCGCGGCGTTCCATCAGCACCAAGCCGATGGACTCGACGGCACCAAGACCGTTATCGAGTTGTTCTCCGGCGGGATCGACCCAGGCAAACGAAATCTGCGGACCGTGCTCGGCTCGTTCGGCTTTCCTGGCGACGCCGCCGACCGCTATGTACGAGACCTCTCCGGTGGTGAATGCACCCGTTTAGCTCTTGCTCGAACCATGATCGAGCCTGTCAATCTGCTGGTCCTCGACGAACCCACGAACCATCTCGACCTGCCAAGTTGCGATGTCTTGGAAGACGCTCTGACGGCCTATCCCGGCACGGTTCTGCTGGTCACCCACGACCGTCATCTGATACGCAACGTGGCCGACGCCATCATCGAAGTGCGCCACGGCAAGGCAAGCTGGCACGCAGGTGTACCAGACGAAGTTCTGACTCCCGCAGACCCCAGCAAGTTCGGATCAGCGAAACTGGCGCCGAACAAGTCGTCGAATCCCCGCACACAGCGTCGACGCGAAACGGCGCAAGCCCGCCAAGCCACCGCCGAACTGCGCAAGCAGGTCTCCCGTCTGGAACGCAACTTGGCTAAAGCTGATGCGGTCGTCGCCGACCTGGAGACGCGTCTGGCTGATCCCAAGATCTGTGATGATCCCGAAGAACTCCAGAGATTGGCCGCGCTGTACGACGAAGCCACCGCCCACGCCGCCACCTTGATGCAAGACTGGACCGAAGCCGCAGAACAACTCGAAACCGTCGATTAGCGGGCTCAATCACTTACCGCCTACTACACTTTCCATGAATATGAACATGCATGAAACCGCGTCAAGTGTGTGCCATATCGAGGTTGGCAAGCGCGCGCTACCGATCCGCGTGTTGCGTACCGTCTCAACGCTGGTCATCGCCTTGTTGACGATGGGAGGGGCCGTCGCCCCTTCGAATCACGTGTGGAAGGTTGTTGAGACAGCTACCGGTCGAGTGTTGACCACGGTGAAGAGCACCTACGGTGACGAAAGCGATCCCGGTGCCGAACTTGCAGCCGACATTGAAGCCCTGTCACCGACGGAGTTCGCGTCTCGCTGGGGCTTCACCGCCGGTGTCTGACTGAGCACGAGTATGTGCGGATTGTTGAAAGATCTTGCGCCGAAAGACGGCGCCTCCCGTTCTTGTCCGCTGCACTCCGCTTCCGCTGTTCGCTACTCGAACGGATCACCGAGCCGTGGGCGGGACGCCCGGGCCGCAACTTCGCCAACACTCTCTACCTGATGTTGCGTTCCTCGGTCCAGAGTGTGTTGTGGCCTGCGTACCTGTTCTTCTTGGCGTGGATTCTGACGCCCGTTTATTTCCAGGTGTTGGCCGTAGTGCTCCCTATCAGCGAAACCGATGTTGATCGAATCCTGTTGATAGCCACTATTCTCGCGGGGCCGCTGGCTTTCTGGTCAGGTGTGAGGGGCGGGCCGCTGCTGTTGTCGGAGCCGACGGTCATATTCGACTTGGTGTTGGAACGAGGGCGAGCGCCGCTGGGCGCAGCCATCATGCGCCAAGCCTTGCTGGCATCAGGTATCGGAGGTATCGCCGGCGTCTGTCTCGCCTCGATGAGCCTCGACGACGACTATGTGCTGGCGATAATGGTGTCCGCCACGGTTCGCGGCCTCGGGGTCGGGATGATGGTCATGGCGTTGGCTGTGCTGTGGAGCACTAGCGGTGAGCGAAGCCTCACAGATCGCTTGTTGGCTGTTGCGTGCTCAGCGGTGCCTGTGGTTGCCATGGCGCTAGCCCCACCCGGCAGCGCCTTTGTGGCCCTGTCGGCGTTGACTGCCGGTGCGGTGGCAGCGGGTTTGGCGGTGTGGCGAAGCCCCTCCATTCCGGTGCCGGTTCTGTGGGCGAGGTCACGGGGTTTGACCGACCTGAGGGCTAGCACTGGCGTGCTAGACGTGCGCAGCGTCCTCTCAGAATTGCGCTTCTTTCGGGACGGGCCCCGAGTTGACCGCCCGATCCTGGCTTCGGGACCACGGCGTCCGCTCTCGGTGTGGAGGTCCGTGCGATCCTTGTCGAGCGCCCCCACGGTTGGATTGATTCGAGTCATCGTAGTCGCCCCTGTTATCGCATTGGGTTTCGCCGTCGTTCCCGGTACCAACGCCCAGTTCATGTTGGGCGCGGCGCTGCTATTTGTCGCTGGTATCGACCTTGCCGCACCCATAGCTTCGCTCGCTGCTCAGCCACTACTGTCAAGTATTGCTTCTGTCCGGTGGATCGCGCTGCTGAGTGGGCATCTGGCCGCGATGTTGGTGGCTGTGGGTGCCTTGGCGCTGGTCGGTTGGACTCTGGCTGATGTCTGGGTCACCGCTCCCCCTTTCGGGCCATGGCTGGGCCTTGCCGCAGGAGTGGCCGTAGCAACCTCCCTGCAAGCCCGTAACGGGCCCCCGAATATCGGAAAGATCCTAAACACAGTCGGTTTTACCGGACTCGGCGGAGCGCTAGCGGTGCGTGGCCTCATCCCCTTCGTCGTCGCCTTGGCTGCTATCATCGGCATGACCCGTGTGGCTCGAAACGAGGTGACACTCATCGACGGTTCGTGGATCGCAGTGATGAGTCTCGCTGCGCTAGCGGTACTCGCACCCATGAAGGCGGAACCATGAACTCACCTCCCACCAAGATCGAGCTCTTGGTTCGTGGCCTCACCGTGCGCTACGGAACTCACGTGGTGTTGTCCATCCCTGACGAGGTGCTGGCAGGACCGGGTCTAGTCGCCCTACTCGGCCCCAACGGGGCTGGCAAGACCACCCTGCTGCAGGTCCTGTCCGGTTTGACCGTTCCAAAGACTGGTACTGTCACGCTAGACGGACGTGACGTGCAACTAGGTCCTATCCGCGCCACTATCGCTTTCGTACCTGATCGGCCAGTCTTGTTCGACGACATCACGCTGGCCGACACGAAGAACCACGTCGTGACCCTGGCCCGTCGTGAAGACCCCGATCCTCTCGGCGCGGAGTTATGGGATGGCTTCGCCCTCGCCGACCTAGCCAAACGCTTCCCTTCCCAGCTCAGTAGGGGTCAACGGCAAAAAGCCACGCTGGCCGTTGCCCTCTCCCGACCCGCCGATCTCGTGCTGCTCGACGAACCAACGATCGCCCTAGACGACAACGCCCGATCAGTCCTCACCAGTGCCCTTGAAACGGCGGCGCAAAGGCGGCTCATACTCTTCGCGACCCACGACGAAGACCTAGCCTCTACAGCGCAACTGACCTTTCAGCTACAAGACGGCAGGCTCGTGGATGACTGATCAGACCTAGAGATCGTGGCCGCTGCTGACTGGACCGAAGCCGCAGAACAACTCGAAACCGTCGATTAGCGGGCCACAGGCCGCCGAACAGCGGTGGTATGGTGCCGCCGTGAACGCCTCTGGATCGTTGTTGTGGTCGCCGTCGTCAGAGAATGCCAGCCGCACCAATCTGGCCGAGTTTGCGGGCCGTCGTGGGTTTGCAACATACCCAGAGTTGCACGCCTGGTCTGTCGCAAAGCCAGCTGATTTCTGG
>JAKZTU010000412.1:0-3595 GCA_047516945.1 Acidimicrobiales bacterium
CCTGAAGGATCTCAGCGGCGGTTTTCCCGGTGCTTTCGTTGGCTTCGTTGCCGAATCTGGTGTCTGGACCCGAGATGTAGATGCCTTCAGATTGCGGTAGCGACATGAAACCGTCGATGAGCAACGCCGCGTCGGTCAGCAGTATCGCGTTCTCAAGGCCCGGTACTCTTGGTGCTTGATCCGCGATGAAGTCTCCGGCGGGCTGAAATATCGGGAAGAACAATGCTTGGGGGCTTCCCGCCGCAATCTCGGTGAGTATTGGCACCATGTCGGTGTCTTCTTTGTTGATGGCGCTGACAGCTGTGACCGATCCGCCGAGGTTCGCATAGCTGTCGGCAAAGGCCTGCGCTATCGATTGGGTGTAAGGATCGCCGTCGTGAATTGCCGCAGCCGTCGTCAACCCGAGCTGGTCGTACACCATACGGGCCATGGCTTCTCCCACATAGAGGCCGTTGTTTGAGGTGCGGTAGTAACCGGGGCTGTGATTCGGACCAGCATTGCCGGCTAGATCCGAAGTGAGCAACGGCGAGGTGTTCGACGGGGCGATCATCGTCATGCCCGCGTTGGTGATCAGCGGTGCTGCGGCGGTCGCTGCAACTGAACAGCTAGTGCCGATCACCCCGACAACGGTTTGGTCTGCGACGATGGTCTGAGCTGCGGCCTGCCCGCCGTCGCTGGAGCAGAACTCGTCGAGTCCGGCTCCGAGGTTCACATCGAAGCCGTGTATTTGACCGAAGTCGGCTATCGCCAACTCGACACCGCGTTGGTTGGGGATCCCCAGATAGGCCACATCGCCGGTGATGGAGTTGAGGGATCGAATCTGGATGGCGTCATCGGGTGACAGTCACGGTTCCGAGTGAGTCGTCGCCGCTGGTTGGTGAATCGCCTGTGCTGTCGTCTCCACATGCCGAAAAGGCTGCCAGGGCGATTGCCAGGATTGCGTATCGAAAGATCCGTCCTACGGGTTTCGTGCTCGCTTGTTGCATACCGAACATGTCCATGTGTTCAGTATGGCGGGGCCACGGGAATCTGTTGATGGCTTCAAGCGTCTAAAGCACGTTTCACAGTGTTCGGGCGTCTATTGTTGGATGATGAACGACGAGGTGTTTGCTGGTCACGAAGCCCTCACCTTCGATGACCTGTTGGTCGTGCCTGGCTGGAGCGAAGTGCTTCCAGCCGATGTTGATTTGTCTACGGTGCTAGCTGGGATTGAATTGCGAGTGCCTCTCATGTCCGCGGCGATGGACACAGTCACTGAAGCACCCCTTGCTATCGCCATCGCACGAGCGGGTGGAATCGGTGTGCTGCACCGGAACCTCACTGCCGCGGAGCAAGCCAACCAGGTCGAACGGGTGAAACTAGCCCAGGCCGGAATGATCGCGTCGCCCATCAGCCTTTCACCTGAGGCCACGCTGAACGATGCTGAGGAGTTGATGGCGCGCCACAAGATCAGTGGAGTGCCGATATGCGAATCGGGCGGGCGTTTGGTCGGCATCTTGACCAACCGCGACGTCCGTTTCTGCACCGCAGACGAGTACTCGAAACCCGTCACCGACTTCATGACATCCGAACCGCTGGTGACCGCGCCGGTGGGAACCGATCTGGATGAGGCGGTTGCGATCTTGCACCGTCACCGGATCGAGAAACTCCCCTTGGTTGACGACGACGGGATCCTTGGTGGCTTGATCACCGTTAAAGACATCGCCAAGCGAATCGAGTATCCCGACAGCACTCTCGACGACGCGCGGCGGCTCAGAGTGGCCGCGGCGGTCGGGGTCAATGACACCGCCGAACGGGCAGAGGCTCTGGTCGCTGCCGGCGTAGACATGCTGGTAGTCGATACTGCTCATGGGCACACCGCAGGAGTCGTCAACGCGGTGCGCACGATCAAAGCGAGCTGGCCTGAGGTGGTAGTTGTGGGCGGAAACGTTGTCACCGCTAGAGGAGTGGAGGTGTTGGTGTCTGCTGGTGCCGATGTCATCAAGGTTGGTGTCGGAGCGGGCAGTATCTGCACGACTCGGGTCGTCTCCGGTGCGGGTATGCCGCAGATGACCGCTATTCACGATTGTGTTCAGGTTGCCCGCGAGCTTTCGGTTCCCCTCATCGCTGACGGTGGAGTTGTTGCTTCGGGCGACATAGTCAAGGCCTTTGTTGCGGGTGCTGATTGTGTCATGCTCGGCAACCTGCTGGCTGGAGTGGACGAGGCCCCTGGTGAGCTTGAACTCGTTGAGGGTGCTATGTGGAAGACGTATCGCGGCATGGGTTCGGTGGGTGCCATGCGTGGGCGTGCCAGCGACCGTTACGGCAGCGGGCAAGCCGCGGGAAAGCCTGTGGCCGAGGGGGTTGAAGCCCGCGTGCGTTACGCCGGGCCGCTCTCTGAGCTTGTCGGTCAGCTAACCGGAGGTTTGCGTTCCGGTATGGGTTACGCAGGCGCTGCTGATCTTGCTGACCTTCAACATCGCACGCGCCTTGTGCGGATCACCGGTGCCGGTTTGCGCGAAAGCCACCCCCACGACGTCGACATCCTCCGCGACGACTGATCTGCGGTTCGGCTTCTATCTGCTCAGCCTTGAGCGATGGCGTCCAAGATGTTGAGACGGGCCGCGCGGCGGGCCGGGACGATCGCCGCGGCGATACCCGCGATGGCGGCCGCAACCAGGTACAACAGCAGATTTATCACAGGGATATCAAGCGCGCGAATGAAATCGTCGGGCATGACCGAGACCGCGGCGCTGCCGAAAGCTGTTCCCAACAGGATGCCGAGCACCCCGCCGAACCCCGCGATTATTGCACCTTCGAAGAGCACCATCCGCAGCATCTGCTGGGTGGTCATGCCAACGGCGCGTACCAGGCCAAGCTCGCGTGTCCGTTCAAACACCGACAGAGCCAGAGTGATGGCGATTCCAAGCAGGGCGATCACGACCGAAACGCCCACCAGCACATTGATCACGATCAAGGCCTGATCGATCTGGCTGGCTTGGCGATCCTGGAACTCGCCCCGGGTTTCGACGTTGAGCGTCGGATAGTCGTCGGTGAAGGTCCCCAACGCGGCTCGGGCACGCTGTTCGTCCACTCCGTCGCTGACATTGACGGAAATGAACTGGTCTTGGCTGGAGGGAAACTGATCGGTCCACATTTCCAAGGAGATGACCCGGTTTCCATAAATGCTCGAATCGGTGAAGATTCCCGCCACGGTCACGGTCTCAAGGCTCAGGTCGGGGAACTCGATATCGAACCTGGAACCGATATCGAAGTCGTTGTCGTTGGCCATGTCCTCGTGGATCCAAATGCTGTTGCGGTCGAGCAGCGACTCATCAAGAGCAACGAAATCAGGATCGATGTGGCTGATAGAGGTGGCCATGTCGGTAGCTGAGGAGTCCCGTACGTCGTCGTCAAAGACAGTCCGGTATGCCTCGAACGCGAACCGGTATCGCACCACCGTGTCGACCTCGTCAAGTTGTTCGAGGTCATCGGCCAGTTTGGGGCTGAAAGATGAATCCGGACCGCCGCCGCTGCTCGGCGAGACGAACCAATCGGAGGTTACTGACTCTTCGAGTACGTTGGCGAAGGTGGCCTTGAAGGAGGCCGCCACGAC
>JAKZTU010000413.1:0-6991 GCA_047516945.1 Acidimicrobiales bacterium
ATCGCGTCGAGCGACGTGGAGGGCATCTCTACAACCCTGCGGTCCCTGAGCCTCCTCGAAGCCCTCCGAGCAGAACACGAACCCCAGCGCCGCCAGCACGCCACGCAAGCCCTCGGAGCGGCCCGCCTCACCGCCCGCGCCGCCGAAATCGGCCGCCGCTCCGGCACGCCAGTCGGCGTCGCCGACCTCCAAGAAATGCACCGGCGGCGGCGAGTTTGCGCAGGCCTCGTCGCACGGCGTTGGGGGTGCGGCCTGTCTTGTCGCAGAAGTACTCGACGCCGGCGGCGGGCATTGTCGCCATGGTCTCAAGGACGGCGGCAGCGGCTGAGTGGGGGCGCAGGTTGAGGCCGTCCCATTCGGCGTGCATGTCGGCGAGGGCCTGGGCGGTGGCCTCGGTGTAGTCGCAGGCGACTTCGGCGGCGTCCGCGATGTAGGCGGCGGCGGCTTCTGCGCAGGCGGCGCGTATGGGGCTTTCGGGGTCGCCGGTGTATGTCTGGTAGGGGCGCAGCGACTGGTAGTAGGCCTGTTTGTGCTCGGCGATCGCGGCTGACAGCGGGATCGGCGGCGTTTCGGGCCAGTTGCGCTGCAGCACGCATTGGATCAGCGCCCTCCCGACGCGTCCGTTGCCGTCGGGGAACGGGTGGATGGTCTCGAATTGGAGATGGGCGATGGCGGCTTTGAGGAGGGGGTGCAGCAGGTCGTGGGCTGACACGTATTCCATGAGGTCGTCGACCAGCGGGCCGACGTGCTCGGCGGGCGGCGCGACGTACAGGGCCTCTAGCGGGGTGGCGCCGGGGGCACCGACCCAGATGTCGTCGGAGCGCAGCCGGCCCGGCTCGAACGGGACGGAACTGGCGTCGAAGAGCCGCCGGTGCATTTCTTGGAGGTCGTCGACGCCGACTGGCGTGCCGGCGCGGCGGCCGATTTCGGCGGCGCGGGCGGTGAGGCGGGCCGCTCCGAGGGCTTGCGTGGCGTGCTGGCGGCGCTGGGGTTCGTGTTCTGCTCGGAGGGATTCGAGGAGGCTCAGGGACCGCAGGGTTGTAGAGATGCCCTCCACGTCGCTCGACGCGATCCCCTCAGAGCGGTTCAGGCACCATTGGATGGAGCGATGCGGCGGCAGTCTGGCGGCCATTGCGGCGATCCGGTCGCCTGCGGCTTTGACGCGTGCGGCTGTCTGCTCGCCTATTCCGGGGTTCCAGCCGGTGATGCCGTGGGGCAGATAGGCGCGGTAGGGGGTCGGGCCGAGGGGGCCGTCGTAGGTCCGGTCGAGGTATCCGCCCATCCTGTTCACGCTACCCGCCGGACTGCGCGAGCAGGCACTTCTACGGCGCAAGCGCCCCTCTTGCTGCTGTGGCGGGCGCTTGTCGCGGGCGCCAACACAACACCAACCCAAGAACCTCCTCCAAGCCGCTTGACAACCAAGACAGGGACAACGCCCACCGGTTCCATCTGGCACCGTCGTTGAAGGCACCGTCGTTGAAGGCACCGCCGGTGAGCTCAGCCGACAGCGAAGATCTGTCCAGCGCGGGTTCCGACGAAGATCCTGCCACCCCATACGGCGGGGGTTGACTCGATGCACCCACCGAGGTACACCTCCCACAACTGCGACGGTTCAACGGCTGTGTCAGACACATCGAACGCACGCAAGAAACCGGCGCAATCCCCTTGGATCCACACCTCATCGACGATCACCGGGGACGACCAGGTTGGTCCTTGGAGTTTGATCGACCAGCGCTGTGCACCGGTGGCGCGGTCGAGCCCCAACACGGCGCCTGTGTCGGTGGGCACGATGACGATGTCCTTGTACAACCCCGGCGTGGCCCAAACGCCGGCACCGAGATAGGGACGCGCGTCGACTCTCCAGACGAGCGGATCATCCGGGCGCGAAGGGTCGAGCTTGAAAATCTGACCGACTTCTTGACTGCGAGCATTGCCCCGCTCGTATTCGGCCGCCGCGTAGATCATTTGGTCGCTGTCGATCACCAGGGAGGCGTCGACATCATCGCCGGCCCAGAAGCGGAACACTCGTGTCGGATCGACGCCATCGGCCAGATCGGTGATGTCCCACCCCTGAATCAACCCTCCAGAATTCGCGAAATAGACCAGGTTGGCTGAAATAGCCACCGAGTTCTCGATCGAGACGTTCTCGCCGACGGCTGCAATCAGTTCGTCGTCCCATCCCGGGGCGTTGAACACCAGGTGCGGATCAACTGTGACCCTGCCCTCGGTGTCATAGTCCCGGTTTAGTTTGACGATATGGAACTGAGAATTCTCTCCGCCAACAAAGAGGTAGTCGTCGAGGACCAGCCCCGCCCCGTCCCAATCGTCGTTCCACATGATCGGAAAGACATCGCGCGCAGACAGCTTCCAGAGTTCGACGGGTTCGTCGCCGTCGAAGGCGAGGACTCGGTAGTAGCCGTCGCGACTGCCGGTGTAGAGCAGTGGGAATCCGTCGGGGTCGATGGTCACGGATCCTTTGATGATGTCGCCTGTGGCGAAGTCGGAGAGGATCTGGGAGCCATCGGCGAAGTTGAGGAAATGGACGTTGCCGCTGTAGCTACCCAGTGTCACCCAGGTTTTGTTGTTGTACTCAAAGACGGCAGGTTGGCCCGTCCACCCTGATCCACACCAGGTTGTGGTCACACCGCCGGATGTGGAGGGCGAACACAAAGAACCTTCTGTTGGGAACTTCCAGAGTATTTGTGGCGCAGACGGTACCGGACCCTCTCCGTAGTAGGTACGAGTCGGATTGCCGCGAAATGTCAGCAACCCCCGAACCTCGGTACCCCAGGCCGTCCCGGACGATTCGGGATCCACCCACCCGGAGTGTTCAGGGATCGTGGTGGTGGTCGTCGTTGTGGTGGTCGTGGTCGTTGTTGTGGTCGTGCTTGTGGCGTTCACGTCACCAGCGAGATTGTCGGTCGGCTCGGCCAACAAGGCGGTGGTCAACAACAGCATCGCCGACGCGGCTAAGACCACGCTGATGCGAACTCGCATCTTCAGACCGAAGAACAGCGGCAGGATGTCGCGAACAGTCTTCAAGACGCCACGCGGAAGTCGAATACGATCGTGTTGAACATGAGACGATTAGAGGGACCTGAAATCCAATCGTACGATGTTCTCAGCCGTGAGTTGGCTGAACGGGTGCGAATAGTGCGGGTGCCGGTGCTTCCGTTCGGTTCCTATGTCCTGAACCACAACAGAATGGCGGTCGGCAGGTTCGTGCTGTTGCGGACCGACGATGACCGCAGCGGCAATCGCAAATTGTTGGCACACGAACTCGTCCACGTTCGACAATGGCACGAGGCGGGTTGTTGGGTGTTTCTCTGGGCTTATCTCGGGGACTATTGCCGTGGACTGAAGCACCATCGACGCCACCGAGACGCCTATTCGGCCATCAGAGCCGAGCGTGAAGCCTTCGCCGAAGCCGACAACTGGGAGACACGCAACTCAACCGCTCAGTAGTCGTAGAAGCCCTTGCCGGACTTGCGTCCGAGGTGACCTGCAGACACCATCCGCCGAAGTAGCGGTGGGGGAGCTAGGAAGCGTTCGTTGTATTCGTCGTACAACGACTCGGCTGTCCACAACATCACGTCAAGACCAATCATGTCGCACAACGCCAGCGGGCCCATCGGGTGACCTGCCCCGAGTTTCATAGCCTCATCAATGTCCTCGGCTGAGGCATGGCCTGCCTCAAACATGGCGATGGCCTGACAAAGAAAAGGCACCAGCAAGGCGTTCACAACGAAGCCGGCCCGATCCTTGCAATGCACGACCCGCTTTTCGAGCACATCGGTAGCGAAACCCGCAGCGGCTTGTGCCACAGCAGCATCGGTGCGTTGCGTGGAGATGACTTCCACGAGCCGCATAACGGTCGCCGGGTTGAAAAAGTGCATCCCGCATACTTGCTCGGGCCGCTCGGTAGCCATGGCAATGTCGATGATCGGTATCGACGAGGTATTGGTCGCCATAATCGCCCCGTCGGGCAATATCGCATCGAGCTGCTTGAAGATGTCGAGTTTGAGCTCAAGGATCTCCGGTGCCGCCTCAACGGCTAGTTGGCATCGGTTCATGTCTGCGAGGTCGGTGGTCCAAGTGATTCTCGCGGTAGCGCTGTCGCGGGCGCTTTCGTCGAGTTTGCCCCGCGTGACCGCCTTGTCCAGCGATCCCTCCACCCTCGTCTTGCCTGCCTCGATAGCTGCGGCGTTGATGTCGTGGGCAACGACAGCGACTCCCGCCTTAGCCGCAACTTCGATAATTCCACTGCCCATCGCGCCGGTGCCGATTACGCCGATTGTCTGGATAGCCATGTCAGTCTGCCTCACTGATCGTGACCGATGAGATGACCACATCGGTCAGAGGGCGGTCGTTGCGGTCGGTTTGGACCTGCTGCATCTCGTCGAGCACATCAAGACCGGACACGACTTTGCCAAACAACGAGTACTGCGGTGGCAAGCCCACGCCGCTCGCTCCCGACACGATGAAGAACTGACTGCCGTTGGTGTTGGGACCGGCGTTGGCCATCGCCAAAGAACCGATCTCGTAACGCCCGGGGCGGGGTAGTTCGTCCTCGAAGCGGTAGCCGGGGCCACCACGACCCGTACCGTCGGGATCACCGCCCTGGCACATGAAACCGTTGATGATGCGGTGGAAGATGACACCGTCGTAGTAGTGGTAACGAGACAAGGTCACGAAGTTGTTGACGGTCTTGGGTGCGGCTGCGGCGTCGAGGTGGATGGTCATCGTGCCAAGCGAAGTCTCCATCGTTGCTGTGTACTGCTTACCTGGGTCGATACACATTTGTGGTGGTTCGTCGAACCGTTGACGCTTAGGGCTTGAGCCATCGCTCTCGGGACAGGGGGTTGAGGCCATGAAAATCTCCTGATTCTGCTCAACGCAGGCTAGAGCGCCACGCCCGAAATCCGACAGCTGGCTGGGGATCACCCCCTTGTGATGGTGGGTGTGCATAGTGTGACTTCTGTGACCGATCTTGTCTCAGTCCCATCGGCGATCCACGGAGTCGAACGGCGACTGCGCTGCATTCGTTGCGATGTCACCTGGAGAGGAACCAGCGCGGATGCTTGCTGGAACTGCGGCGTCCCCGGAGTGCCCCTTGGCAACGTGCGAATAGTTGAAGACGAATCGGCTGCCTGAGGACCGCTCCGCCGCTACGATCTTGGTGTGACTCCGTCGGCTGCAACACCGTCTGCTCCAACACTGCACTGGTCTGATAGCCGGGTTGAGGTGCACCGCCTCGTCGTTGGTCCCGTCGACAACAACGTTTTTGTGGTCCGTTGCCGTGAGACAGGAGAAGGTGTGCTGCTCGATGCAGCCAACGAACACGAGCGACTGCTGGAACTGTGCCGTGCACTCGATGTGCGCACCGTGCTCGAGACTCATGGCCACTGGGATCACATACAGGCTGTGCCGGCCGTGCGTGAAGCCGGTTACAAAGTTGGTGTCACCGCTGAAGACGCCGCCATGCTGCCGAGCTACGACTACCTCCTCACCGATGAATCGGTGATCGAGATCGGCAAGTTGCGAATCCATACCCATCACACACCGGGCCACACACCGGGGTCGATGTCGTTCAACGTGCAAGACACGCCGCTGCTGTTCACCGGCGACACGCTCTTTCCCGGCGGACCGGGAGCTACGAGCTTCGAAGGCGGAGACTTCCCGACCATCCTGCGCAGCATCGAGGACCGTATGTTTCGGGTATTCGACGCAGACATGATCGTGCTGCCGGGCCACGGCGCCGACACAACCATCGGCAACGAAGTCCCGAGTTTCGACGAATGGGTATCCCGCGGCTGGTAACCACCCGACACCATCTCAGAGGCGAGTTCCACTCCGGTTGCGTGCGGAGGTAGTCGTTTGGCGCCGAGCGTGGCACGCTAACGATCGTTAACTTTAACTTCCTGCTGAGTTTTGGCAGGTTCTCACCCCGGAGGGGATATGGGCAAGCTTCTTGAGGGCAAGGTCGCTCTCATCACCGGCGCAGGCCGCGGCATCGGCCGCGACCACGCCATCATGATGGCTGAACACGGTGCCAAAGTCGTCGTCAACGATCTCGGCGGCGACGAGTTCGGCGGTCCCGGCAGCTTGACCCCGGCACAAGAAGTTGTGTCTGAGATTGAGGCGATGGGCGGCGAGGCCGTTGTCAATGGTGGCAACGTGGCTAAGTTCGACGATGCGAAAGCCATGATCGATCAAGCGATCGACACCTATGGCGACATCAACATCGTCGTCAACAACGCCGGAATCTTGCGTGACCGCATGGTGTTCTCAATGAGCGAAGATGACTGGGACGCGGTGATCGCGGTACACCTGAAAGGCACATTCGGTCCATCGCATCACGCCGCGGTGCATTGGCGGGCCCAGGTCAAGGCTGGTGGCGAGGCATATGGCCGCATCATCAATACTGCTTCGCCCTCCGGCATCTACGGCAACGTAGGTCAGTCCAACTACGGCGCAGCGAAAGCTGGTATTGCAGCCTTTACGATCATTGCCGCGCAGGAACTCGTCAAGTATGGCGTGACAGTGAATTGCCTGGCTCCCACGGCTGTTTCTCGCCTCACTCTGCCGTTGATGGGTGGCGCGGAGAACCTTACCGAGTCAGCTATGGAAGCCATGTCCCCGCGCTGGATCGCGGTGGTCACCACCTGGTTGGCCAGCCCCGAGGCGGGCAAGGTCACTGGCCGCGTCTTTGATATCCGCGGGCGTCACCTCGGGATCGCCGAAGGTTGGCATCTTGGCCCGACCGCCGAGCAGCCCGACGATCCGACCGAACTTGGATCCGTCATGGCCGAGTTGATGGGCAAGGCTCGCCTCAATGCCAGCATGGACGGACAGGATCACGAAGGCCCCGGATTCCCGAGCCAATCGATCTGATCGTCCCTTGGCCCCTAGCCCCGCGGGGCGTCAGGCGTAACTGACTTGACAGACCCCGTGATTGCAGTATCCGCCGGGGTTCCGGTGGAGATACTGC
>JAKZTU010000414.1:0-2637 GCA_047516945.1 Acidimicrobiales bacterium
GCGTTGTCGTGGAGGATCTTCTGCAGCGTTGCGTCATCAAGGGAAGACAAAGCGCCTGTGGCGTAGTCCCGCGGGTACTGCGCCGGTGTGGCTGGCCCCGGGAACTGACAGGTCGGGTGCGGATAGTCGGTCTCATACAAAATGTTGTCCGGGTAGAGCTCAATCGCGAACCTGGCCGAAGCCTGCTCAAACCAGAAACAACCATAGATCTGTCGCTTGAAATACTCGCTTGGTAACAGGTCGTATTCGGGGTGCTCCACGGTCACGCCTCCGTTGCGCCATTGCCAATCAAAGGATTCGAGCGCCCCTGGAATCCAACCCGCGCCGCTCTCCACCGAGACCAGCTTGAGTTCTGGGAATCGATGGCACACACCGCCGAAGACCAAATCTGCGATGCAACGCATGTTGTCGAGAAAGATCAACGACGACACCTTGGCGAAGTTGGTCATCCAGCCCATGTCGGCCGTGTCTTGGAGTTGCGTGCCCATTGATCCGCCACCGACATGAAAGCTCACAGAGACTCCAGCCTCTTGGGCAACCGCCCAAATCGGATCCCAATGCCTAGACGCAAGCGCAGGCATTCCATGGTCCTGGGGTTGGTTGCAGAAGTTGATGGCGCGGTGTCCTGCCTCCACGTAACGGGTGATCTCGGCAACCGCGAAATCGATGTCCCAGAACGGTACTGCGGTCACGCCGACAAGCCGATCGCGGTCAGCACTGGTCCAGTCAGACACCCAATCGTTGAAGGCCGGGGTTCGAGCCGTCCACACGTCGGGTGGTTCGGTTACATGGGTATCGACGTCAATGACATCGAAGCGTTCGAAGAGATCTGTGGTGCTCACGACTACAAGAATCGCACTACCGCGGCTGCCAACGCCATTTCAGCAGAAATCACGCCAAAAGGGACTCGGGTCCGGCTAGCGAATTCGCCAACCGGACCCTGTTTTCCCTGGAGGGGGACGGGAATGAAGTTCCCGAGTCTGAAGCATCCGGCCCTGCGCCCAGATGACCTCTAACCCACGTATAACACTAGTGCAAAACTCAAACCGGATTCAACACTTAAGCAAAGAAACCGCAACAAAAAAGTAAAGAACTGGGGAAAACTTCACTTTATCTACATTGAAACATAATGAAACTGAACCAATTATTTCACAGACAAATCTCGAAATACTTCACTCGCGTTGCAACAATCGTCACATAGTGCAACTCGCCGAAGTTGTTGGGGGCCTATGTGTCGAAGAATTCTCCGGCGTTTACCAACAGGCGTTGGCCGGTGATCATCCGTGAACGGTCTGAAGCGAAGAACACCGCCGCTTCGGCCACATCGGCGTCAGTCGGCATGATCCGCAAGGCCATGCCCTGAGCGATTTCGTCTCGTACCTCTTCTGCAGTGGTACCTCGTTCAGCTGCTTGCCACTCACAAAACATCTTCACGTTGGGTCCCCACATCCAGGTGGGTACCACGGTGTTCACGCGAATGCCTTGAGGACCGAGTTCCGCGGCCATATTCCGTGCCATAGCGAGCAACGCAGACTTGGCGGCCGAATAAGCGAATTGCGGGATCACTGCCACCGGTTTGAGTGAGGCTTGGGAACCAATCAGCACAACCGAGCCGCCGTGCTCATTGGCAGTGAACGTCGGCGTGACCGAACGGACCACATTGACCGCGCCCAGCGTGTTGATATCAAGTACCTTCCGTAACTCGTCATCGTCAAGGTCGGCAAAGGTCCCAACGCTTGCGTCCATAGCAGCAACGTTGATTACCGCATCGAGGGTGCCGAAGCGCTCCACACCTGCGCTCACCGCGGCTTCAAGTGAAGCCTGATCCATCATGTCGGCCCCAGCAACGAGAATCCGTTCACCTGAGGGGTCGAGTTCGGCGGCCGTAGCCGTGAGGCGTTCCAGGTTGCGAGCGACCGCGATCACGTTGGCACCATCACGCAGGGCCGCCGCGGCACACGATCTGCCGAGTCCCGGCCCAACCCCAACCACCATTACTGTCGAGTCTTGAAGAATCATCGTGTTGCTCCCTTACCAGAGTTGATCGGTGTATGTGTCTGTCCCCACGATCGTCGGCAGGAACGGCGCGGCGAAGACAACCTCGCCCAGTCCGCTCGCCGCAAGATCGTCGGCGTAGGTACGGAATCTGTCCCACACTGCGGTCGGTTCATCGTCGAGGAAGAAGCACTGCAACTGACGATCGGTCGGTCCGGGTGGCATCCCCAAATCCATCGGCGCACGGTCCGTGTCGCCGCTGCCCGAGTCTTGGTAGTGCCACGACACCATGCTGGCGACCGGCGAATCTTTCATCAGCGCCGGCAAGGCCTGATCGTGGAGATGGGTCACCAACTCGGCTTCGCTCACACCCTCCGCCGGGTCGACCGCCACCACGCCAAGCCCTTTGTAGGGGTGGTCCAGCGCTAACTCGATCGGAACCGGGTCGGCGTCGCGATAGTGACAACCAGGATTTTCCAATAGCACGGTGTGTGCATGAACCCGATTCTGGAAACCCCGGTTGTTCTGGTAGAGCCACACCACCTGATCCGCACCCCAAGCAAAGTGTTCTACGTGGCCTCCTTCGAGAACGTAATAGATCGCCAGATAGGAACCCGCCTCAACTGGACTAGCCACCGGCGT
>JAKZTU010000415.1:0-3474 GCA_047516945.1 Acidimicrobiales bacterium
CAACGGGAAAAAGCTCCCGCCGATTGCCTGGATCTGGGCCCGCACCGTGGAGTCACCCGACCCGAGTTGGTCGGGTCATGTGCCACTGGTGGCGTCGTGGACGCTGGCTAACAAACCGGGTAAACCCAAGGTGTGGATCGAGCCGATCATCGACCGCGCGACCCAGACGATCAGCTATGAGATCCGCGAAGGCGGCGAACCAACACATGATCGCACTGTCAACCGAGGCAACGGGACATGTCTAGCGACCGGTTCAGCAATCCCAGGGGACTACATCGACCACGAAGCGTCTCGGAAGCGTACGGGTTCAGTTCCTATGGCATTGGTTGCCGATAGTCCAACGGGCCGTCGGTACCTCGATGTCGATAACTGGCAGTTCGACGGTATTAATGAAGCGGTTGCAGTGAGGGCATCCCTTGACGACGCGAAATTGCCGCAAGGAGCGACCCGAGGCACGTTTGGAGGTAACGCCCAAGGTCGCTACTACGGTTTCTTCGAGTTCGCCGACTACTTCTCGGACCGGCAAATTGTGGCGTTGGCGACGTTTTCGGACCTTCTTGTGGAGGTTAAAAAACTGATTCAGGTGGATGCCGCAGCGACCGGTTTGGCTGACGATGGGAAGCGGTTACGCGATGGCGGACGAGGCTCTGCAGCGTACGCGGACGCCATCGTGACCTACCTGGCTTTTGCAATCGACAAACTTGCGGATACCGCATCGACGATCTGTTCTTGGAATCAGTCCCTTTGCAATATTCGAACGACGTTTGCTCGCCAGGCCATACCAATGACGTGGGGCTATGCCGAGGGTAATCCACTAGGGACGAGAACAGGGAGTTTTAGCGGGGTCTTGGATTGGGTGACTAGGTCAATTGAACACTTCCCTGCTTCGGTCCAGGGGGAGGCTCACCAGCGGGATGCGCGGGCTAGGGTTCAGGAATGTTCGGGTGCTGTGCTTTCGACTGATCCGCCGTATTACGACAACATCTCTTATGCGGACCTGTCGGACTTCTTCTACGTGTGGTTGCGGCGGAATCTTGGCGATGTATGGCCGGTCGAGTGTTCGACGCTTCTGACTCCGAAGTCCGAAGAACTGATCGCCAACCGCTACCGGGCCGGTTCAAAAGAGCAAGCCGAAGAGCACTTCGAGTCTGGGATGGCAGATTTCATGGCACAGGTCGCCCAGAGCCTGCCGGGCGATGTTCCAGCGACGATCTACTACGCCTATAAGGCGACCGAGACCAAAGACGGGGAGATTCGCGCTACCGGTTGGGACACGTTCTTGCAGGCGGTGCTGGATGCGGGATTGCAAGTCAACGCCACATGGCCGATGCGCACGGAGCGGCCTGGACGGATGTTGTCCATCGGGACGAACGCGTTGGCGTCGTCCATCGTCCTCGCGTGCCGTCCCCGTTCGGGGTCGGCATCGCTGGCAACCCGTGGAGAGTTCATCGCCGCGCTTCGCAACGAGCTCCCGGATGCCGTTCGCCTCCTGCAATCGGGCAATATCGCCCCGGTGGACATGGCCCAGTCCACTATCGGGCCGGGGATCAAGGTGTTCTCCCGGTATGCCCGGGTGGTGGAGGCCGATGGGTCGTCCATGTCGGTATCGGTGGCGTTGCGAATCATCAACGATGTGCTTGGTGAAATACTCGACGGCGAAGAAGCAGAACTCGACACCGACACACGGTTTGCGCTCAGTTGGTTCGCACAACACGGCTACAATTCAGGCCCATCAGGAGACGCCGACAGCGTCGCTCGGGCCAAGAACACGTCGTTGGCGGGCATTGCGCAGTCCGGTATAGGTGAGGCACGTGAAGGCGAGTTCCGACTCTTCGAACGCGGCGAACTAAACCCAGACTGGTCACCGATAGACGACCCCCGCCTCACCGTCTGGGAGGTGCTTCAGTACCTTGTTGCTGCCCTAGAGAAATCAGAGTCAGAAGCAGCGGAGTTGTTGCACACCCTCGGCGGTAACGGCGACAGAGCACGTCAACTCGCTTATGTGCTGTATCAGAAAGCCAACGACAAGGGCTGGACCACAGAAGCCGGCGCCTACAACGCCCTCATCACCGCATGGCCCAACCTGACCACAGCAGCCGCCGCAACCCCCGCAAGAACCGGCCAACAGACGTTGTTATGACTCTAAGCTTCATTAGCACGCCACACTTGATCATCTTCCCCTCGCAACGTCGAAAGAACGACCCCACAACAACATAACCAGACCATCCAGGAGGTAGACCATGAGCCACGGCGAGTCAGCGCGACTCATCCCGGTCGCGGGAATCAAAGGTCGCCAGGAAGCCGAAGATCGTGCTACGTCCGCGCTGCTGGCGGTGATGACTGTGGTGCGACCGTTCGCGGACACGGTGCTTTCGATGTTCGGAGCGAGGATCGGTAAGCGTGCGCAGGTGGAGGGATATATTCAACCGACCTGCAAAACTGCTGACGGGACTGTGTTACGGCCCGACGGGCTGATCTGTGTCTTGCAAGGCAAGAACGTTGTGTTCGAAGCGTATGTCGAAGTAAAGACGGGAACTGCGACGCTGAACGCGGACCAGTTGAACGGCTATATGGAGGCGGCTAAAGCTAGCGGTGTGAACGCTGTGATCTCTATCTCGAACGAGATCGCTCCCTCTCCAGGGGTGCATCCCACCGACGGGGTGCGGGTGCGAGGTAGATCCGTCGTGGATCTGCATCATGTCTCGTGGGCGAGGATCATCTCTTTAGCGATTAAAGAACACCATCACCGGGGCGTCGAAGACCCAGAACAGGCTTGGATCCTCGGCGAGTTGATCCGCTATCTGACCCACCCGAACTCTGGGGTGGTTGAGTTCTCCGATATGGGGACGGGTTGGGTGTCGGTCCGTGATGGTGCGTTTGAGGACCGTCTATCAAAAAGCGATCCCGACGTGGCTGCCGTGTGTCAACGCTGGGATCAACTACTCAGCGTCGCGGCGATGAGGCTGAGTGTGGACACCGGAGCCGACGCGATCGAAGTCATCCCCAAAGCCCACCAGCAAAATCCGCGCCTGCGCAGCAAAGACTTCATCGACTCGCTCTGCGAGACAGGCACGCTCGCCAGCGAGCTCAGAGTGCCAGACACCATCGGCAATATTGAACTTGAAGTCAATCTACGAGCCGCGAGGATCACGCTCAGCACACAATTCAAAGCTCCTGATGACCGCACCGCACGAGCAAGGGTGGTTTGGCTCGTCAAACAGCTGAAACGCGCCCCCGAGACTCTGCTTATAGACGCGTATCCGAAAGCGACCAAGACCCCTGTCACCGCGTCGTTAGCTGAACTCCGCGATAATCCGTTGGCTTGCATCGGCCCAGACAAGAAACCTCCAACCCGCTTTAATCTGAGGCTTCATTCCCAGATGGGGGCGGGACGCGTTACAAAACGTAAACCAGGTTTCATTGACTCGGTAGTCGAAGCCACCGTCGCGTACTACGCCGAAGTGGTGCAGAACC
>JAKZTU010000416.1:0-4283 GCA_047516945.1 Acidimicrobiales bacterium
GCCGTTGCGCGACCTCGACCGCCTGCGTTCAATGTTGAGCGATTTCGTCGACGTGACCGACATCATTCGCGGCTTGCGCATGGTCAAGAGCGAACGCGAGGTCGACAAACACCGCCACATCTGTGGTGTGGTATCCGACGCGTTCGACGAACTGCCCAAACTACTGTCTACGGGCATGACCGAGCGTCAGGCGTTCGCCGCGTTCCGTGTAGAGATCTTGCGCCAAGGCGCAGACGATGTCCCCTACCTGGTCGGCGCGACCGGCCCCGACGGCATCAACGACATCATCCGACAACCATCTGATCGTCAGATCGACGACGGTGACCTGCTGATTTTTGACACCGGCTCGACTTTCGACGGTTACTTCAGCGACTTCGACCGCAACTTCGCCTTCACCAACGCCAGCAGCGGTGCCCGAGATGCCTACCGAGCCGTCTGGGAGGCCACTGAGGCCGGCCTCGAGGCGGTTCGGCCCGGTGCCACCACCTCTGACGTGTTCACGGCGATGAACGAGGTGTTGAAAGCCAACGGCTCGTTGGGCAACGACATCGGCCGCATGGGGCATGGCTTAGGCACGCAGGTGACCGAATGGCCGTCGCACACGGCCGACGACAACACTGTCATCGAAGCGAACATGGTGCTGACAGTGGAACCCGCCTTGATCTGGGAACCCGGCAAGGCAATGGTCCACGAAGAGAACCTGGTCGTGCGCTCAAACGGCCCCGAACTGCTCAGCCGCCGCGCGGCGCCCGAACTACCTATCATCTGATGTCCAACGAAGCTCTTTTCCCCGATGAAATCGAGGCCTACTGGGCCAACGGCTACGCCTTCGTCGAGAATGCACTAGCGCCGGAGCAACTCGCGGCGATTGTGAGTGATTTCGCAGCCTGGGTAGAAGAAAGCCGCGAGCACTCCGAACCATACGGCGACACGCCAGCCCATCGGGCACGCTTCGACCTGGAGGTAGACCACACGGCACAACGGCCCGCTTTGCGCAGGGTCGCATCGCCGGTCGACGTTTCCGACGCCTACCTCGAGGTGATGCGCGACAACCGGGCGCTTGATGCCGTCGCTCAACTCATCGGTCCCGACGTCGAATACAACAACTCGAAAATCAACGCAAAACACCCTGGTTCAACCACTGAAGTGAAGTACCACCAGGATTTCATGTTCCAGCCCCACACCAACGAAGACCTCATCGCCGTGCTGTACTTCCTTGACGACGTCACCTTGGAGAACGGGCCTCTGAAGGTCGTACCCGGCACCCACCGCGGTGATTTGTTCGACCATTGGCACGACGGCGTCTACACCGGCACCGTGAGCGCGGAGGTTGAGGCCGCGCACGTTGCCGAAGCCGTTCCTGTCTATGGGCCCGCAGGCTCGGCGTGTCTGATGCATACCCGTTTGCTGCACGGTTCGGCCCCCAACAACTCAGACGAGCCCCGAACGCTCTTTATCTGCGAGTACCGGGCCGAAGACTCCAAACCCTTGCAGGTCAACCACCTGCCGAGCCGCTACGAGGGCGAAATCGTGCGTGGTGTTCGCACCAACCGCGTCCGTTGCTCCTCCTATGAGATGGAGTATCCCGAAGTGCCCACCGGAGCGTCGTTCTTCTCCCAGCAAGCCAAGGCCTCTGGAACTGCGCCGTGACCGTGCCCGATCTGCTGCCGTTGTCGTTCGAGACCGACGAGGGCTACGGGACGCGGGCGCGGCTCGGCTTGATCGTGTTGCAGAGCGACCAGACCATCGAAGCCGAAGCTCGGATGCTCAACATCGACGGCGTTCACTTCTATCACTCGCGTATCCAAAACGACAACGAGGTGACGCCGAGGTCGTTGACCGACATGGAACAGCGCTTGCCCATTGCCGCAGGTTTGCTGCCAACCGATTTCGGTTTTGATGCGATCGGTTTTGGCTGCACCTCGGCCGCCACACTCATCGGTGTCGACGAGGTAACCGCCGGGATTCAAGCCGTTCACCCCGGCGTGGCCTGCACAACCCCGATCTCAGCAGCGGTAGCGGCGTTTCATGCGCTGAAAGCCGGCCAAATCGCCGTGGTTGCCCCCTACACGGCCGATGTCACCGCGCCGATTGCTGAGCACTTCGCCGATGCCCAGATTGCAGTCACCGCGCTCGGATCGTTCCTGAAGCCAAGCGATCTAGTCGTGGCCCGCATCTCTGAGAAGTCGATCATTGATGGAATCCGCGCCGTGGTCAACGCTGATAACGAAGCGGTGTTTGTGTCGTGTACGAGCCTACGCGTCCTTGAGAACGTGGCTGAGATCGAAGAGCAGGTAGGCGTTCCGGTCGTGTCGAGCAACCTGGCTTTGTTCTGGCATCTGCTCCGCCTAGCGGGCGTGAAGGACGAACTCGAAGAATACGGGCAGCTCTTCACTCGGCAACTCGCGCTCTAACTGGACTCACCGACGCTTGTAGACCTTTCCGTCCTTCATCACGAAGGCCACCTGCTGGGTGACCGTGATGTCGCTTAGAGGGTCACCGGGCACACCCACGATGTCGGCCAGCATCTCAGGGGCAATCCGTCCGAGGTCGGGAGCATCGACGAGTTCGGCGCTCACTGTGGTGGCTGCGCGGATGGCTTGGAGAGGCGTCATACCCCGTTTCACGAGTACCGCCAACTCCTCGGCATTGCGACCGTGCCAAATTGCCGGAGCGTCGCTACCAGAGGCGATCTTGACACCCGCTTCAATGGCGTTGGACAGTGACTCTTTCGACTTCGGGAACACCTCGGCTGCGCGTGCTTGAATCGACCGAGGATGAGCCGATACATCCCAGTTCTCAGTTAGCGCGTTGGTGGAAACCAAAAAGGTGTCGGTGTCGACCAGCCGTTGGATCGTGTCGCCGGTGATCATGAAACCATGCTCGATGCAGTCGATCCCCGCGTCCAGCGCGGCGTTGACGGCAACGTCGCCGTGGCAGTGGGTGGCCACCTTCAAACCGCGGCGATGGGCCTCGTCGGCAATAGCGGACAATTCGTCAGCAGAGTACTGCTGAGCGCCAGCCGGCCCGGAATCCGTCATTACCCCACCCGAGGCGCAACACTTGATGAGATCGACTCCGTGTTTGATCTGGTAGCGCACAGCCTTGCGCACCTCGTCGACCCCATCAGCGATGCCCTCTTCCGGCGTTAGAGGCATGATGTGGGGAGCAAGCGAACTCTGGGCGCTGGGATCGAGATGTCCACCGGTGGGAACAATGGCGTGGCCAGCCGCGTAAATCCGGGGACCATCGACCCAACCGGCGTTGATCGCGTCGCGCAAGGCGACGTCGAGCACGTATCCACCGGTCTTCACGAACAGTCCGAGGTTGCGAACGGTGGTGAACCCGGCGCGCAACGTCCGCATGCCGTTGTTGACGGCCCGCAGGGTCATCTTGACGGGGTCGAGGCGAACGGGATCGTTGAGACCAGCTCCGGGACCGCCCAACATGAGATCGACCTCCATGTCCATGAGTCCCGGGATAAGCGTCAGTTCAGGCAGTCTGATCAACTCGTCGGCGTCGCTCGCGGTGCTGGAATCGGTACCTACCTCGGTGATGCGGTTGCCCTCGACGCGGACATAAGCGGAGTCGATGACCTCGCCGCTGTCGATATCGAGCACGCCCCGTGCATGTAGAACAGTCACGGTCGGTTCGGGCATTTTGAGTCCTTTCTCGGTGAGTTCACCGTACGATCAGCCGTCACCACGCAGCAACATCACACCTGACGGAGTTCCGCCACCTGTAGCAACAACAGCGGTCCGGGCGTTGGCTACCTGCCGCTCGCCAGCCGCTTGACGAAGTTGCAGCACAGCCTCATGGATGAAGCCGAAGCCGTGAGTGCGACCTTCAGAGAGTTGTCCACCATGGGGGTTCAGAGGGAGTTCACCGTCGAGCGCGATACGGCTGCCATCGCCAACAAAATCCTTAGCTTCCCCAAAGCCGCAGAACCCCAATCCCTCAAGCCAACTCACACAGTTGAAGGTGAACCCGTCGTAGAGCAGCGCCACATCTACATCGTCGGGTTGCAGTTCGGTTCGGGTCCACAGGTGGGCCGCCTGGCCGAGCACTTGGGGTTCGTGGGTCAGCGTGCCCTGGTCCCAGGAGACGCGTTCGAGGATCTGGGTACCCACGGCCTCCACGCGAACGGGAGGATTCGGGAGGTCTTTCGCCGTATCCACGGCCGACACGACAACCGCGATCGATGCGTCGCAAGGTACATCGCAGTCGTAGAGTCCGAAGGGGCTGGTGATCGGACGCGCTGCGTAGTAGTCGTCGAGGTTCAT
>JAKZTU010000417.1:0-11075 GCA_047516945.1 Acidimicrobiales bacterium
GCGCTTGCGCATCTCTGTGAGCAGCACGGTTATCTCCATGCGAGCCAGAAACGCGCCGAGGCAGAAGTGCGGACCCCCGCCACCGAAAGCGAAGTGGGGATTGTCGGGTCGGCCCACGTCGAAAACAAACGGATTCTCAAAGACCGACTCGTCGCGATTAGCCGACACATACCACATCACCACCTTGTCACCCGCCGATATCGGAGTGCCCGACAGTTCGGTGTCGATAGCGGCGGTTCGGCGCATGTGCAACACGGGGGACGCCCAGCGAAGAACCTCTTCGGTAGCGGGCGTGAGCAGCGCCTCATCGGCGAGGATTCGTTGCCACTGATCGGGATGATCGGCGAGCGCCATGGCCCCGTGGGTCATGGCTGTGCGGGTGGTCTCGTTCCCGGCGAACACCAGGACGTGAAAGAAGTTGCGATATTCGTCGTGAGACAACCGATCGCCGTCTTCGGAGGCTTGCACCAGCATCGTGACCATGTCGTCGCGCGGATCCTCGCGTCGTTTCGCGCCGAGGTTCTCGCCGTATTCGTACAGTGCATGGCTCGCTGGACTGCCGAACGGCAAGAGCCGCAAGTCAGTGGTGTTGCCGTATGCGTCCGCTGGCAAAGAAGGTTGGTCACCCGTGCCTTCGACCAGGTAGTTCGAGAGTTCAACCAGGAAATCAGCGTCTTCGACGGGCACACCCAGAATTGCCAGGATCACCCGAATCGGCAGGGGAGCGGCGACCATCTCCACCCAATCACCACCGCCTGAAGCCAGATATTCATCGAGCAACTCCTCGGTGATCTCGCGGGTGAGCCCTTCCCAGCGGCGGATGTTGCGTGGGGTGAACGCCTTGCTGACCAGACGGCGCAACCTGGTGTGATCAGGAGGGTCGGTGTCGATGATGGATCGACGTGCCTCCAAAGCGTCGGGTTCCAGATCCCAAAGATTGCTGTGCCCCAATCCCGACGAGAACTCCTTGGTCCGCTTCGAAGTTTCCTTTACGTCAGCGTGGCGAGTCACCGCCCAAAACCCGGAAGACTCGTAGGGATGCCAAGTGAGACCGGGGCGGGCTCGCAACTCTGCGAATCGCTCGTGTGGCGCACCGCGGAGGTACAGCGCCGGAGTAGTCACATCCGGGCCATCGGTGTCAACCGCGGCATCAACCGTGTTGGAATCAGCGGCTGGATCGGTGGTGGGCTTTGCGGCGGCGGTGGTCATGGGGTCAGATGGTCATGGGGTTAGACGGTCATGTGGGCGAGGTGTCATGTGGGCTAGCAGTGCTCAATGAAGCGGTCTCGTTCCCATTGGCTCACGTAATCGGGGTCGAGGGACTCGGCGTTGGCGCCCGCGAGGACGACCTCGGCTGCGGCCATGCTCACATAACTGCGTGAGAACATGTCTCCGAGCTGCTGCGCGACCGGGCTCGATTCGTAGGCCGCGATCGCCCCGGAGAGATCGGTGGGTAGTGCCGGGCAATCACCGGGATTGCCGTACATGTCGCCGTGGCTCATGGCCGGTGGAACAAACCCCCGTTCCACGCCGTTGGTACCCGCAGCCAGCACACCGGCGATGATCAGGTAGGGGTTGGCATCGGCGCCGGCGGGGCGGAACTCCACACGATTGGCCGATGATCCCGCTTCGGTGATGCATCGGGCCAAGACCGTGCGGTTGTCGAGTCCCCAGTGAACGTGGGTGGGGGCGAAGGTATAGGGCCGGATCCGTTTGCCGCCGTTGGATGTCGGTGAACCCAACAAGGTGAGCGAAAGAGTGTGTTCCAAGATGCCGGCGAGCCACTTCGCCATCAGCTCGTTCGGTTCCCCATCTGAATCCGCGAAAGCGTTGGTGCCATCGACGTTGAGGCTGGTGTGCACATGCATACCCGAACCCGAATGTTCGGTCCAAGGCTTCGGCATAAAAGTCGCTCGCAGGCCATGTTGCACCGCCACCTGCTTGATGATGCTCTTGTACAGAACCGTGTTGTCGGCCGCGGTCATGGCATCGGTGGGGCCTGTGTTGAGTTCGATCTGACCCGGCCCGTATTCGGCGTTTGACGACTCCACCTCGATGCCGGCACCGGCGATGGCATGTCGCATATCGCGCAGCACATCTTCGAGTTCAAGGGCGTCGGTCAGCGAACTGTATTGGATGTGACGCTGCACCGGTTCCCAGTCCGGGTTGCAGAGATAGAACTCCATCTCGGTGGCCACAAGGGGGTCCAAACCTATCGCTTTGCAGCGTTCGATCTGTTCGGCCAGAACTGACCGGGGTGCCAGCGGGTGAGGATTGTTGTCGGGGTCAAAGGCATCAGCGAAGACCAGTGCATATCCAGGGCGATGCGTCAGAATCCGCATGGACGACAGATCTGGTACCAAACGACAGTCGAGATAACCGGTGTCCATGTTGATGAACTCGTTGTCGGGCAGATCGTCCTGCATATCGAAGACGAACATGGCGTCGGCAATGCTCACGCCGCTGTCCGCGACACTTGCCAAGAAGCGATCAACGGGTATGCGTTTACCGCGGAGACGCCCCTGGGTGTCAGGTGCTCCTAGCTCAACTGTGTGGATGTTGTTCCCATCGGCCATTTGGCGGAATTCGTTGCTCATCGAAATCCCTTTCACTGAGTGGGTGCTGCGGGGGTTGGTTGGTTGATGGACTCGGATACAACGAGGACTAGTCGGCCGCGAACCTCTCCGGCACGGAGCCTGTCATGGGCCTGCTGGGCCTCGACAAGCGGGAGGGTCTCCACCGGTTGAACGATAGATGGTTCTCGACGGGCAAGATCCAGCAGTTCGTTGAGTTGGCTGCGGCTGCCCCAAATGCTTGAAAAGAAGCGGGCTTCGTGGGGCACAGCGCCAAAGCCGAAGGGGATTCGGCCGCCCTGCAGGCCGACGACGGCGACCATGCCACGCTTGGCCACAACCGAAGCGGCGGTGGCGAGGGTGGCTTCCGCACCGACGAAGTCGATCACAACGTCTGCGGGAGCGAGTTCGTCGTTTGGCGACGCAGCAGCGTGCGCTCCTATCTCAAGAGCAGTCGCACGCTTGTGATCCGAGGGGTCGAGTGCGGTCACATGAGCATCGCTGAGCAAACGCAGATAGCGAATGGCGAACTGGCCCAGCCCACCTGCTCCGATAACCAGAGCCCGTCCCGCGGTTCCGCGATCGCGCAGGATGTCGAGTCCGTGGTTGACCGCTCGATAGGCGGTCAACCCACCGCAAGCCAACGGCGCCGAGGCCACCGGATCCAGATCACCGAGCGGGGCCAGATAACGGCGATGCTTGACCCACATTCGTTCGCTGTAGCCACCGTCGACCAACAGACCGGCTTCTGTACTCTTGGCGCAGATCATCTCCAAGTCGGCGTTGCATTCAGGACAGTCACGGCATCCCCAAGGCGCGTAGACCATTACCGCACCGAGTGCAGGGTGCTGTCCGGTGACTTCATGGCCCAACACGAGTGGGTAGCTGCTCACATACTCCCCGTCGACCACATGAAGATCTGAGCGGCACACTCCACAAGCGGTGATCTCGATTATTTCGCCGCCTTGTTTGCCACCGCCCGGCTCGGGGTGGTGCTCGTCTACTACCAGGGTTTGGCCCGGCGAGGGGAGAACTATCGCACGCATCAGTAACTCTTGGGTAGGCCGAGGCACTTCTGGGCGACGAAGGCGAGGACGAGATTGTTGTTGACGGGTGCCACTTGGTAGAGCCGGGTTTCGCGAAGTTTGCGCTCAATGTCGTATTCGACTGCGAAACCGAAGCCGCCGTGGGTGTTGAGCGCTGCGTTGCCTGCTTCCCACGAGGCTTCGGAGGCGAGCATCTTTGCCATGTTGGCTTCGGCACCGCATGGTTTGTCGGCGTCGAACAGGTTGGCAGCCTTCCAGCGCATGAGGTCGGCGGCCGCGAGGTTGGCGTAGGCCTTGGCGAGAGGGAACTGCACACCTTGGTTCATGCCGATGGGGCGGCCGAAGACCTCCCGTTCACGGGCGTAAGCGCTGCCTCGCTCCAAGAAGAAGTGACCATCACCAATGCATTCGGCAGCTATCAGGATTCGTTCTGCGTTCATTCCGGTGAGGATGTGTCGAAAGCCGTTGTCTTGGGTGCCTACCAGGGCGTTTGCGGGAATGACCACATCGTCGAAGAACACTTCGGTGGTGTTGTGATTCATCCAAGTTGCTATCGGGTTGATGGTGAGTCCATCAATGAGTTCGCCGTCGTCATTGCGCAACTCGAAGATGAACACCGACAAGCCATCAAGTCGTCCCTCTGCTTCGCTGGCTGGTGTGGTACGGGCCAGAAGGATCATCAGGTCCGAATACAGCGCTCTGGATGTCCATATTTTCTGACCGTTTATCCGCCAGGTGTCGCCGTGGCGTTCTGCTCCGGTGCGTATCGCGGAGGTGTCTGAACCGGCGATGGGTTCGGTGACGCCGAAGGCCTGTAAGCGCTTGCGACCATCCGCGATCTGCGGCAGGTAGTGCCGCTTCTGTTCTTCAGAGCCGTGGCGCAGCAACGTGCCCATCACATACATCTGGGCGTGGCAAACTGCGGGGTTACCACCACTGGCAGCAATCTCTTCAAGGATCACAGATGCGCCGGCGAGGCTGAGACCGCCACCTCCGTACTCCTCGGGGATCAGAGAACCTAGCCAGCCTTGTGTGGTCAGCTCCTTGACGAAGTCTTCGGGGTAGCGGTCGGGTTCGAGCCCTCGCCAGTATTCGTTGCCGTATTTGTCGCAGAGTCGGCGCACCTCGGTGCGAATCATTTCGAAGTCCTCAGGGACCTGGGCGACCTCGGCGATGCGTGTTGTCGTGCTGGCGGCTGTCATGGTCAAGTCACTCCTCCTCGTCGCTCCAGAATCCTTGGCGCCTCAGCGCTTCAGTGGCGGCCACACCGCTTTCGTGCAGGTGCGCCTCCATGGCTTCCCGGGCACGCTGCGCGTCGCGTTCGATCACCGCGTTGAGGATCTTGCGATGATGTTCGACAGCCTTTTCGTCCCAGCCATCGGCGAACTCGTAGTAGTTGGCGGGAACCGATCGAACCAGCAAACGCAGCAGCCAACGGGTGCGGCGCGGTGCGGCGGCATTGATGATGCGGTGAAAGTGGTCGTTGAGAGCGGAGAGGTCTTCGTGGGAATCGGCGACGAAACGCTTCTGGATTGCTTCGAGCTCGGCGATTTGCTCGTCTTTGAGGGTGTCGGCGGCCATTGCCGCGGCTCGGCCTGAGACCACGCCGTACAGTTCGTAATGGTCGATGATGTCGTCGGGAGTCAAGCGGGCGACGAAGAAACCGCGTCGTGGCGCCACATTGAGAAGCCCTTCCTGCCCGAGCACAATGAGCGCTTCACGGATCGGACTGCGACTCACATCAAGCGCATTGGCTATGGCGTCCTGGTCGACTTTGACTCCCGGTTTCAACGCACCGGTGAGGATTAGATCCCGCACGTATCTGGCGACCTCACCAGGGAGTCCACCGCGGCGCCGCATTTGCGGTTCGACCCGGGTGTAAGGGCCGTCGTCGGATGTCGTGCCGGCCATCTCGTTGGCCATGTCAGGTCCCTCCCTCAGTTCCGAGGTAGGCGACTCGCACTAGTGGGTCTGCCTGTACCTCCTCGGCTGATCCATGTGCGATCACTTCACCGTGGTCGAATACGTAGATCCGATCTGAGATACCGGTGATGAAGTTCAGGTCGTGGTCGATGACGACAACCCCCGCGCCGACAGTTGCTGCCATGTGGCGGACTTGCTCGATCATCTCGGTGGACTCAATGTCGCTCATGCCACTGGTCGGTTCGTCGAGCAGCAGGAAGGAAGGCACCAGAGCCGCGGCTCTGGCCAACTCCAAACGCCGAGAGTTACCGTAGTCAAGTTCTCGGGCTCGCCGATCGCGGTGTTCCCACAATCCGGCCTCAGCGATCACCGAGTCGACGTCGAGCAGTGTTCGGCCCTGACGATGGCTCGCGGCGATCAACGCTGACACCTCCACATTTTCGCGCACCGTGAGGGCACCGAAGAGCCGCAGATTCTGGAACGTGCGCACGATGCCAAGTCGCGCGAGCCGATGGGTAGGAATCGCGGTGATGTCGTCGCCGTTGAGCGAGAACTTCCCAGACGATGGCTCGACTAGACCAGTTATGACGTTGACCATCGTCGTTTTGCCAGCTCCGTTTGGGCCGATGATGCCGATGATCTCGCCGCTTCGGGCGCTAATACCTACGTCGCTAAGGGCCTTGAAACCACCGAAGGAGACGTCAATTCCGTGCGCTTCAAGCACCGATGACTCAACCGATTCGAGTTCGGGAAGCGGGACCGGTTTGGTTTCGGTTTTCTCAGCGTGGTCTTTGCCTCGGACTCGGAAGCTCCGGAAACGTGAACGGAGCCATTCGTCGAACTCCCAGTCGCGGAGCAGACCTGTGGGTCGAAGGATCATGAACCCCAACATCGAAACGCCGAGAAAGACTGTTTGCAGGTTCTCCCGGAAAACCCAGTCGAGTGGCTTACCGTCGAGTCCAATTCCAAATATCTCGAAACCGTCCTGCCCGAGTCGCCGGGCGAGTTCACGGCCAGCGGTCATCACCGCGACTCCCAACAGCGCGCCTGTGACGCTGTTGCGACCGCCCACGATCAGCATCACCAGAGTGAGCAACGTGTAGTTGAAAAAGAAGTTCTCGGGGAGCAGGGAGCCGTCCTCGTAGACGCGCAAGCTGGCGCCCACACTGACAACCGCTACCGAAATCAGCAAGGCGACCATCTGTTGAACCAGTGGGTTCACACCCATGGCACGGGCAGCGAGGTTGTCTTCGCGTGCAGCAACCGCGAGGCGTCCGCTACGACTTTGGGCATAGAGACGAGCCACGACCAAAGCCCCAAGCAGGGCTGCATAGATCGGGATCCGAGTGTCGAGCTTTCCGCCAATCGGGAAGAACAGGCCTGCTCGTTCTCCGCCGGTTAACTCGGGCCAGTTGCGGGCTACTTCGTGGGTGACGAAGAGCAGAGCGAGGGTGATGACGGTGGCCGAAACCGCCCCAGATTGAGCACCTGAGCGTGCGAGTCCTACACCAATGATGAAAGCGACCCCCACAGTCAGCAGCACGGCTACCAGGACCGCGGTAGTTGAGTTCACCTCGACTTCGGCGAGACCGAAAGGCGCATCCGGGATCCGCTTGGCTTTTTCTGTTGGGGAGATTGCGAATACCGCAAACGTGTACCCCGCTATGGCGCCGAATCCGATGTGACCGAAAGACAGCACGCCAGTGTTGCCGACATAAATCTGGATGCCGAGCACGATCACAGCATCGATCAGCATGACGGTGACGAGCCGCTCAGCGGCTCCGCCCAACCAGTTCTGATAAATCAGAGCAGCGCCAACGAACACGCTGAACAGCAGCACCGAGCCGATGATCGGAAAGCCGACGTCTCGTTGCAGGTTTGGGAACATCACACACGCTCCGCGTGGGCGACTGTGATAAGGCCCTGCGGTCTGAAGATGAACAGCAGTGCGATTAATACGAAGACCACGCCTTCGGTGAGGCTCGCTATTGAGTCAGGCAGCCGACTGCGCAGCAGCACTTCGGCCAGTCCCAGCGCAAAGCCTCCCAGTACCGCGCCGCGCAAGCTTCCGAGTCCGCCGATGAGGGCTGCCAACACGCCTTTGAGCATCGGGTCGATGCCGGCGCTGGGGGTGGTGCTACCGGACCGCATTAGCCAAAACACACCGGCTATGCCTGCTAGCAGACCGGACAACGCAAAGGCCCCGCGGATCACCGAGTCCGATTTCACGCCCATTAGTCGGGCTGTGTCGAAGTCAGCTGACGCCGCGCGTAACGCCAGACCGAACATGGTTCGTTGCAGAAGAATCGTGGTTGCGATCAGGGTGATGATCGTGACCACGATCACTACCGTGTCGAATACCTCAATGTTGAGTGGGCCAACCGAGTAGGTATTGCTCACCCAACCAGGGCGCGAATACGTTTTGACCGACGCAGAAACGTAGAGAAGAAACACTGCAGATACCACGAAGTGCACGCCGAACGAGGTGAGCAGCAACGTGAAGTCGGATTCTCCACGCACTCGACTGAAGGCAACACGTTCAATCACCAACGAGGCAACCACCGCGCAGACGATGATCAACGGCGTAATGACGTACCACGACCAGCCTTGTTGGCCTGCTGCGTAAGCCGCGTAACCGCTGATGGTGATCAGCTCGCCGTGGGCGAAGTTGAGCAGGTGCATGACGCCGAACACAACTGCCACTCCGAGCGCCAATAGCGCGTAGATGCTGCCCCTGCCGAGTCCGTCGATGAGATTCTGCAGTAGTTCGATCATTTCTCAACCGCTGATGAACGTGCCGAATAGGTCGTCGTGTTCGCTGAGTTCGCTACCAGCGCCCTGCGCCACTATTTTACCACTTCGCAGGACATAGGCTCGGTCAGCGATTTCGAGCATCCGGGTGGCGTTCTGCTCAACCACCAGGAGCGTTCGCCCCTGCTGTCGCAGGGAGTCGATGAGTTCGAACACGGCATCGACAAGAATGGGCGCAAGGCCCAGCGATGGTTCGTCCATCATCAACAATCGGGGTCTTGACATCAACGCTCGGGCGATTGCCAATTGTTGCGCTTCGCCCCCGGAGAGAAAACCTGCTGCCGTGTGCCATTTCGAGCGCAGCACCGTGAAGAGTTCCGCCATCTCGTTTAGCTCCCGATCCCGGTTGGCGCCGGGCTGGGTGATACCGCCGATCTTGAGATTCTCTTCCACGGTCATGTCGGTGAAGATGCGGCGGTGTTCTGGCACCAGAGCGAGTCCCGAACGCAGGAGTCTTTCTGGAGGGTGCCCAGTGATGTCGCTGCCTTCGAAAGCAATCTTGCCTGCTGATGGCTTTAGAAGTCCCGCGATCGAGTTCAGCAGCGTCGTTTTGCCCGCACCGTTGGGTCCGATGAGTCCCACGACCTCACCGGACCCGACAGTTAGCGTTGCATCTCGAAGTGCTGAAATCGCACCATATTTGGTTGTCAACCCCGTGACTTCGAGCACGGTTTGATCAGCTTCTGGTGTCGACTAGGACATCCTCGCCGTTGACGATCCGGTTGATCGGGACGGCCTTGGGCGGAATGCCGTTGGTGCCCGCGTAGGTGATCTCGCCGGACAATCCTTGGAAGCCGGAGATTTCTTGCACGGCTTCGCCTATCTGGGCGGGGTCGTCACATCCGCAGTCGAGCATTGCCTGAATCCCGAGGAACATCGAATCGACGTAGAGCGCCATGAAGCCACGGCTTTCAAGCGCTTCCCCGTTGACTGCCTCGTAGTGGGCGAGGAGGGAGTCGATCGGGTCGCCTGCGCTGATGCTGGTGTGCGGCGTGTGGGCGATGCCTTCGTTGTTGTCCTCGACTTGGATTCCGGTTGCGTCGAGTGCGTCGGTGCCTATGTAGGTGAGTCCGTCGAGTCCTTGACCCTCCAACTGACCCCGCAGAGCGGTGACCTGGTAGCCGAGAGCGGCAGAGAAGACGACTTCGGTGTTGTCGGAGATCCCGGCGATCTCGTTGACTTGTGCGGAGAAATCTGTGTCGACGAACCACACGTAGGTTTGGGTGCTGACGACTTCACCGCCGCCAGCTGTGAATGCCGCGGCGAAGGCGTCTGGGTTGACGCCGGTGTAGGGAACTCCTTCACCCTCGGTGAACACGATTGCTCGAGTTATTCCCTGGTCAAGCGCCCAATTGGCTGCTGCGGACGACATTTGGTAGTCGTCGAAGGTGACCAGATAGGAGTTGATTGAGGCGTCTGCCAGTGTCGGTTCGGTGGACGCTGCCACAAACAGCGGCACTTGGCCTTCGGTGGTCTGCAGGATTGGCAGAGCGAAGTCGGCGAACGGCGGCCCGATCAGGAATTGGGCACCCCAGTCGAGCAGTTCTGCGGTCGCTAGAGCGGCGTCTGCGCCGACTTCTGCAACTCGGACTTCCACAGGACGGCCGTTGATACCGCCTGCGCAGTTTGCGAGTTCAGCCACGAAAGGCACGAGCTTGGAGCCTGGGATGTCGACGAATCCGACAACATCGCTGAAGTCCATGGCCATGCCAACCCTGATCGGGTCGCCACTCGGCGCGTCGGCGCAGTTGTCCAGGTCGGAGGCAAGGATGCCAGCAATATCGACTGTGTCATCCATATGTGGTTCGTCGGCCATGTCATCGCCGTCTTCGGCCATGTCGTCGCCGTCGTCGTCGGTTACGACATCAGTAACGCCATCGCTGTCGTCGTCGCCACAAGCAGTGGTGAGAAGTGTGAAGATCGCGAACAAAGCGATCACTGTCTTTAATTTCATTGGGTTCCCCTCCTAGGACAATTGTTTGGAATAGTGCCACAAGATTCGTTTGGTAGCAAACGAATAGTTGTATATTATACACAATATTTTTCTGAGCGAGTCACCAGCAAAACCGCGGGACCGGACGACCACTACTGATGCACGCAAATCACCCACTGTGGAAGATAATGAAATGTCCTCCAACACGCACAAGTGGTAACCCACTGCGTCCCACGTCCACCGGGTAGTCGCCGTGCTGGAAGGATGCACTGCTTACGGGCCTTGTACCCGGTGGCGAGTAACTTCAAAGTGCAAGTACGCGACGCGTATGGGAGCGGCGACGACGCGAGGGTACAGGTATACAGGCATCTTGAAGTTGCGGATGATTGCGTAGGCGAACTCAATACCAACTGCGATAAACGAGCGCGCGGGGCAATTCAATATCGGCAGCTACCGCTTGAAGCTGACGCCCCTCAACTAGTGCTGCGGTGACGGCGACGTACGGCTCTCATGCCCGCCAAGGACCGAGGCGCGCATCTTCGCGACCCGCCGGCCGATCGAGGACTCCCAACTCCGCAGCGGCTGAACCCGAGGCGGGACTGGAATCTGCCCGCCGACGCCCGTCATGGACGTTGAGGCAGCTTTGTGGGCTCTTCGGATTTAAGCGGGGAGTGGGTCCGCGGTGAGGTGGTTGGGGGCCTCCAGAATCGGGGTTGACACACACCGAATCTGGAGGCCCCCGGTGGAACAGGATCCTACGCGTATCTGTGAGTTGTTGGTTGGTTTAGG
>JAKZTU010000418.1:0-11881 GCA_047516945.1 Acidimicrobiales bacterium
GGTCCAACTCTTCCGTGTTGGTCGCTCGGTAGGCACCCAGTTTCACCCCGAGGTTGATCCGGGCCATGTAGCAGGCTTCCTGGCCGGATCAGCCGAAGAGTATCTCGCCTCGTTGAACCTCAATCGCACTCAGATGATGGATGAGATGTACCACCACGAAGCCCAAAATACCAAACAGTGCCACGCCCTCGTCGACTGGTTCCTAGACCAGTCGCAGCGCTGAGTGGACGGGCCACGGTTGGGTGCGATCAGCTAGTTAGGACGTTGACCGCGCGCGGGCCACGGAACTCGAATCCTCGGAGTTCAACTTGGTGATCTGGGTCGAGTCGGAGCTCGGGAAAGCGCTGCAGGAGTCGTTGGACGCCGACTCGCACTACCTGACGACCGAGCCATTCGCCGAGGCAACGATGCGTACCCAGCGCGAAAGCGGCGTGCTCGCCCTCGCGTCGATCAAGATCAATCTCGGTTGGGTTGGACCAATGCGTCTCACACAGATTGATGGAACGAAGGACCCCGCTCACCAGATCGCCAGCCTTGATGGCGACCCCCGCCAACTCCAGATCACGGGTTGCTTGACGAGTGATCGTGCCGACAGGGCTGTAGACCCTGAAGACCTCTTCGATGAGCCTGCGCATACGGGGCGGGTCGGTTTCCACGACCGCTCGCAAATCAGGCCTCGACAGAAGCACCCACCCAACGAGGCCTATGCCATCACGGGGTTCGTTGATTCCCCCCGAGATCATGAGACGGACGTTGTTGACTATCTCGTCGTGGGTGGCGCCTTGACGGGCGAAATAGCTGATCGCGCTGTCATCGTCACCGGCAGTTGTTATTCGTCGTGTGATGGCTTCACCCAACTCAGCTTTGGTGCGTTTGCCTAGTTCCGTTAGCTCGGGGTCATTTTCGAAGTTGGCGATGTCGGCGCACAGTCCTTCGCACCAGCGCCACATTGTGTTGAAGCCGTCTTCTTCGGAGTCGTACTCGCTGAGACCGAGCACGATAGATAACGAAGCTGCCGATAACGGCTGGGCGTAACTTGCCATCAGATCAAACCCGGCCGGATCGACTCGTTCAAGGCAGCGATCGGCGAGGGGCACCAACTCGGTTTTGACGAACTTCCCGCTTCGGCCCCCAGAACGAAAGGGCGGCTGCATCATCGCCTGGACGCGCGTGTGTTCGGGTGGATCTGTGGTCAACATGTTGGGGCCAAGTGCCCGGTCCAAAAAAGAGGGGTCTGTTGCCGCGGAGAACAACTCTGGATGCGCTTCCATTTCCGCCACATCGTCCCAGCGGGTAACCAACCACATCTCCAAAGGACCGGACCAGCTAACTGGTTCGGTCCTACGCAGCCGGGCGAGGATCGGATCTGGATCCCTTTCGAGATCTGCCAAGGTGATTTGTGGATTGCGTGACAAGTTCAACTCCTAGCTCGTTGGGAGCGAGGCGGTTCTGCCTATGGTAGTTCGCACCGATGTCGCTACTGTTTGGTGCCTAACGAATCATGGAGCCAATGACATGACCACCCGTCCTCTGATCGGACTACCCGGTCGTCGCAAGGCTGGACGCGACGTAGCCGCGATGCTCTCGATCTTTGCTGATATGCAACTCGACTTGTATTTTGCAAACTACGCAAAGGGTGTGATTGCTGCTGGCGGGCTTCCCGTGCATCTACCCATCGATGTTGATCCGTTATTGATCATTGATCGGCTCGACGGATTACTCCTCCCGGGAGGTACCGACATCAAGCCGAACCTCTACGGCGCTGAGTCAGAAACTGATATCTACCCCCCCGAACCCGAACGAGACGACTTGGAACTCGGCCTGCTGAAAGGAGCGGTTCATCGCCAGATTCCTGTGCTGGGTATCTGCCGTGGACAACAGATTGTCAATGTTGGTGCCGGGGGCACGTTGCACCAGGATGTGTCACCCCATTCCGCTGTCGGACATGCTGCTGAAACCGAACTCCACCGGGTCACGCTCGAACCCGATTCGATACTGAGAGAGCTCTACGGCCCGATGGTTCGGGTCAACTCACTTCATCATCAAGCGGTCGACACCGTGGGGGAGGGCCTTCGCGTGACTGCTTGGGCCGACGATGGCGTGGCCGAAGGTTTGGAACACACCAGCCTGCCGATTGTTTGTGTCCAATGGCATCCAGAAATGATGCTCACTCGTGACACCGACCCCATTTTCAGTTGGCTCGTCGAGGCTGCTAGCCATGGATAGACCGCTTGACGGTGTCGCCGTTGTCGCCCTGGAGCAGGCGGTGGCGGCACCGTTTGCGACTCGTCAACTGGCCGATCTCGGGGCGACTGTGCTCAAGGTTGAGCGACCGGGGGAGGGCGACTTTGCGCGTGATTACGACTCTGCCATGGGCGGGACGTCTGCGTTCTTTGTCTGGTCCAATCGAGGAAAACAAAGCATCGAACTAGACCTGAAGGATCCAGAACAACGCGCTACCTTCGACCAGTTGGTGGCTGGCGCCGACGTGTTCATTCAGAATCTCTCGCCCGCGGCGGCTCAACGAGCTGGAGTTCTTGCCGATCAGCTAAGAGCAAAGCACCCGCATCTGATTGCCTGTGACGTTTCAGGGTATGGACTTGGCGGCCCTCGAACTGACGACAAGGCTTATGACCTCGCGGTGCAAGCCGAAGCTGGTGCGGTTGCTCTCACCGGAACCGTTGATCAGGCCTGCAAGGTCGGGTTCTCGGTGGCAGACGTGTCAGCGGCCATGTATGCGTTCTCGTCGATTCTGGCTGCTTTGTACCGCAAGCAGGCGACCGGAGAGGGTGCGACGGTCGAGGTGTCGATGCTGGAGAGCCTCGCGGAATGGACTTCAGCTCCCACTTTCGCAGCGGTGGGCACTGGGGTAATTCCGCCAAGAGCGGGCCACCGCCACACGATGATCGCCCCCTACGGGATGTATCGGATGAGCAACGACACCTACATCATGATCGGTGTTCAAAGCAACCGAGATTGGGTGTCGTTCGCTACCCATGTGCTCGGTGATCAGAGTCTTTGCGAGGACCCGCGGTTCTTCGACAACGTCGACCGTGTTGCCAATATCGACGACCTCGAAATGTTGATCAACAGCGTCTTCGCAACAATTTCACCCGAGGAACTACTCGAACGGCTCAACCGCGGCCGGGTGACGCATAGTTCGGTGCGCGACCCCCACACACTCTGGCAACACGAACAACTTCGGGCTCGGGACAGGTTTATGACCGTGACCACCCCCACCGGCACCGCCGAGGTTTATCGCTCGCCGTTCAACATCAGCGGCATAGGCGAACCAGATGCCTCAGTCCCCGAACTCGGAAGCCACGACCCCGCTTTCGTCCAACATCTCTTGGCCCGCGCCCAATCCCGAACAACAATCGCTGCGACACCAACGGACACTGTTGACTAGCACGAACAAAGACCGATTATTTGGCGGTGTCGTCTGCGAGGATGTCAAGGAACGGCGAGTAGCGATAGACACGGTTGCGTCGGCGGCCAGTGATTTCTGTGACCATCCCCAACGGAGCCATCTGATCGAACAGTCCACCGATGGTCGTGGATGTCGCGCCGAGTTTGGCTGTCGCATACTTGATTGTCATGATCGGCTGTTCGGCCAGCAGGTTCAGCAGCGGCCATCCATACTTACCGAAGTTATGGGAGATCGCGATTTGGCGGTGTTTGTCGGTCAGCGCCGATAGCTCACCTGCGACTCGCACGGCGTCGCTTGCGGTGGCGGTGACCCCGGTGAGGAAGAACTTGAGCCAGCCCTCCCAGTCACCGTGGGTTCTGATGGCGTTGAGTCGATCGTAGTACCCGAGTCGGTTCTGCTTCAGGAAGAGGCTCAGATACAGCAGGGGGCGAGCCAGCGCACCACGTTGCACCAGCAACAGGGTGATGAGCAGCCGTCCGACGCGGCCATTACCGTCGAGGAACGGGTGGATTGTCTCGAACTGGGCGTGGGCAAGTCCGGCCAGTACGAGCGGCGGATCGTTGCTGTCGTTCAAGTAGATCTCTAGATCATGAACGGCTGTTCCAAGGTCGTCAGGCGACGGCGGAACGAATGCCGCAGTTGCCAGCGTGCAACCCGCGGGACCAATCCAGTTCTGTGACTTGCGAAACTCTCCGGGGGGGCGTTCCTGGCCTCGTGTTCCGGTCATCAGCTCTTCGTGAACCCTACGAATCAACCGGCCCGACAGCGGCAACTCGTCGAGAAGTTGAAGCCCCAGACGCATCGCACTCACGTAGTTGACCGTCTCGTTGATGTCAGCCATTAGGCCGGTCCGCTGCACCTCCACCTCGTGGGCGAATAAGTCGTCGAGGCTCGACTGGGTGCCTTCGATCTGGGAGCTGAGCACCGCTTCTCGCTCCTTATTCCAGTTATTGGAGATTGTAGTGACAGAAGTGGCCGTTATTCCATTTTAGAGAGAGATTTTGGAATAAAAGGGTTCTGAGCTGTCGTCAATTGGTCAGTAGCGACATTTCGTGTCCGTACATGGCCTGAGTTGTTCGTGGTGCGGGAAGGGTCTTCCTTATTCCAGTTATTGGAGATTGCAGTGACAGGAGCGACCGGTATTCCATTTCAGGGAGAGATTTTAGAATAGAAGATCTCCGGCAGGAACGCGCTTGGGGGGTTTATCCTTGAAGACTCGCAACGAGATCAGAAAGCGGCGAAGTATGAACAGTGAGCAGTTCACCAAGATCAAGCAGGATGATGGTTTCATCGCCGCTCTCGACCAGAGCGGCGGTAGCACGCCCAAGGCGTTGAAGCTCTACGGAGTCGCCGAGGATGCTTATGAGGGTGACGCCGAGATGTTCGATCTCGTGCATGAGATGCGCAGCCGTATTGTGACCAGCCCCAGTTTCAACGGTGACCGCATCCTCGGAGCGATTCTCTTTGAGATGACAATGGATCGCGATATCGCAGGCCAGCCAAGCGCCTCCTACCTTTGGAACGAGAAACGGGTCGTACCCTTCCTCAAGGTCGACAAAGGGCTCGATACAGAGTCCAACGGCACCCAGATCATGAAACCGATGCCAGCACTGGACGAACTGCTTGAACGGGCCAATGACATGGGCATATTCGGTACGAAGATGCGCTCGGTCATCAACGAAGCGGACCAGGCCGGTGTCGATGCGGTTGTCGACCAGCAATTTGAGGTAGGCAAGCAGATTCTCGCGGCAGACCTGATGCCGATCATTGAGCCAGAAGTCAACATCGGTAGTTCAACCAAAGCCGAAGCTGAAACAATGCTGAAGGCGGCGATTCTTTCGCATCTCGACCAGTTCGGCGAAGGCCAATCGGTGATGCTGAAGCTCACCCTTCCCTCTCAAGACGGGTTCTACAGCGACGTAATCGCCCATCCGCGAGTTCTGCGGGTCGTGGCCTTGTCGGGCGGTTACAGCCGTCAAGAATCCAACGATCGGCTGTCTCGCCAGCTTGGCATGGTCGCCAGTTTCTCCCGAGCCCTCACCGAGGGACTCAGCGCCCAGCAAAGCAAAGAAGAGTTCGATTCCCTGCTTGATTCCTCCATCGGCAGCATCTTCGAGGCGTCCTGCACATGACCTCCGCAACCGCGGTAACTGAGACAGCAACCGGACTGAGCGTCCGGCGAGTCTCAGGTGCGCTCGGCGCTGTTGTTTCGGGAGTCGACCTCGGTGCCGATCTGTCTGCTGAGACGATTGGGGAGATCCGCCGCGCTTTTGTTGAGCATCACGTCCTCTTCTTCCGTGATCAGAACCTCACACCCGAGCAACAGATAGTTTTCGGTAAACGCTTCGGCGAACTCGACACACATCCGTTCGTGATGTCCAATCCGGAGTACCCAGAGTTGATTGATGTGATCACCGAGCCGGACGACGTGTTCAACTTTGGTGGCGGTTGGCATACCGATGTCACGTTTCTCAGCGAACCCGATCTGGGTTCGATCCTGTATGCAGTTGAGGTGCCAGAAGCGGGCGGCGACACTCTGTTTGCCAACCAACATGCTGCCTATGACGCGTTGAGCGACACTATGAAGGAACTGCTCGACCCGCTATCGGCGTATCACTCGGCGGGTCCGCAATACGCAGAGGGCGCCTTGTCCACCCAGACCAAATCGATCAAGACGACCAATCCCGAGCAGGCATCTGAGACTGTCACTCATCCGGTGGTGCGAACCCATCCCGAGTCGGGGCGCAAGGGTCTGTATGTCAACGGTGCCTTCACCGTCGGTATTGCCGGTCTTCACAAAGATGAGTCGCGGGCCCTGCTTCGTTTTCTTCTGGGCCACGCTGTCAAGGAACGGTTCACCTGCAGGTTCTCTTGGGAGCCGGGCTCGTTGGCTATGTGGGACAACCGCAGCGTGCAACACTACGCGTTGCATGATTTCGCGGGTCAGCGGCGCCACATGCGCCGTATCACCATCAAAGGCGACCGCCCCGTCTGAATCTCATTTATGGCTGAACCTCATTTAGGCCTGGTCCGCTGGCCAACACTCCAAGGAGGCACATCATGGGTCAACTCGACGGACGGATAGCTGTGATCACAGGAGCGGGCGACGGCATCGGAGCCGCCATCGCTCAGCGCTTTGTTGATGAGGGTGCCAAAGGTGTGGTGATTGCCGAACTCAACGAACGGACTGGTCAGGCGATGGCCGACAAACTTGGCGACGCGGGCCTGTTCGTGCGCACCGATGCAGGCAACCGCGCTGACGTGGAAGCGATGATCGGCGCGGCGGTCGATCGCTGGGGTGGACTCGACATCTTGGTCAACAACGCGTGGGGTGGCGGCGTGATCAGCCGAGTCGAACAAAAGTCTGCCGAAGGTATGGCTCGGGGTCTCGATGTCGGTTTTCTGGGTCCATTCTGGGCTATGAACGCGGCTCATGCGGTCATGAAACCTCGCGGATATGGACGAATAATCAACTTGTGTTCGCTCAACGGCGTCAATGCCCATATGGGAACCGTCGAATACAACTCGTCGAAGGAAGCTCTGCGGGCCGCGACCCGCACCGCAGCGCGAGAGTGGGCCAAGACCGGGATCGTCGCCAATGTGATCTGCCCGGCCGCCAAGTCCGCTTCCTTCCACGCCGTCATGTCACAGCATCCGGAGCTTCTCTCAGCCGCAGATGCAGGCAACCCGATGGGTCGAATCGGTGATTGCTATGACGACATCGCCCCCGTCGCGGTGTTTTTGGCGAGCGAGGGCTGTGGCTACATGACCGGCAACACCTTGTTTGTCGATGGCGGAGGCCACATCAACGGCTCGTCGTGGGCCCCCGACCTCGGAGAGTGAGCCGACCATGGCTTCGGAAACGGCGCATCAATACGACCCGGAAAAGCTGACACAGGGACTATGGAAAATGATCCCTTTCGCTCAGCGCACCGGTGTGCGTGTCGAACACGCTGAACCCGGCTATGTGCGGTTGCGAATGCCGTTTGAGCCCAATGTCAACCATGTACAGATGATGTACGCGGGCGCGCTGTTCACTTTGGCGGAGGTGCCGGGAGGAACCATGTTCACCACGACCTTCGACTACAAGCGGTTCTATCCCATCGTGAAGGAAATGAAGATCCGCTTCCGACGCCCGGCGCTGACCGACATCATTGTCGAGGTGCGGTTGTCGGAATCAGAAGCAACCCGGATCACAAAAGAAGCAGAAGCCAACGGCAAAGCCGACTACGAGTGGGAATGCGAACTCAAGGACACCAACGGAGAAGTTGTCGCGATCTCACACAACGTCTACCAACTGCGCCGGATCGGAAGCTGACCGGCGGACCCTTGCAGGGGTTCGGCGCGTCCAATTGTGCGTGCTGGCATCTGGCGGGGCAGCGGACCTTGCTCAGAGGGGGCTCTCGGCGGCCGCGGACAGGACGTAACCGGTCAGGAACCACCAGTACAATGGTGCGGCTGCGATCGCGACCGTGAGCAGCCAACGTTGCTGCGTCGATGGCCTTCGAGGTCCCACGAGCCGCCGCCGCCGAAGAGCTGATACACGATGTGGCAGTGTATCTGCTGCCAGATGCCATTCCAGCTGCGAACGGCGACGTCCAAGTCGTGACGGACGTGCTCGTCAACCACCACGACGTCCTCGACGCCTCGGAGACCGCAGGAAGTCTCGTGACCGGCGTTGACAACCCCGGCCGGTACAAGGTCGCTGTCGTCGCCACCGGACCGGCGGGGATCGTCGCCGCGTACGAGCTGCTGCGCGTCGGCGTCGAAATGGACATCGTGCAGCTCCTTGAACTTCTTGAGCCTGCGCGGCCTTCATGCCGCCATAGGTGCTACGCCACCGGTTCCAGGTGGACTCGGTGCGGCATCGTTCGGATGCACGATCCGTTGCGTTGTATGTCTAAGTGACGTACAGTGTTGGTGTGGATGTCAAGACGGAGCGATGGTCGATCCGAGTCACCCCTGCTGAGGACACTATTGTGCGTCGGGTGCTCGACAATACCGGGATGTCGCTGAATGAGTACGTGGTGAGCAGCGCGGTCGCGGCCGCGGGCAACGACCTCGCCGACCGCCGGGTCTTCACACTCTCGGATGAGGCCTGGGGCGAACTCCAGGACATCCTCGACCGGCCGGCGGCCGCTAAGCCGAGGATCGCCGATCTGTTGGCGAGACTCTCGGTGCTAGACGCTGAATGAGCCGCTACCGAGGACCCGAACTTCTCGCCGCACATCACGACGTAGAGGGTTTCGACTGCGGCGACGAAGCTCTCAACGAATGGCTGCGCCGCAGAGCGCCCCGCAATCAGCGCGAAGGGTCGAGCCGGACATGGGTTGTGACAGACGGTGCCCGGCTGGTGGCCTTCTACGCGTCGAGCACCGCGGCGGTCGCTCGCGTCGAGGCCACACGGCGCGCCGCGCGCAACCAGCCCGAACCGGTGCCCGCGATGCTGCTGGGCCGGCTGGCCGTGGACCGCGGCCACCAGGGCAAGGGGCTGGCTGCCGCGCTGTTGAAGCACTTCCTGCTCAAGGCGCTTGAGGTCGCCTCCCACACCGGCGTGCGCCTCGTGCTGGTCCACGCCAAGGACAGCCGGGCGGCCAGCTTCTATCGCCACTTCGGGTTCGAGGCCTCACCGATGGACGACCTGACCCTCATGCTGCTGATCAACGACATCCGACGCTGAGACCGGCGCGGGCGGGCACGCTGGCGGGGCAGCGGTCCTTGCTCAGAGGGGGCTCTCGGCGGCCTTAGACAGCGTGTAACCGGTCAGGAACCACCAGTGCAATGGTGCGGCTGCGATCGCGACGGCAATCAACCAGCGCGTCCGCGTCCGTGTGCCTGACAGAATGGCGACCGCGACCGGTACCGCGACCAGCACTCCGGCCGTCCAATAGGCAGCAGTCGTGTGCAGCTCGCACGGTGCTTCCCAGTCGGATCCGCAGTAGACAGCTGTGAGGACAGCACCGCCGAGGATAAATGCACATCCTCCCAGCACTGCCGCCCACGCGACCAGCACCCAGCGTCTCACCATCTGCAGTTGTTCCACCACAGCAGATAACCGGACCAGTTGCTGCTTCGGTGGCCTTCGAGGTCCCACGAGCCACCGCCGCCGAAGAGCTGATAAACGATGTGGCAGTGGATCTGCTGCCAGATGCCATTCCAACTGCGAACGGTGACGTCCAAGTCGTGACGCTCGAGGCACAGATGCATCTCGGCGTAAATCGCTGACGCTCCGGTGATGGTGGCCAGCGGGCTGGTCAGCGACCCTCCGCGACCCAGATCGGTCGGGAGACGACATGGATCGAGTCGTACCCATCATTGGCTGACCATGTGATCCCACGAGGGCCGCTGCCTCGAAGGCGGTCCCTACCCATACAGAAATTATACTATCTGTGAACGTATGTAATAGATAATTTTCTGTTCCATCCGGAGTCTCCCCGCTTGCAGAGCCGACATGACTGCGGGTCCAAAGCGTCAAGGTGCCTGCGGCTAATTTACGCCTCGGCCGTGGTCTTTCCAGTACGGCGCTCGTAACTCTCGTTTGAGAACCTTCATGGCGCCCGAGAGAGGTAACGGTTCGCTTCGGAACTCCACAGATTTGGGAACTTTGTAGCCCGCGATCGACTCCCGGGCGAATTCCTGGATCTCTTCTTCGGTGGTCTCGACGCCTTCGGCGCACACCACGACGGCGTGGACTTGTTCTCCCCAGGTGTCATGTGGGATGCCGATCACCGCCACCTGGGCAACCGCTGGATGCTTGGAAATGACACTCTCGACCTCAGCGGAGTAGACGTTCTCACCACCGGTGACGATCATGTCCTTGACACGGTCAACTAGGAAGAGATAGTCGTCTTCGTCGAGGTATCCGGCGTCTCCGGTGTGGTACCAGCCGCCTTCGAACGCTTCCGCGGTGGCGGTCGGATTCTGCCAGTACTCCTGCATGAAGTTGCCGCCTTTGGCCCACACTTCGCCTGTTTCACCGCTTGCGACTTCGTTGCCGTGTTCGTCGCGGATCGACAGCAAGACTCCCGGGACGGCTCTTCCCGCGGACCGGAGACGAGCGCCGCCTTCCCTGTGTTCTCTCGCGCCAAGCATGGTGAGCACCGCAGAACACTCGGTCATCCCATAGCCCTGCAGCACTTCCATATCGGGCCAAGTCGACAGGATGGTGTCGAGGATGGCCGCAGGCATCGGACTCGCGCCATAGAGGAGTTGCTTCACGGAGTTGAGACGGTCCGGTGCGAAATCGGGGTGTTGCAGCATCATCCCGATCATGGTCGGAACCATTACGGTCTGGGTTACACCGTGGGCTTCGATCAAGGCCATGGCTCCGGCGGGATCAAACATCGGAATGCTGACCGCGGTTCCGCCGCTTGATGGCGTCCCCAAGATTGCGCCCATTGTGGCGGCGTGGAACATGGGGGTCTGGATGAGGTTGACAGCCTCGTCGTCGAAGCCGAACACGATGGCGATGTGATACAGGTTGAGCATCTCGGCTCGGTTGTCGACCAGAACACCTTTGGGCAATCCAGTCGTTCCGCCGGTGTACATGAGGACGACGGGATCTTCTTCTTCGGGTTCTTCGGGCACAGAGGAGTCGGCGCCGTCGATCAATTCCTCGTAGCTGAGGTCGTGGGGAACGTCACCATCGCCGATCAGCACAACGCTGCGAACGTTGTGCGGTTCTTCGGCTGACTCGAGGACCTGCTTTATTGCACCGGCAAAGTATGCGTCGGCAAAGATCACCTCGGTGCCGGAGTTGCGTAGGATGTAGTCGAGTTCTTTACCTGCGAGGCGCAGGTTGAGGGGGTTGATGATTCCGGCGCCGAGAAATGCGGCGTGATACAGTTCCAGATACTGGTGGCTGTTGAGCGCCATTACCGCAAAGCGGTCGGACCGGGCGATATCGAGGCGGTCCTTCAGAGCGTTGGCCAGCCGGAAGACACGGTCCGCGTGCTCGGCGTAACTGGCGCGGTAGCCGCCGTCGATAATCAGGGTCTGGTCGGCATAGCGGTCAACTGTGGGTAACAGAGAGCGATGGTAAATGAGTTCTTTCATCCATCGACTATGCCCCAGAACATGAGAAAAACGACACAGACGACCACCCGAGTCGGGCGGACGCCGGTGTCGATGTTCAGTACGTGGGCCGTGGGGCCTGGATTCGGCCTAGGGGAAGATGTCGATGAGGTCGGTCACCGGTACGGCTGCGCCGTCACCTTCGGTGTGGTCAAACCCACCCAAGCGGAAGAGGTCGCGGGCCCCGAACTTGGTGGCACTGAGCGAAGATGCTCCGCCGGGAAGTGTGAAGTCGCTCAGGCTCTCAGCCGCGGCCCTGAAGGAGTCATGCGTGAGGTTCACTCCGGCTGCGGTTGCGATCTCCACGAACAGCGCGAGATGGCGGCAGGCACGACGAGTCGAGTTGAACCAGTTCTCTTCTTCTGTCTGGTATTCGGT
>JAKZTU010000419.1:0-8424 GCA_047516945.1 Acidimicrobiales bacterium
GCCAAGCTGGAACAGCTCATCAAAGAGTTCATCGACCAGCACGAATGGATGAGCTACGACGCCGACCTCAAAGGCGACGCCTACGAGGGCCTGATCGAGAAGACCGCTCAGGAGGGTGCCAGGGGAGCGGGACAGTACTTCACGCCCCGGGCGCTCATCAACGCCATCGTCGATGTGATGCAGCCCGGGCCCGATGACCGCATCTGTGACCCTGCCTGTGGCACCGGCGGCTTCTTCTTGGGCGCATACCGGTCGATCGTCGAGCGGTTCCCGCATCTGGAACCCGACCAGGTCGCTCACCTGCGCTCGGGTGCGTTCAACGGTTGGGAGATCGCTGACCTACCGGCCCGGTTGTGCGCCATGAACATGCTGCTACACGGCATCGAGAGCCCCGAATCCGACTCACCGATCGTGGTCGACGACGCTCTGCGGGACGCTCCTGGGAAGTCCTTCGACATGGTGCTGACCAACCCGCCGTTCGGCCGGTCGTCGTCAGATAGCTACGAGCGGGAGGACTTCTGGGCAAGGACGAAGAACAAGCAACTCAACTTTGTCCAGCATGTGGTGAGCCTGCTGAAGATCGGCGGGAATGCGGCCGTGGTCGTGCCCGACAATGTGTTGTTCGAGGCGGGTGCCGGCGAGACGATCCGCCGCCGCTTGTTGCACGACTGCGAGGTTCACACTTTGTTGCGGCTACCGACGGGCATCTTCTATGCGCAGGGTGTGAAGGCCAATGTGCTGTTCTTCCGCCGCCGTGAGGGCGCCGGAGACGCATGGACCCGGGAGCTGTGGGTGTACGACTTGCGCACCAACAAGCACTTCACCCTCAAGCAGAACCCGCTCACGAGGGCCGACCTTGACGACTTTGTCGCTTGCTACCGGGCCGACGCTCGCCACAAACGCAAGGAGTCCGAACGGTTCAAGCGCTACAGCTACGACGAGTTGATCGCCCGCGACAAGGTCAGCCTCGATCTGTTCTGGCTGCGAGACGAGAGCCTCGAAGACGCCGACAACCTCCCGCCCCCGGCCATCCTCGCCGCCGAGATCGCCGAAGACCTCCAATCCGCCCTAACCGAAATCCAAGCCCTAACCGAAGCCCTCTCCGCCACGTCTATTCGCGAAACCCAAGCTTGAGCCCCCTCGATACAGAATACGGTCTCGCTTCGGTCGGTAGATCGATTGCGGACCTATGCGGCTGATACGAAGAGTCATGTGGGTAACGAGACGAGGCCGCCGAGTTGAAGCATCAGGTCGACCTCATCGTGGACCTGCTGGCAGGGCAAAGAAAAGGGACCCCGTGCGTTCCGGGGTCCCGTGCCAGCGGTATATCGGCTGCATTCAGCTTGCGCCTACTAACCGGACCAACAGGCGACCCCAATTGTAGCTGTTGCACCCGTGGTGGCAAGCGGGTACGGTCCGCGACATGACCGATGCAGCGGTTAGCCCTCGGACCTCCTACTTGTTTGCCCGGCCGCGAGCATTACACGGCATTGCGCGCGTGTTCGACTTCTTCGGTGTCTACGACTCCTACAACACATCGCCGACGCCTCAAGAAGCCGACATCTTGGCTGTCTTTCAGGACTGGCTCGCGGTGGAGGAGGATGCGAAGCATGTCATGGCCGCACCTTCTACTTCAGGTCGCGAGTGACCTTGCCTGAGTCTTCGGACACAACTCAACAGGAGATTCTCTCTAGCTCGGTCAATGAAGCGGAGACAGTTGCTCCTGGAGTACGCGACTCTCCATCCACCAGATTCAGCTGCTTTCCCGTCACTGATTGATGCTGGCTACCGGCGTTCGTCTAGTTGACCGAGGACCTCGGAGGCTGCATAATGGAGATGCCGCTCAGTACTGTTCTGGGTGGAAGCCGAAAGCCCCGGAGGGCCAGTCCGAGGATCCGATTGGGTCGCCTAGGACGGGAGCCGGGGCTTACGCATGCCAAGGCACCGATCAAGTTATGTAGCGGACCTCGGACACGATGTTTGCCTTCTGCAAGCGGGAAAAGCCAGGCGAGTGTCCCAGCGTCAGGTGCTCACCAAACAAATTACGCAAGCATGCCTAGGAGGAAGGAGATTAAGGCGGTTAAGGCGACGGTTAAGATGAGGAGCCACAACTTGTCCCGCCATCCTACAGTTCGTTCTAGCGCATCTACTCGGTCCTCGATCCCTCGTTCGAAGGTCATCATACGGTCGGCAAGCACATGTGGAGTGAAGACATCGCCCTGCATATCCATCGTGTCTCGATCAGTGAAGGCGTCCCGACCTCCCTGCCCCTCATAGAGATCTTGCGTCGTTACATCCAAAGTGGCGAACCAAATCAGGAAGGTAGGGGTGCCACGTGAGATGACCACGTGAGACGGCCCCGCGTTGTATACGGAGAAGCGGAGCCGTCCTTGGAATCCGGGGTCGACATGGAACCCCGATACGTTCACCAGTCCCAAGCTCTTGACCTTCGATTTCATAGAGATAAGACCGAGTGCATCTGAAGGAATGCGAACCACTTCTTCGGTCAGCAACTGCGCGAAGTGGCCCGGAGGGATCTTGAACGACTCCAGGTGGTCAAGATCTTTGCGGATGTCATCCTCGCCCGTTATGAGCGCTTGGGGTCCCATTGTCAGTTCATAGGCGCAGTTCTTGATGTGTCTCGGGTCGAACGGTGTTACCAACCGCTCGTTTGCGAAGCGCGATCGCATCGTCTCCGACGACCAGAATCCGGTCATTCACGTACCTCCGAACTCATCTTCGGGATTCGCGATAGCGGTAGTTCGGCTGCCGCATCACGTCAAATCGACTTCAGCAGAGGGCAAGCGTTCGTTGCAGACGGTTGCGAGCTTGACGCCAAAAACGGCGATGTCTGCCAGCCTCTGATCACGGAATTCGTCCCATTTCCCTTGTTCGAGGGCCTCAGCGAGGAGACCTGCCAACTTGGTCACGTGGAACGTGTAGTGCCGTAGCTGGTCCACTTTGGACAGCCCGAACACGTCAGGGTGGAAGTGTCGGTCATGCGCTACTTGCGCGACTTGTACTTCATCCCAGCGTTGCGCGGTCGACAGCGCGTCGGCACCGACGAGCAGCGTCGCCGGGGCGTCAGTGGAAAACGCTAGGAGGCTGGCGGCCTCCACGTTGCGAATTCTGTCCTCGTAGGCCTGTCGAAGGGAGAGTTGCGACTGTTTGGCCAGCTGAGCAGCGACGCGACGCATGGTCTGCGCTGCCACCACTACATGGCTGGTGGTCGCTGGTTCGTTGTGTTCGATGTGTTCGCAGAACGAGGCGCATGAGGATGCAGCGCGAATTAGGTCGAGAGCCGCCCGAGTCAGGTCAGTCTCGCTTGGGCCAGTTAGGTATGTGCTCTGTAGATCGTGCATCGTCATTGGCAAACCATCGCCATCCTACATGCCGGTAACTCTAGCGTCCGCGCTGCGGCCGGCCAGTTCTTAGCGCATTGATTTAGTTGAGGACGTTTGAGTTCAAACAGCGGCGGTAACTTCGGCGGACATGACGGTCGTGGTCGGCGCAATGGATCCCGCCACATAGCAGACATAGCAGGTAGCGGCGAAGGTCGTCGCGGCCACCGATGCCGGGGCCCTGCAGGGTTTGATAGGGACAACACCGATCCCGGCGCGACCGTTCTTGAGGACGTTGTGGCTGCGTACGAAACGTTGCAGGACTCAAGTATGTGATCCCCCTCGTAAGACCCTCGGACGCAAACTGGAGAATCCAACCGTGCTGTCGGTGACGTGCCGAACGAGTGACATCGATATTCGTACCACTCGTGTGTCGCTGGTTGTAATCGCGGGTTCGTGGGTCGCATCAGCTTCAGTTGATCGTTGAGCTCAGGAGCTGGTCGTGTTGGTTGGTCGAGATGCCTTGCCCGACTTCGGATGTGGCTGGGGCACATGTGACGGCGTAAATGGTAAGTGGTGCGGTGCCCTCACTCCTGTGGTCTGGACGCAGCGGTAAGAAGTCGAGGCGAGTGCGGCCGGGGGCGAGGGCCTTGAGCGTGACATGGCGTTCTCTGGTGTCGCCGAACAGCGCCACGCCAAGGTCGCTCTTGGAATGCTGGTAGCGATCGCTGACGACATCGAAAACACAATGAATCCCGGTTGGTAGGGTCCACTCGAGGCCCGACGCGGCCATCTCAGGCAATACAATATCGATTTCGTCGGAGACATCGAGTACGACTTCGCGTCGGTTGTCGGCGAGCGTGAGTTGCATCACCGAGGCGCGACGATTGTCCGGACAACGGCCTCCCAGGAGTTCTTGCTTCAGTTGGAGGGGAGACTGCTTGGCGAATTCTCGGGCCTGGGCAAACGAGATCTTGAGTAGAGCCCGGAGTTGCGTCACGGCTGCTTGGTAACTGACGCCGAGTTCGGCCGAAATCAGGTACACGTCGGTCGCGCTCAGGTCGGGACGGTCGGGGCGGTGGCCCCGGTGCTCGAGCCGCGTCTCGACGGTGAGTTCGGACATCAGCAGGCTTGCAGCGAAGGTCTGCGCCTGGATCTCCTTCGGGTCGTGTACCGATTCCGAGATGGTGGCTTCGGCGTCGAAGTGTGACTCGTGGCCCAACTCGTGATGGCCTAGCTCGTGTGCTGCGGTGAACCGTTGCAGGGTCATCGGCCGGGCAGTGTTGATGGCGATGCCGCTTGCATTTCCGATGCGTTGGTAGACGCCGAGGAGACGGTCAAGCCCTGGCTCGAAGCTGAGCCAAATGCCGCGGTCTTCGATCAGGTCGAATATGGGAACGCGGTCGCCGGGGGCGATGCCGGCTTCGGCGAGTACGTACTCGGCGGTAAGGACGGCCTCGCGTTCGAGATCTTGCCGGTTCATCTTGCGCCCGGGCTGTCGCGGTCGGGGGGGCGGGCCGGTCCGGCTTCGCGCAGGAATTGTGCGAACCGCAAGACCTGTTGCCGGTCGTCCTCAGAGAGTTCGGAAGCCGTGCGATAGAGAGCCTGTGCTGTTGCTTCGACGGCAGCGTCCTCTTCGTCTCCGGAGAAGTAGGAGTACGGTCGTCGGTAGAGGGCAGCGAGTTGCTTGAGTTCGAGGAATGTGACCCTCCGACGCCCGGTCTCGATGTCTGAGACTGATGCGCGTGGGATACTCAGGCGCTCTGCGACAGCGGCTTGCGGGAGACCGATTGCCGCTCGTGCTTCTTTCAGACGTATGCCTAGCGTTTCAGAATCAGAGGATGCGGGATTCTCGGACGAACTGCTCATGTCGACACCCCAATAGTGGAAGTCACGGCGTCCCGCCGGGTGTCGCGACCTGCGGATTTTGCTGCGGTTACGACGGCGATGGCAAAGCCCTCTTCGTGAGTAAGGCTGCACTCGAAGTTGCCATAGCCTGATCTGGCGGCATGATCTGCGGCAGATTCGCTTAATTGGAGCGTCGGTTGTCCGTCATCTGACGTGTGTATCACGAAGTCAAGCATGTCAAACCCGCGGACTCCGGTTCCGATGGCCTTGAGTGCAGCCTCCTTTGCTGCAAATCGCGCTGCGAGTCGTTCGCGGTCGCCGTCGCAGTCGGCGAGTTCGCTCGCGGCGAATATCGTTTCGAGCACGCACTGGTCTCCTCTCATGTCGGCTTCGAACTCGGCGACACTGACAGCGTCCACGCCGATCGCCGTCGCTCTTGAGTCGATGCTCATACCGACCGCAGCATCTGTAGCGGCTGCGAGTCGAGCTGCCTTGAGCGTTTGTCGACACGGTGAGTTCACGGGGAGGACGGCGGCGGCACGACGTTGAAGTTTGCGTAACTCGGCCTCGCCGAATCCTTTGGCAATGCCGATTTCTGCGTCGGCATGAGTTGCGACCACGGTGACGGTCCCCAACTTAAGGTCGGCGTGATGGCACAAGGCGCGACCCAATCGGGCGAGTCCGACGTAGTTCCCGTACGCCTTCTTGACTAGGTGCTGGTTACGGTACAGCGCTGTGAGGTGGACCGTTCCGTCCTGGACGGTTAGCGAGATGTGGCTGAGGCACGGAAAACCGTAGGGACCACGGTTGCGGCCGGGCAGTAGGGTGCGAAGATCGAGCACGGGGTCTTCGAGTGCGATCTCGTAGTCACTGCTGTAGCGGTACGCGTGATCAGGATCGGCATAGCGCCGAAGCTTCGTAGCCACGTCAACAAGCTGGTTGATCGGTTCTCCGTCATGGCTGGGCCAAGCGACCATGCGGTGGCAGTACTCACCGCCGGGTGAAGCGAGCTTGGCGACCTCGAAACCTTCGAGATACAGATCGCTGAACACTTCGAGCGCTTCGATGCCCAACTCTTCTTCATAGAGCTCGGCGGCGAAGATGGTGTTGGCGACTGTGTTGATAGGCCAACGCGGCCAGGGTGTCGAGGATTTTGGTCGGCTGGTGATGAAGTCGTCTAGGACGTTCCTCGCAGCCAGGATCTCATCGTCGGCGTGCCAGCTCGTAATCGCGTTGACCGCCGAGCCGCCGATGTCGAGCACTGCCCCGAAGGTGTCGATCCAGGCCTCCGAGAGTGTCGGTCGGTTAATTGAGATCACGTTCTTGTCAGCTCCGATTGGGTCCGGGAGGCTAAGAGATCAATCAGATTTGCAACGCTAGTAACTTGATCGGGTTTGAGGTCGGCTTTCTTGACGGCTCTGCCGACTCCTAGGCCCTTGCACACCCGGGCGATTACGACCATGGCTTTGCGGGATGGAATTCGGGTCTCGGAGCCCGAGTCCAGAGCAGACTCGATGGTGCCGCGATCAATTCGCAGCCGCTGGAGTTCGCTCAGGACGAGCTCTCGGATCAAGTCGAGATGTTCGGTAGGGGTATGGGTGGAGGGCATCGAAATTGTTCCGGTTCCGTCGGGCATAACGACACTTTAGCGCCTGTTTGTCGGAAAATGCGACATAACGTCACGGTTCTCCAGATCCGCTCCGAACTCAACTGGCACATCGGCTGACCACGGAAGCCCCCACTTCGGTGGGTAGCCGAGACGCAGTGGGCGCTCGTCGGGCCGGAATGTCTGCTTGATGCGGCGCGGCCTCCCAATGTCGATTTCTGGGTGGGCGACGCGGGCGTACTTGTCGACCTCGCAGAACAGGTTCTGGCAGTCGATGAGCTGTAGCGGCCGGCCCCACAGATCCCTGAACTCGACGGGGCTGTCGGCGAGGTACACCTCCGCCGAGTTGGCCATGGCGCGGATGACGTCAGCGGGATCAAGTCCACGGATGTCGGCGAAGCACTTCTCGATGCCCCTCAACGCACCCGGACCTGCGACTACGAACTCCATCTCGTCGAACTCGAAATGATGGCTGTAGTTCAAGTCGACCGCGTACTGGTACGCGAGGAACGAACCGAATGAGGGAATCGCCAGCAACTCCTTGTAGAGATCCCGCAATGACGAAGCGCGGGTTATCGCTTCGATCGTTCCATCGGTGAGGATCTTCTCGAGGAGGGCTAAGTGGTTGGCGTGCTTTCGCTCGTGGCCGAACTGAGGGACGGGCATGATGTACGCCCCTGAGTAGAGGCAACTGCCGGAATTGAACTGACGATCCAAGGCCGCTGTGTATGCGGCTGGGTCAAATGTGCCGACTGTGGGTTGGCCAACATTGTCGACGAGATGTAGCCATGTGTCGGTGCGGTTGAAGATCTTGAACAGGAGCACGCGGAAGACCGTGTCGCGACATTCGTAGCTACCGGAGTAGATGACGTCCTGCAGCAGAGACTGGCTGACGCGGTCGGACGCTCTGTAGGCGTTCGTGAACCGGTACGAGCCGAGAATCGAATCTGCGGTCCACGGCGCGGGTTCCCCGTGGAGACGTCGTAGAAACATGGCTTGGCGCTCGGCAGCCAGATACCAGTAGCTCCAGAAGACGCTCGTGACGGTCATCCGTCGCCCATCGAGGAAGACACTCGTCTTCTCAGGGCCGAGGTCGTTGCGGGCTTCGAGGACGTGGCTCAAGGGCATTCTCCAATCGTCGCACGACATGATGACGTTCTGACGGTTCACTTGCCGCATTGCGCCTGAGCTCGCGCGGCAGCGAGCCACTTGAACGATCCATTGTTTCTGGTGGTCACCGCCGAGTGTGGTAGGTCCACCAGCACTTTCGCTCGAATCGAGCCGGTGGAGTGCCGGCTTAGCGCAAGTGAACCTCCCCGCACACATCTTCACTGTTTCACGCAGGGAGCACCAGAGCACCAGTATGTGAACCTCCCCGGGTTTCACGCAGGCTCAGGTGTGCCCCGGGTTTCGCGCGGTCAGCTTGCTTGATCTCGGGCACTGGTGGTGGCGTGACGGATCTCGTATTCGACGGGCGTGAGCATGCCGAGAGACGAGTGCCGCCGCTGCCGGTTGTGGAAGATCTCAAGGTACTCGAAGATGGCGTTGGACAGCTCGATGCGGGTTCTCCAGCGCCGACGGTTCAGGAGTTCGACTTGCATGCGCGCCCAGAACGACTCGATGCCGGCG
>JAKZTU010000420.1:0-3304 GCA_047516945.1 Acidimicrobiales bacterium
AGCGATTTTCGCGCTACCGGTCGGCACATCAACGACCTCCTTACGCCAATTGGCCATGCCAGCGTCAGAAACCGCCGAACGGGGCAGCACTATGCCGAGCCTTCCGCCATCACAACACAGTGCGAAATTCGCCCAGGAGAAAGCCTTGTAGAGATCGGTCTGACCTGAACCGAGGTTCGGAAAGGTAGCTCGCAGCACCTTCTTCAACGCTTCAGTCCTTTTTCGCTCATCCTCAAACTCGGCTGCCAAATCTGGCCGAGTGGCCTCCAGTGCATCAATTCGCTCTCGTCGCTTCGCTACCGGAAGCGCTCGGACACCGGGCAAGTGCATTCCCCACCAGACTTCACGGTCCACCACAACCTTCTCCCAGGGTGGATTACCAAGTAGACAGTCAAAGCCGCTTCTCTCGGTTCGGGCAAACACTTCTGGCCACGCTGTCGGATAGTGGACTGGGGTAAGGCGTTGTATCGATTCCCGAACCGCTGGCTCATTCGCCAGGAGGGCGACACTCTCTGGGCTGAAATCAAAGTCACGGTGTATCTCAATGGTCCCGGCACGAACAGAAGTAGCCACATCGAACACCGCTCTCACGGGCGATACCGCTTCGCGAGTCTCCGCTTGCGCGGCGCGTGCCTCTTCAATTTCGGACTTATCGGCATCGTTGAGACGCCCGAGCCTCGCCAGCGGTTCCAAACATCCCTCCAGCAAGGTCTCCAATAGATATACAAACAGGGACGTTTCGGCTTTGCTTCCTTTCGGCTTTACGGCAGCGGCTGCATCATCCACCGAAGCCACACCCGTCAAGCTGTCGCCTTGAACGAGGTTGTGATCGAGAAACGACAGTGGCAACCCGGGAACGAAGGTATGCACCCAAATCGCAAGCCGGGCCAGTTCAACCGCAACACTGTTCTTGTCGACTCCATAGATGCAATGGCGGGCTACTTGGCGACGCAGGAGGGAACCAGATTCGATTTCGGCAACATCAGCTAGATCACCCAGTGCCTCAAGCGCGGAGTTACGCAAGCGATTCAACTCCGCAGTTATCGCAGCAACAGGATGGAGGGTAAGCCAGGCAGAGAGGCGTGCCTCGATGCGGTCGACCGCGGCCACCAGAAAATGAGCCGAACCCATTGCGATGTCGGCACATCGGAAATCAAAGAAAGCCTCCGCCAGCGCTGCGTCGTCACCTGATTCACGCAGCGCACCCAAGCGCGCAATGTGATCGTCAAGTGCTGGCTCTAGGGCGCTGTCGAGCAGGTGCTCAACGGCGAAGGGCTTGGTGAAGTAGGACCCAGTGGCCTTGCGGACACCAGAGCGGTTGTGGAAATGCACCTCACCTGCCTGCACCTCCACCTCGTCGTCATCAGAGGCAGGCACATAATTGTCTTTGCCTTTGATGGACCTAACGGTTAGGTCGTCTTTGGCCACCGACAGTTTCGACTCCAACAACCCTTCGTAGATGGTGCCGAACTCTCGCACCGACAGCGAGCGGAAGTCCACAGGGCCCACACCCTCAGGCCCCTCGTCCACCAACACCGCCGACAATGCTGGGCCAAACTCGGCGTTGCTGAGCTTGATATCGGCGATGGCCGCTCCCGACAGACTCACCTGAGGATCAGAAGAAAAAAGGCCACCGTTGTATGTAGGCACGCCCCAGTCGGCGTTACCCAGATTGACCGCATCCCAAAGCTGGTTTACGTCGTCCCACAGATCGGTGGCAGCCGCGTCGTAGCTGTCCAGTCCCTTGTGTCTATCCTCCGCGAGCAGACGGGCTTTATGCGATAGTGAGTGATCGGCGTATCTACCGTTGGTGCGATAGGGCAACAAATCCTTGTCCTCGGCATAAGCCACGAACAACAACCGGAATAGAATCACCATCACTTGCTCATACGCTCCGGCCAAGTCCGCTTCGCTCAAGCCATCGCCGGCAGATTGAGGCGAGAGCCGCGCGGCCACTGCTTTGGCCAAGGTTGGCACGGTTTCGTGGTACACCCGCTCACGCAGCCGAACAGCCAACTCAGCAACATAATCAGCCGACCTCTCGAGAATCTGCTGGAGTGTGCCGTTGTCGCCAAGGGCCTCGGCCGAAAACAACAAGTGGAGATAACCCGCGAACTCGTTGGGCACCAGCGACAGATTCAATTCCACGAAGGTTTCGGCCCTACCCTTTCGGCCCACGCCAGTATCGGGACGAGCGGCATAGAGACGAATCTCCGATGACCGGGTGAGGATCACCCAATCAACTCGCTCCTGATCCGCTAGAGCCAGCGCCCGAGACACTGGCGAAGTGTTGTCGAACCGACTGGACGGTGCCTCGAAGGGCTCATCGTCATCACAGAACACGGCCACCGCGTGCTTACGGTTATTGATGGTGAGCATTTGAGCGTTGGTGGACAACGTCTCGATTCGGAACCCCAGACCCTCTACCAACCGGCGCCCCCTTTTGCCTAGCAACACCGAGGCCGTACGGGTAGCCGAAACCCAGTCAGACCGATCGGGAACACCGACTCTGAGTTCCTGGGTAGCCAACAAGCCGACGTTTCGGAGGCCCGGAAAGGGAGAATCCAACTCGGAAATAGCTGCCAGCAGGAAGCGAGTAGCCGCATGGTGACTGGGTTCACTCAATGCAACTTCAGCCAACCTCTCAACCTGCGACACCTCAAGGTTGTGGTGCACCAACGGTGGGTCCCCCACCGGACCGCACAGTGATACCCGCTCACCTTCAATCGTGGGGTACAACGCAACTAGCAGCACGGGACTGGCGCGACCAGCCCGACGTTTCGACCATCCATCGCGCAGATCCTGAGCGGTCGGTTGACGCAACGTGTGAACCAGCGTCACTTCCAACCCGCTAGGCGCATCCTGGACGAACACCCCAGCAGGAACAAGCGCAGACGGAAAACGTTCCGGCGCTACCCAGGTTGTGGGATCACGTTCTAGGAGGAAGTTACTCACGAATCGCTAACTTTAGTCACACTCCAACTTCCACGCTCTAGTCGGGGCCATCCGCCAAGGTTCCCGACTGGCTGACCGGTCGATCACAAAACAACTGTGAGTGTGGGAAGGTGGTGCATGGCACGTACCACGGTCATTCCTGACAACGACTGCGACGGAAAATTCGCCGAGTTGTACCCCCCGGTCGTGGACCCCACCTGGGACCTAACGCCGAGACCTAGGCGAGGTGAACGTGATGGCACACGATGGACTTGAGGGCTTGATCGGCGGTCCTCGGCCAGCCCAGCCTCCTGAGCGAGTCGGACGCTAGCCGTTGGTCGGGTTGTTCACCTACGTGCTTCGGTGGGAC
>JAKZTU010000421.1:0-5902 GCA_047516945.1 Acidimicrobiales bacterium
ATGATCGCGGGTCTTGAAGAGATCTCCGGCGGTGAGATGCGGATCGGTGACCGTGTCGTAAACGATGTGGAATCCAAGGATCGCGATATCGCCATGGTGTTCCAGAATTACGCGTTGTATCCCCATATGACGGTCTACGACAACATTGGCTTTGCCCTCAAACTCGCCAAGACGCCGAAGGCCGAACTGGATCAACGTGTGCGCGAAGCGTCAAAGATCCTTGAACTGGATGACTATCTTGATCGTAAGCCGGGTCAGCTTTCGGGTGGTCAACGTCAGCGAGTGGCGATGGGGCGAGCCATCGTGCGTCAACCCGCCGCCTTCTTGATGGACGAACCTCTTTCCAACCTGGACGCCAAGCTGCGTGTTCAGATGCGGGCAGAGATCGCCAAACTGCAAAGAGAACTCGGAGTGACGACCTTTTATGTGACCCACGATCAAGTCGAAGCGATGACCATGGGAGATCGAGTAGCCGTTATCAAAGACGGCATCCTTCAACAGGTGGACACCCCGCAGAACCTGTACGACCATCCCGACAACATCTTTGTTGCCGCTTTCATTGGTTCGCCTTCGATGAACCTCTACGAGGCGACGGTGACCGGCTCAACGATGCAGCTTGGCAGCCACAGCATCGATCTGGCAGAGGTTCCAGCGGGAGTTGCCGCCCTCGAAGGCCGAACAGTGGTCGTGGGTATCCGTCCTGAAGACATGGATGACGCAAACCTTGTGGATGGCGACACGACCGGCCTCGTTGTCTCCGCAACCGCATCGCTGGTCGAGTCGCTTGGTTCCGAGATCATGGTCCACTTCGAAATTGATGCACGAGCGGTAGATGCGGGTGACCCCGATGTGCTTGAGGAGTTGTCCGACGAAGAGGTGGCAGGAGCGGTTGCCCGCTTCAACCCGCGCAGCAAGGCGCGCGCTGGTGAACCCATCTCCGCGGTGTTCGACATCGAACGCCTGCATTTCTTCGACCTTGATTCTGGCCTGGCACTGCGCTAGACGCCGGGGTTAGCCCTTCACAGAACCCGCCAGAATCCCCGCACGAAGAAACGTTGCAGGCCGACCCCCACGCGAGAGCGCTCCTAATTCGCAGCAGGGATGTCGACGGTGGCGATGAGGCCGTTCAGCAAAAGGCGCAGGGTCGCTTCGTGGTGGTCGGCGGGGCGGCCTACCTCCATTGCCTCGGCGACGAGCGGGAAGGTGTCTTGGCGCTCGTTGACCTCGACGTCGACTTCTGTGTTGAGGGCGGCCCCGATGCAGTAGTCGTCGATGGCGAACAGGAACCGGGCCGACTCCTGCGCGGAAAGCCCTGCGCCCCTTAGGCGCTCGTGCATCCGCTCGTAGTAGGCGAGCGACGGGTCTGTCCTCGCGGGACGAGTGGCCAGAATTCTCATCATGTTGGGGTGCTGCTGTAGCGCGGCGAGGAAGGCAAGCGTGCCACCGTAGACCGCTTCAGCCCAGTCAGGGTGGTCAAGCGGTGCGAGGTCGACGCTGGCGAGGATTCTGGCGTTGAGGAGGTCGAGGAGTTCTTCTCGGCTTGTGATGTGGTTGTAGAGCGACGCCTGTCCGACGCCTAGGCGCTTGGCGATGGCGCGAGTAGTCATCGTCGATATTCCGCTCTCGTCGACTATGGCCATTGCGGCATCGACGATCATCTCTTTGGACAGCAGCGGTTTGGAGGGTCGGCCCACACAGAAAGGTTAGGCCCGCCGGTTGGCGTGCGAGCAACCGCGTAAAACACTTGTGCTCGAGCCGAAGCTTCTCTACTATAACGATCAATGATCGTTTATTGGGGAGATGGTGACTGAGGGTCTAAGTATCCGCAACGTCACCAAGACGTTTCCGGCGCCCGAGGGCGGTGTCGTGCGTGCCCTCGACAACGTGTCACTCGATTTGGGCGGAAGCGAGTTCGTCGTGTTGCTGGGCCCATCTGGCTGCGGCAAGACCACGCTCTTGAGGGCGATCGCTGGTCTGGAACATATCGACGCAGGTCAGATTCACCTTGGCGGCGAGAGGCTCGACACATCGTCGCCGTTCCGCCGGGCTGTCAACACGGTCTTTCAGAGCTACGCGCTGTTTCCGTTCCTGACGGTGGAGCGCAACATCGCCTTCGGCCTTGAGATGGAGAAGCGGCCCAAGGCGGAGATCAAACAGCGAGTCGCCGAGGCCCTCGAATTGGTCGAGCTGTCGGGGCTCGCCAAGCGGACCCCTGCTCAGCTCTCGGGAGGGCAGCAGCAGCGGGTGGCGCTGGCTCGCGCCCTGGTCAAGCGGCCGAGGGTGCTGTTGCTCGACGAGCCGCTGGGCGCCCTTGACCTCAAGCTGCGCCGCCAGATGCAAGCTGAGCTCAAACGGATTCAGCGCTCGACCGGCATCGCCTTTTTGTTCGTAACCCACGACCAGGAGGAGGCGCTTGCGCTAGGTGACCGGATCGCGGTGCTCAACGGCGGCCGCATCGTCCAGGTCGGCACGCCCCAAGAGATATACGAGTCACCGGCAACCAGGTTTGTGGCCGACTTCATCGGCGCGACGAACCTGTTGCCGATCGAGTACGACGAAACCGGGACCTTGATGGTGGCCGGACAGTGGAAACTGGACATCGCCGAAATACTCGGCCCCACCAGAGCCGTCCTCGACGACGGGACCGAGGTGATGTTGGCGGTGCGCCCTGAACGGGTGAGGATCGACCCAGATGGCGACCTCCACGGGGAGGTCGCCGAGGCTGCCTACCTCGGAGCGGATGTCCATGTGTCCATCGATCTGGGTGGTGGGCTGCTCATCAACGTCAGGTCGGACGCGCAGGATGTGAGTCCCGAAATCGGCGAACAGGTCGCGGTACGCATCGATCCCCGGCACACGAGGTTGCTGTCGTCATGAGGGTGGGTACCCGGTGGCTGGCTTCCCCCGCGCTGGGGTTCATCACGTTAATGGTCGGCGGGCCGATGGTGGTGATCGTCTGGTATTCGCTGCGCACCCGGGGCCCGGGTGGCGTCGGAGTCGGCGACGGTTTGACGGTGGACGCTTATGAGCGGCTCGTGGTGACCGAGGACTTTGCGGGCAACGTCGGGTTCGACTCGACGTACCTGGAAGTTATGGGGTCGTCGATTCTGCTGGCTGCGGCAACGATGCTGGTCGCTTTGGCCATCGGGTTCCCGACCGCGGTATGGATCTCGAACCGGCCCCGCCACCTTCAGCCGCTTTTGGTGCTTGCGGTCACTATCCCGTTTTGGACCAGCATGCTGGTCCGAACCTACGCGTGGATCGTGATTTTGCGCGAGACCGGCCCGCTGGCATCCGCGTTCGACGCGGTCGGGATCGACTTGCCGCGGATGCTCAACACCCGCGGGGCGACCTTGGTTGGCATGGTCTACACGTTCTTGCCGTTCATGATCCTGCCGATTTACGCAGCTGCTGAGCGCTTCGACCACCGGATGGCCGAGGCTGGTCTGGACTTGGGCGCCCCGCCGACGGTCGTGTTGCGCAGGATCGTGTGGCCGTCGGTTCGCCCGGGCGTGGTAGCCGGCTGTCTGCTGGTGTTCATACCGGCGATCGGCGCGTTTTTGCAGCCCGAGCTGTTGGGCGGGGGGCGTTCGTTGATGATTGCCAATTTGATCCAGCAACAGTTCGGCGCATCCCGCAACTGGCCGTTCGGGTCGGCTTTGGCCATCTTGCTGCTCGTCGTGGTCGGCGTCGTTTTGGTGGTCGCCCGACGCGCGGCGCGGGAGGCCCGGGTGGTGCTGTCGTGACCGGCCAGATCGATACACGCCACTACCCCGGCGTCGGGCCGGCGGCCCGTCTGGCATTCGCGTTCTTGTACGCGCCGCTGGTGGTCGTGGTGGCGTACTCCTTCAACAGCGGGCCCATCGTGTCTCGCTGGGAGGGCCTCAGCCTGGTGTGGTACCGGGAAGTCCTCGAGCGTACTGACGTCCGCGACGCGGTGTGGGTCTCATTGAGGGTCGCGGTGGCGGCATCTACCGTCGGAACTGCGTTGGCGCTGCTCGCCGGCTTGGGGATCGTCGCGATGCTGAAGCGCGGCTCGTCGCTCGCCGTCGGTTTCCTATCGACCCCGCTCTTGGTCCCCGAGATCGTCACCGCCGTCGGCACGCTCTCGTTTTTCGTGCTGCTCGACTTCGAGCGGGGGATGACCACCCTTGTGCTGGCCCATACCGCGTTTTGCGTCCCGTTCGCGTTGTTGCCGATCAGAGCCCGCCTCGCCGGGCTGGACCCGGCCGTGTTCGAAGCTGCCAGCGACCTGGGTGCCTCGGGCTTTCGGCTGTTCCGCAGGGTCACCCTCCCGCTGCTGGTCCCCGGGATCGTCTCAGGCGGGCTCTTGGCCTTCATTATCAGCCTCGATGACTACCTGATCTCGGCTTTTGTGGCCGGCCCGACATCGACGACGCTGCCCATGTTCTTGTTCGGCCTCATCCGCAGGGGAGCGAGCCCGCTGATCAACGCAGTCAGCACACTTCTTTTGCTGGTGACCGTTGCCGTTCTGATCGCCTCGTACATAACCAGCAAATGGAGAAAACCCAAATGAATGGAGAACCCATGAACACCACAACCACTTCGAGCGGCTCCGCTTCTCGGCTCACCAGAACCCTCCTGTTACCCGTTCTGATTGTCCTTGCCCTGTTCGCAGCGGCATGCGGCAACGACGACGACGCCGAGCCGGTGGCGACGCCCGACCCATCGGAGCCCGAGGCCCCAGACCCGCCGGACGCGGCCGACACCGCAGACGGCGAAGACACCGCCGCACAGGAAGAGGAGACGGCCGAAACTGACGAACAGATCGGCGGCGATGTGAACCTCTACAACTGGACGGACTACATCTCCGAGGACCTGCTCGCCCGGTTCTCCGAGGAGACCGGCATCAAGGTCAACTTGAGCAACTACGACTCCAACGAGTCGATGCTGGCCGCGCTGGCCGCCGGCGCCACCGGTTACGACGTGATCGTCCCGTCCGACTACATAATCCCTCTGCTCATCGAGCAGGAGCTGATCCAGCCCATTGACGCGTTCGCCTTGGACAACGCCGCCCACATCGATCCCGCGTTCTTGGACCCGTACTTCGATGTGGGCCGCGTCTACACCGCCCCCTACCTGTACGGCACCACAGGGCTGGCGGTTGACACCTCCCAGGTGCCTGACCCACCGGACTCCTGGGCCGAGTTCTTCGCCGTCCCGGAGGGCTCGCACGGCTCTATCGGGATGATGAACGACCAGGTCGAGGTGGTCCACGCCGTGCTACGGGCTGTCGGCGCTGAGCCGTGCTCGACTGATCCGGGCGACTACGCACGGGCCGAGGAGCTGCTCGGCGGTTTCAAGTCCTCAGTGTCGGTGATCAACTCCGACGGGATCATCGAGCGGATGGCCGCGGGCGAGAACTCCATCCACATGGAGTGGAACGGCGCCGCCTACCGGTCGTCGCTGGAGAACCCCAACCTGGTGTACGTCTACCCAAGCGACGGGCTGACTCTGTGGCAGGACAACTTCGCCGTGCCCACCGGCGCGCCTAACTTCGAGCAGGCGCTGGTGTTCATCAACTGGATGATGGACCCGGCCAATATCGCCGACGCCACCAACTGGAACGCTTACGGCAACGCCATCGTGGGAAGCGACGCTTACGTCGATGCCGGGCTGGCGTCCAGCCCGATGGTCGTGCCTGGAGCCCAGGAGCTCTCCTACGCAGGTCCGGTCGAGTCGTGCCCGATCGAGGCGATTGATCTCTACGACCGCCTCTGGACATCGTTCCGGTCATAGGCCCCGAGATGGAATCAGAACACCGCGAGCCCGACCAGGGGGGACGCCCGAGCAGCTGGGGGGAGATCGCCAGCCGGCACCTGTGGAGCCACTTCAGTGTGCCGGCCGCCCTGCCCGTCATCGAGAGCGGCGACGGCTGCTA
>JAKZTU010000422.1:0-7815 GCA_047516945.1 Acidimicrobiales bacterium
TTGCCCTCAGCCAACTTGCGGATGATCTGCTCGGGCGTATGACGCCTGCGCTTCTTGGTCATGGTGTTCATGTTCCTCCTCGCCCATTCTGGGGCATTGGAGTCGCACAACAGCTGGACCACTATCAGGGGCTCACGTCACCAGGACCTTGCCGGTGTCGCCGTTTTGGACCACTGTCACGTAACGGCGCCGTTTGCGCATCGAGGTCTCGTCAACCAGCAGCACCGAGCAGCGCTGGGCGCGGCGATGCTCAACAATCAACTGCGACCAGGCTTTCACCAAAGCGTTGACGGTGTGCCAACCCACGCCATGGCGGCGAACCACCGCGCGGATCGTCATCACCTGCGCGACGCTGCCAGCCGCCTCGCCAGCCGCAGCGTCAGCTTGTTGTCGAACTCCGGGTGCTGCTCTGAGCTGCGGTGCTCACAGTGCTCGCAATCGAAACGGCGCTGCAGCCACACCAACACTGTGCGACGACCCGATACTTCCAAGTCGCGTATCTCGCGTACACGGCGCTCATGCACCCGCGAACAACGGAACCCGCACGCCACACAACGCGGCCGTCTCACCGTCGACTCGACCTTCACACGCAACTCCTCGGGCGTGTCAACAAGCACCTCCAACACGCGTATCTCACGCAAATGCAACCGCACGCGCATATCATCGGTAGCCATCGAGGCCCTCCTGGATCGTAGATCTTCCAATCACCGATTCCAGCAGGGCCTCGACCCCTACTCAGGGACCCTCAACCACCCCGCACCCCACGATTCCGCGCAGGCTCACCTTGCTGAGGACCACCACAGCGCGCTTAAAGCACTCGACCGGTTCTGTGACCTCTACGAGACCGGCGAACTGCCCGAATACCACGACATCGTCGACACCATCATCGCCTGGTCCGACGAGATCCTGGCCTGGCACCACACAAACCGGCCCTCCAACGGCCGGATCGAAGAAACTGACAACCTCCTACAAGTCCTACGAAGAACCGCCCACGGCTTCACCAACCCCACCAACTTCGCCGCCCGCGCCATCCTGCTAACATGACCACCCAAACCGGCACCAGCAACCCCAAAACCCACAAAACCGCGCAGGTCCCACTTTGTAGAGTAATGCCGCCAACCTAGAAGTAGGTCACTGATCAAGGACTCCCTTCGATGGTTATCTCTTGTGCTATGGAGCGCAGGCGAGACTCATCGTTCAGAGCAGGCTTCATGGGAACAACGATAGCGATGATTTGAGCGCGCGACTCTATGTCCGCCGTGTCTATATTCTGTGACGAGTCAACTCCTTGCTGCTCAGGTGCAGTGCTGCTGTAAGACAGGGTCGTCGTTGTTGCGGATACGAGTGCGATGGAGCGTTCCAAGTGGGCCGCGATCTCGTTGGGCGACATTGTGAGTGGGACGTCCGCCTCTATGTTCCCATGGTATTCGTTGCCGGGAAGGTGTACCACGGCTGCTATTGCCGTGGGTTCCTTGGCATTGTCGAAATCAGTCAACCGAATTGGATCCTTGAGCATTACTCTGGCGTTCCATTCGTCAATGATTTTAGAAATTTGTAACTGACCACCTCGACTGTCACTAAACCATTTGACTACCCGCATTTGATCTATCAAGTCTAGATTGGAGAGTTCTGAGGTAGAAAAATCCCATGAACTGTAAGGCGGGCAGTCTTTGTCATGAGAAGAAGTCTCACTGGTCTTGCCGGAAACATCCCATCTTGACAACAATGTTGGTGCAGGCCATACCACAATGTCGTACGCAACGCTGCCTAGTCGATCCTCGTGTCGCATGGCCGCTTCAAAGGGGAGCGTAAAGCCAACGACCATCGCTTCAGATGTAACCTCTTTAGGTACACTATCGGACAGGTGAGTGCGGAGCCCCTCAGATTTGTCGAAGACAACAGCTTCAACAAACGGAGATGACTCCGCACTCTGGTAGAGGAGAGTTACCGCAACGGCATCGGACTCCGCCGATTCATCGAACTCGCTCAACCGTACGCCCTCTTTCAGAGTTACAACTGCAAGATACTCATTTGTTAACTGCGAAGCAGAAAGATCCTCACTTGGGACTAGTGGCGATCCCTCCCACATGTCCATCGCACGATCCAACTGCTTGCTAAGTGCGAGCAGATCATGCGAACACTTCGGCTGGTTCGTGGAGTAACTATCCGCAGCGGTGCTGTCATCGGAGGGTGCTGTACCAGTCGTCTGGATATCCGCGTTGCCTGACCCAGAGCACGATGCCAGGAGCAACACAACCAAAGCTGTAAGGACAGGGTGACTGTACCGACGATTTGAGAGCCAGGGCACTCTCATCCGATCGATTTAATTCTGGTCACGGCATCCGTCAAAGCCACATAGATCAGTAGAAATCCACAGCGCATCCATGTCCATGCGGTAACCGTAGGTGTTGATGTATACATCTAAATCGTCGTCAGACTGCATGGATGGCAGATCATGTAGCGACTCTACGTGGTGCCACTGTCCGTCGGCAGGAATCTCCTCAAGTACATAACGCCCAGTCCATGTGGGTTCTGCGACCGTCTTAACCCATATTGCCACAAGACAACCTCGAGCGGAGTTAGGATGGCCAGCACCAGCAGGCGACGATTCCGGACAACGGAAGTATCCTTCAAACATCACGCCCGTGTTATCGCCCGTCTCGAGCTGCCCTCCTTCAACACCTGATCCGCGTACCCGGAATGTCTGATGCACCCATGTATTGTTCCAAGTTCCGTCCGTAGGTGGTACAAGAGTTGAAACTACATGGAGATATCCGTTGCCTTGCGCCGCATTTGCAGCGCAGCAAATATTCGCGAGGAGGTTGGACACCCCCCTCCAATGGTCGGTATTGCCAGCCTCAAAGTTCCAGTTATGTGTCCAAGGTACATCAAACGCGAGGTGAAAGTCTCGATTGTCGTTAGCAGCAGGCAACCCTCGATGGGTCTGCTCGTGCGAAATTATATTGAAGGTCTTGTCTGAGAAGGTAGCAAGAGGGTTGTTGAAAACTATCCAATGGCCGAGCTGAACCTGATATGGACCTGGACTGCCTGTCAAAAAGTCTTGCATGAAAGCTGTAGGCTCAAATCCACCCTCTATTAGTGCTTCGTTCGTTATTCCACCGTGCCAAGATACGAAGTAGTCATTGTTCGGATTCAAGAGTTGATGGGCCTTGATAACCGAGAGATCTGACAGCCAGACCACAGCATCAGTATCGTCCTCTGATCGGTCTACTTGTACCTTGGCGTTTGTTGGAAAATTAGCCTTCATAAAATACAATGGGTTATTACAACTTCTGTGGCCAGTGTCTTTGTATCCGATTTCAATAGTCTTTCTGGATCCGTCATCGAAGGCAGAACTAGTCATAGCTCCGAGTGCGTCGATACCGTCAGTGAACCGAAACCAGTACATAACATCCGTCACCGGATTGCTGTTGGTCATTATGGAATAGAAATGTCTTGGTGACCAGGACGAAATTGGATGCGAAGACACAGGTGCTGAAGACACAGTGGTGGAACGTGACGAGACGGAATAGAAATGTCTCGGTGATCCAGACGAAATTGGTTGCAAGGACCCAGGCGGTGAGGGCACCTTCGTGGAACGCGACGACGATGAGTAGCGTCTCAAGTCAGAGTCATTGGCTTGCGTAACGGAATTACCTGATTGGCTATCACCTGAAGCGCCGCCACTAGACGAGTCTTCCATAGCGAGATGCCACATCGGTTGCAAGAATTCGGAATGCCAGACCTCTAGCCCAGCGGCGTTTTTTCTGAGGCTTGCCTCATTTGTTAGCGCTATTCTGGTGGGAAGCGCGTAGCCGACGACCGTGGCCTTTGCCTCTAGTTGACTTGATAGTGCCGGGAACGTATCAAGAATGGAACGATCAACTTCGGGCGTGTAACGAGTAGTGCTTAACAGTCGTCGATAGTCGCGAGCTAAACTGCCGGGTTGGAGGGATGTGAACTCTAAAGGGGTTCCATCTGGCAACTCTAGGAAGACGCTCATACTGACTGCATCTGGGAATGCCTGTGATTCGTAATCTTGAAGGAGAACGGAATTTTGCAGCGTAACAGTAGTGAACGTTGAGTCCGCCACCTCGCTTGTCCTGTAGTCGGACGTTCCATCGTTTGCGGCGGCATCAGATCCGTTCAGAGCCCGAGTGTACGTTCCAATCTGGCTTTGAAGGCTCGTCGTGGCTAATGCTTCACGCGTCATGTCCACAGCGCCTTAAGGAGGTGGCGTAGGCGACGTTATCGACTCCTCGCCCTCAGAGGCGCCAGAGATTGGCGGGGCGTCAACGAAACGATGCCGAGAAGTACGACCATAGCGACAAACCTGAGCTTTAGTTTCATCGTTGCAACTATAACGCAGATTGATCTGTCGGTCAGTTTTCGGCGGCGGGGCGCGCACCGACCGGTCGGCGGACGTGACCTGATAGGAGCCTTGCTCCACATCACCGTGAGTGTTCTGTCCGCCGTCGCGGCCAGTGGTGCTCCATCGCTGGATGACCACAAGAAGGTATCACCATCATGTCACAGGACCGAGCCGAGGTCTTCGGCGGGGTCGACACCCACCAAGACACCCATGTCGCGGCGGCCGTCGACGCTGCCGGGCGGCTGCTGGGCAGCGAATGGTTCCCGGCTACCGCGGCTGGCTACACGGGGCTGCTCGCGTGGCTGGAGTCGCACTGGCACTCGCCAGCATCGGCGTCGAGGGCACCGGCTCCTACGGCGCGGGCCTTGTCCACCATCTCGCCGCCTCAGTCGTCGAGGTCGTCGAGGTCGTCGAGGTCGTCGAGGTCGTCGAGCTCAACCTCCCCAACCGCCAGACGCGGCGGCGCCGGGGCAAGACCGACACCGTCGACGCCGACACCGCCGATGAGCGCCTCAAGGACCGGCTGCGGGGCCTTCGCACCCCCGATCTCGTGGATACCTGCGCACGGTTGCGTCGCCAACGTAACCGAGACGGCGGCCAAGCAGGCTCTGCGGACCCTGGTACGCCACCACCGGGCGCTGCGCGCCGAGACCGCCGAACTCAACGCCGGACTGCTCAGCCTGGGCGAACAGGCTAACCCCGCGCTGCTGGCCGGATGCGGCGTCGGCGCCGACACCGCGGCTGCGCTGCTCGTAGCCGCCAGCGACAACCCCCACCGCATGCAAAGCGAAGCGTCCTTCGCCGTCCTCTGCGAGACCAGCCCCATCGAGGCGCCCTCGGGCCACACCGTGCGCCACGCCTCAACCGTGACGGCAACCGCCAGGCCAACAACGCCCTGTGGCGAACCGCCACAGCCAGGCTGCGCGTTGACGAACGCACCATCGCCTACGCCCAGTGACGGCGCAGCCAACCCAAGACCTCACGCAAAATCCTCCGCTGCCTCAAGCGCCACATCGCACGCGAGGTCTACCGGCTGCTCACCGACCCGCCCGAGGTCCGCCACGGCGCCGACCTATGACAACAACGAACCCGCAGCGGAGTCACCATCGCCGCCGCCCGAGTCCTAGACGCCTGGCTCAGCCGCATCTCCGCACTCGAACGAGGTCTCAGCCTCGACAGTGACCTCGCCGAACGCTACCGACAACGCCTCACCAGAACCACGACTTGACAACCAATAGGAGCATCAACCTCCTACAAGTACTCCGAAGAACCACCCACGGCTTCACCAACCCCACCAACTTCGCCGCACGGGGAATCCTGATAACATAATGACCCCACCGATGACAGCAACCCACAATCCCACGTTTACGCGCAGGGTCACAAAACAGCATCTGAAAAGGCGGATTCACTGCTATATCAACTACCACAATGACCGGCTGCAAAGACAACCCATACCGCCAGAGGCCGAGGGATAGTTCTCAGGTCGCCAGACCCCAGAAGGCGAGGCCGTGGCCTGAGCGACCCGTGAGCGTAGCGAACGAGAGCGGGAAACAACGTCTTTCGGCGCATACACTTCACCTATCCGCGCAGGCTCGAAGAGACAGGAGACCAATATGGGGCGCTGGAGCAGAGAAGAGCTGGAAGAAGAGTTCGAAAAATATCAAGCGCGGGCAGTCAAGGCTGGCACAACGCATGACTGGCGTGAATGGGCGGACCAGTTCACCGAGGACGCCACCTACATCGAACATCACTTCGGCACAATCGGAGGCCGCGAAGCCATCTACAACTGGATTCAGTCGACGATGGACACTTGGCCCAACAACGAGATGATCTACTACCCCATCGAGTGGTACGTCATCGACGAAGAGAAGGGTTGGGTCGTCTGCTACGTCCAAAACCGAATGGCCGACCCGGGCGACGGATCCGTTCACCAAGAGGGCAACTTCACCCTTCTCAAATACGCGGGCAACGGAAAGTGGAAGTACGAAGAGGACGCCTACAACCCCGCCAAGTTCGCAGAGATGATCAAGACGTACCTTCGCCACAAGAAGTCGCTCGCCAGCGACGACGGCTAACCGCCACTTCGCTGGCTCTCTAGGGTTCCACGATGGCGAAGGCCCCATCGAACTGATCGAGGGCGCCGAACAGAGCCAGCAGGGCGTCGGCATTGCCGTCGATCTCAAGCCGACCATCGCCTATGGCGTCTATCGCCGTCACACGACCGGTTAACAGCTCGCCCAAAAGGTTCTTGGTGAGCCTCAAAGTGATGTCTGCATCTGGGGCATGGCGACCCTCAATATGGTGCAACGCACAGTTCTGAAGGCCGAGCACATGCTGCTCGCCGACATCGGTGAAATCCCAGTTGATGAGCACTCGTTGATCGACGACCCGTTCCGCGATCAGACGCACGCCTAGGGCATCGAAAATCTGCTCCACCGTCAGCGCAGTTGTTATCGCCCTGCCCCGGCCCCCCACACCGCGGACCCCCTCCCTGAGCTCAAGCGCCCCTGTCAGATAGATGTTGCGCCACGGCCCGGATTCCGACTGATAGCCGAGCTGTTCAAGCGTGTCCGCTTGCAGCACTCGACCCGGCTCATAGTCTGGATCGGCGAACACCAGATGGTTGAGCAGCTGCGCGGCCCAGCGGTAATCACCCTCGTCGAACGCTGATTGAGCCTTGCGCAGTACCTCATCGCGGCCGCCCATTGCTGCCACATAGCGAACACCCGCCTCGGCGGGGGGATCGGGATTGAGTGTCGCAGGGTTGCCGTCAAAACCACCGAGGTAGCGCTGATAAACAGCCTTTGAGTTGTGGTTGACAGTTCCGTAGTACTCCCGGGTGTGCCCCTGAGCCGCGAAACACTCTGGCAGTTCCAGTTGCTCTGCGATTTCGGGCGCGGTGAAACCGTGATTCGCCAATCGCATCGTCTGATCGTGTAACCAGCGATACACATCACGCTGCTTGACCAAGAACTCTCGGGCGTCGTCTTGCCCCCACCTGGGCCAGTGATGCGTCGCGAACAACGTGTCGGTGTGATGGATATACAGCTCCAACGCCTCGTTGATGTACTTGCTCCAACCCAAGGCATCACGTACCTGGGCGCCTCGCGGCGTCAAAATGTTGTGCATCGTGTGGGTGCAGTTCTCGGCCATGCACAACACACGCATGTCGGGAAACAGAAAGTTCATTTCCGCGGGCGCCTCGCCACCCGGAGTGTTTTGGAAGACAACCCGAATTCCGTCAATATCGAGCTCAGTGCCGGTTTCCGAAATCTCTTCTGTTGGCGCGATCAACCCGAAGCGGCCCGAGGAATAATCTTGCCGAGGCCAGAATCGACATGGCCCAACGGACCCGGTGTCAGCAAAGGCCCGAACATATAACCCGCCCGGCGACCCATCGCCGGGCCTGCGATCACGTTTTCGCTGACCGCCTCGCGCAGGAA
>JAKZTU010000423.1:0-6357 GCA_047516945.1 Acidimicrobiales bacterium
TGCCTTCGCTCACGAGCCGACCCGGTCCAAACCGACGGTAACGGTGAGGTCAACTGGCTGGTCGGAGTCCTCAACAAATCTCGCGGAAGCTCCTATCGCATCAGCCAGAACAATCGCCGCTTGCTGGCGATCAGCGATGTGATAGGCCACTGTCGTCTCGGCTACCCCAAAGGCCTGAGCGTTGCCAAGTACGGTGACCTCGGCGCCCGCATCAACGAGAACCGAAACGGGTCTGTCCGATTTTTGTGTATCGGGTGTGGTCTGAGCGGTCTGTGGCCAGGTGTTGTGGACCGGGAAGGATCATGTCTATGTGTGATCATTACATGTCGGCGTCCCGCTCGACCTCGGCGAGCTCTGCGCCATGGAAGTCGATCTGCCGCAAAAGAGCTGCGCCGCTCGTCGTCGGGCAGGTCAGAGTGCGGGCACGTCGGCACCAGATTCCGCGACAGGATCGCATGCACCTGGTTCTTCAGCCGAGTGCGCTGTATCACCAGATGCACCCGGAGAGCCACCAGCCAGCGCCGATTGGTGAGTCAGGCGTTCGGGCTGGTCAACTCCCGGTAGAGGCGGGCGATGAATGCTGCCATTTGTTCGCGGGTAACGGTTTGTTGGGGTGAGTAGGTGGTTGGGCTGGTGCCTTTGGTGATGCCGAGTCCGAAGATTCGACCGATGTCGTCGTAGGCGAACGAGGTGGGAGGCACGTCGGTGAACGGTGTGTCTGATAGTGGAGCGGACTCTTTGGTGATGGCTTTGTAGAGGCGGGCGATGAATGCTGCCATTTGTTCGCGGGTGACGGCTTGGCCGGGTGAGTAGGTGGTTGAGCTGGTGCCCTTGGTTACTTCCAACGCAACTAGACAACCCACATCGTTGAATGCGAATGAGCTGTCGGAGAGGTCGCTGAAGGGTTGTGTGGAACTGCTGAGGTCAAGCGCGCAAGCGGCGACCCGGACAGGCCTGTCCGGCGTTTCCGGCTCTATCTCTTCGGGCTCTATCTCTTCGGGCTCTATCTCTTCGGGCTCTATCTCTTCGGGCTCTATCTCCTCGGGCTCTATCTCCTCGGGCTCTATCTCTTCGGGCTCTATCTCTTCCGGTGGCGGCGGAGGCGGAGGCGGAGGCGGCGGCGGAGGCGGAGGTGGCGGTAGTCCACTTTCGGTGACGGTGACGATCACTTGGAGTTCGCCCGCGTTGCCGGTTTGGTCGGTGGCCCGAACGGTGACGAAATATTCGTTGTTGCCGTTGGCATCGTAGGCAGGCTGATCCTTGAAGGTGAGCGTTCCGTTGTTGCTGAGGACTCCGCTGGGACTGATGTTGAAGTCCGTGCCGTCGGTGCCCGATAGGTCCCAGGTGATCGATTCGCCCTCTGGATCGGTCGCGCGGAAAATCTCCACCGCGCTGCTTCTGTCTTCCGGGTAGTCGATTTGGTCGTCTTCGGGACTCAGATCCGGGGGTTCGTCAAAATCCGTAACGACGACGGTCAGCATGAATTCTCCCGTGTTGTTGGTTTCGTCCGTCGCTTCGACTGTTACTTCATAGTTATTGTCGTTGTCGGAATCGAGTCGCGTTTCGTAGTCGGGTTGGTTTGCGAAGGTGAGCACACCGCTGGAGCTGATCTCGAAGTAGTCGTCGTCCTCACCGGAGAGATCCCAGCTGATTTCGGCATTCTCGGGGTCGGCGGCCCTGAAGGTGAATATCGCTGCGGTGCCATTCTCCCGATAGACAAACTCAGTCCTGCTGGTCGTGGTGATCACAGGCGCCTCATCGATGTCCTCGAGCGTGACCGTCACCTCCAGAGTGCCCGCATTGAGACCGTCGTCCCGGGCCTCCACGGTGACCTCATAGACATTGTTCTGATCAGCATCATCCGGATTCTCGAAATCGGGCGAACTGGCGAAGCTCAGCGTGCCCCCAGTTATCGAGAACGCTGTGTGGTCCTGCCCCGACAGCCTCCATTGGATCGGGCGACCCTCGGGGTCGACGGCGGTGTATTCGCTCGCCGGGCCGGTGCCGCCGTCCCAGTAGGTGACCGACGTGAGCCCCGACACGACGGGCGCCTCGTCCACTTCAGGTAATCCGGCAAGGAAGAAGCCGACGGCATCGACATGTCTCTTGGCCGGAGCGTTCAGCTCGTTGGGCTGTCCTGTTCCCGGATAGCCGGCGCAGTAGGGGCTGCTGTCGTCGTCAATATTGCCGTCGCCCACCGCGATGCGCCTCTGCCTACAGTCCAGGCTGTTCCACCAGGCACCGATGGTGTAGAACTCGCCGTCGCCGTAGATGTCGCCGGCCGCCTCGTTCACGAAGCGCTTGAGGTCGAGATCCATGGTGCCGTATTCGTCGCGGGCTGCTGCATCCTCATCGACGGTTGCTGTGGTGCCGAACAGGGCCGCGACGCGCTGGCCGGGTGTCAGGGTGCTCCACCAGCCTTCCGCCTCGAAGCAGTTGGTTTCGTTGTCGTCTTCGCTGGACCACGGGTTGAACAAGACGATCCGCTTCTTGGACGCTTCGGCGGTCAAGAGCCACGAGCAGTACCCGGGGCCGAACGCTCCGCGCAGCTGCCAGACCAGGGCCTGCCTCTGGAACGGGCTCACGTCATTGGTTTCGAGCACATGCGCCCAGAACTCGTTCAGGGCGAACCCGCCGTCCTCAAGGCCGTAGCGGTCGATGAACCACTGGGGATACTCGCCCGCGAGCATGCTCTCCACGACGTCGAAGGCCTCTTTGGAGATTTCGTCGCCGAATCCGCAGGGGGTCCAGTATCCGGCCACGCTCGTCGGCAGAACCGACACTCCCAACACGTCGGCGATCAGCTCGAAGAAAGGGCCCGAGTCGCAGCGATGCTCGACGAAGAAGTACACCATGGCGATGGCCTTCAGATCGGGGCGGGGTCTAGAGGTTCCGTCGACAGCGATACGGGGGGCCAGCGTGAAGACATGCCCGAGCTCGTGGGCCAAGATGTGATCGAGGAGGGCCCTGTAGGGACCCGTAAGATGCGAATCTACGAGGAAGTCCTCACCGACGATGAGGCGCGACGGTTCGCAGCGGGTCAGGACCTCGCCCTCGGTGTGAGCATAGCACTTCAGGGGAGTGGCCGCTCCGCGGGCCGAAACCGTCTCGATCCCGAATTCGTGCCCAAGGTCGGCGTAGGCGCCGGTGTGGTTAGCGTAGTCCCAAGCCTGGCGAAGCCATGGATGGACCTGCTCCACCCTCCGGGCCGGGTCCTGGGCCGAGGGCCGCGCCAGCAATTGCTCGACCGCGTACTTAAGCCGGGCGACAGGCTCAGACAAGGGCGGGACCAGGCTGCCCGACGCCGCCAGCACGGTCACCACTGCAGTGGCGCTGTCCGAGCCGCCGCTGTCGTCGCTCACCGACAGCGTCAACGTCACGTACTGGATCTCCGATGTCGCGGCGGGAGCGGTCCAGATGGGATCGGGCGCTTCCTCGTCCGAGAACGTGCCCAGACCGGATCTCGAGGACCACCGGAACGTCTCCGACGCGCCGTCGCTGCCGGTCACGCTGCTGCTCAAGTCGAGCCCTTCGCCGCCACTGACCGTCGTGGCCGTGGGCGTCACCCTCACCGCCAGCTCGTCGGGCGGGTCCGAGACCGGCATGAGGAACGACGTGGTATACGAGAATTTGCTGTCACCGTTGACGTTGGTCGCCCTGATACTGACGCCGTACTCCGTGCCGGGGACGAGACCAGTCACTTGCTTGCTGGAGTGAGATGCTTCCGCCCCCCCGGCGAGGAGCCATCCACGCGGCCCGACCACAACGAACCGGTAGCGGGTGATAGGCGATCCTCCATCGCCAGGCGCTTCCCACTCGATCCGCACCGACGTCGCGGAGAGCACAGTCACCGAGGGCGCGCCCGGCTGCTCGGGAACTCCGTCAGCCGTCGGGTCCGGGTCGTTCTGGGCGGCCGCGGGCGGTGCCAGAGCCCCAAGCACCATGAGCGCTCCAGCAACGGCTACGACCAGGACCAAGGCCACGCCCCGGTTCACTTGGAGTCTCCGTTCTGCGATCACCGGTCAGGTGAGCCATCGGGCACGACTGCTCGAAAGGGCGCCACTGTTCTCAGTCATTGACATCTCGCTTTGTTCAAACTCTGGATCAGCGATGCTGGCTGAGATCGCTAGGCGGATCATAGCTACAGTGATGATTATAACAGGAAATTATGAGGAGGTTATGACAGTCTGATCCGCTACCTCAGAACCCTCCGGAGCAGTGCCACCATCGGCGAGCCATCTGATGAGACACATGTCGACTCCCTAGCAGATCGGACTTCACAATCGGTGTAACACCGCAAGTTCACCGGCGCTGACCTTCGTTGCCCACATCAATGGTCGTCTCGGTGACATCACCAGCGACCGTCTCGCTCATATAGTTTTGACCTTCGCGCTTTCACTGCACTCGGTAGCTGCTGAGCGTCGCACCGCCTTCTGAGGCGTTTGCAGTCCACTCGACGTTGAGGCGATCTGTTGAGTTACCTGCGGTCACTCTTTACAGCCGTTGGCGGATCGGGCTTGCAGCCTCGTCAGCCGGTCGCCCTGAGGGTCAGTGGCGATAACATGCACGCCGACGCTGCTGCGCTCACTCTTCGACTTGCTGTGATGTCCGATAGGCGGCAGGCTTCGTCCCGATGACTTTCGCTCCCGATCCAAGCTATTTTTCCGCACCGCTGGCTGATGTCGATCCAGCGGTGGCAGCAGCGCTCGACGCAGAGGCAGCGCGCCAGGTCGACGGGATCGAGCTGATCGCCTCGGAGAATTTTGTGAGCCGGGCCACGCTCGACGCTCTTGCTTCGCCAATCGTGAACAAGACCGTCGAGGGATATCCTGGTGCGAGGTATTATGGGGGTGCAGCCTTCGCCGACCAGATCGAACGCCTCGCCATCGACCGTGCTAGGGAACTGTTCGGCGCCGCCTACGCCAATGTGCAGCCCCATTCCGGATCCCAAGCCAACCTCACCGTGTTCTTCGCGTTCTTGCAACCCGGCACAACCGTACTCTCGATAGACCTCTCAGCAGGGGGTCATCTCAGCCACGGCGCCGCTCCGAACATCTCCGGCAAGTGGTTTGATATCGAACGTTACGGCGTCGACCCCCTAGGATTCCTCGATTACGACCAGGTCCGCGACGTCGCCGTCGCCGTACGGCCAGAACTCATCATCGCCGGCGGATCTTCGTACCCCCGTGCAATCGACGTTGCCTCATTCCGGGAGATCGCCGACGAGGTCAATGCCACCCTCCTCGTCGACATGGCGCACTGGGCCGGGCTCGTCGCGGCCGGCGTGCACGAGAACCCCGTCGACATCGCCGATGTGGTGACCACCACGACCTACAAGAACCTCCGCGGCGTCCGCGGCGGTCCTGGTCCTGTCGCATCGAGCGGACCTCGCACGAAAGCTGAACTCAGCAGTGTTCCCGGGCGTCCAAGGATCAGTCATGCTCAACGCAGTCGCCGCTAAGGCGGTGTGCCTCGGAGAGGCGCTGCAACCCGAGTTCAAGGACTACGGCCGGGCAGTGCTCCACAACGCCCGATCGCTCGCAGCGGCGCTGGCAGACCACGGTGTGACGGTGCTCACCGGCGGAACCGACACTCCGATTGTCGTAGCCGACCTTCGCCCTTGCAAGCTGACCGGCGCGGCTGCGTCCGAAGCTCTCGAATCGGCGGGGCTCACCGCGAACAAGAACGGCGTGCCCGGCGATCCAGAGCCGCCCCAAGTCACGAGCGGGCTGCGATTCGGGACTTCCGCAGGAACAGCACGCGGGCTCGACGCCGCAGCGTTCGCCGGCGTCGGACGCTGCATCGCCGACGTACTCGAGGCGCTCTCCGCCGGCGACCCGATTTCTGTGACCCAGCGCGTGCGCCGGGAGGTCAGCGATCTGATTGCCGACTACCCCATGTACTGAGCAACACCCGGCGATGAACTACCCGCTGGGAGCAGTGCCTTGCTAGGCGGGGTCAATGCACAGTCTGTAGGGATTCGGGGATGCGGTACCCATCGAAGGCCGGAGCCGACAGAGTCTTCGAGGACCTTATGGTGTCGACTCACGACTATCGGGCGGGGGTCCAATCGAGGCGCGGACGGTCACCCCATAGACGTTCAAGTTGGTAGAAGTCGCGTTGGTCCGAGCGGAACACATGCACGACGAACGCGCCGTAATCCAACAGCACCCACTCCCGCTCTTCTTTGCCTTCGACACGTACTGGAGAGGGTCCACCCGCAGATCGGATCTCCTCCTCGATCGCATCGATAACAGCATTGACCTGCCGGGAGTTAGCGGCGCTGGTGATCACAAAATGGTCTGTAACCGCAAGCACATCTCCTACATCGATGATCAGAGTGTCGATCGCTTTCTT
>JAKZTU010000424.1:0-3217 GCA_047516945.1 Acidimicrobiales bacterium
GATGATGGGAGACCGCAATGTTTCCCCTATTTCACCAACATGGGCAGCGTTGAGTCACGGTGGACTCCGCTCAAACGGCCGTGCCGCAGCAGCCGGTTGGCCTTCGCACCGAACTTTGGGACTGTCTGATTGCCTCGACCACGGTGCAGTCGTCGGCGACAATGATCCTTCGATTTGGCACGGTTCACCGGATATCGCGCAGTTTCAGCCCAACAATAAGCTCTATGTCGGCGACCTTGAAGAGCAATATTTCGAGATGTCACGCCTTGCAGGCGACATCGTCTCGATGGACTTAAGCCGTGACGGATCAAGAGCAGCCCTTATCGAACAGGTTGGATCGAACGGCTACCGACTCACTATCGCAGATCTCGAATCAGGTGACCGACGTTACTTGTCGGTGCCGCAGCTTGCAACTGTCGGTGCAACCAATGTAGCAGTACAATTCTCGCCAGCAAATGATTGGATCCTTGTGTTCTTGGGTGTCGGTTCGGGAGTATGCCTCGTTAGCGCCGATAACGGTACATCTCTGCAGTTACCCCCCGTGGTAGATCGAATAGATTCGGGCCGGATACCGAGTATTGAGGAACTCAGTGTTGAGGTACCGCCCGAGGTAGAAGGCTTTGAGCGTATACCCATGATTGAGCCGATGTCTATAGAGCGAATCGTGATGGCAGCCGGGTGGTGGCCTAACCAGTCTGCCGATTCTATCGCGCTCGTCCTGGCTGATTATTTCGGCTTGTCGCTGGCATGTTTTGACTGCGCTTCAGCACAACTAGACTTGGTTGGCCGAATCAAGTCACGAGAGTACGACACGCCAGCACTTCAATGGCCGAAGTCTGTAGAGCATCATTATGTGGATCTACGGGTGCATCCTCGCAAGAACTTAGCGCTTGTGGGCGGGACTGAAGGGCGAGCCTACACACGTCAAACCGGATCCAATTGTCAGTATCGCATCGCACAACTTGACCTTGATACTTGCGAGATAACACCCTTGGCCGAGCCATTAGTAGCGGGCGATAGTCGTTTCGAGAGGTTTCATGAATCTTGGCGTTGGGTTGAGACTGCCCAACCTATCCCGGTAACTCTCCATGACAAACTTATTGAATCGGCACAACACCATCCGCCGATGAAAACACCACCCACTTCCGTCGGCTCGCTATTTGCCGCTGATGCAATGATGCTATTGAACAGCACTGCATTGGCAGTTATCCGTGAATTAGACGCTCGAGATAAGTCGAGAGTTCACGAACCCCATCCTAAATTCCTTAATCCTAGTAGAGATAGAACGAAAGACCTAGATGTCCGTTTGCTTCGGCCAGAGACACTTCGCGCTTATGAGGCATGCATGCGATACGATATGCCGGACGGGTTTTTTGATTGGATGCGGAAAATGGTCACGTTCCTTTCTCACAAAGACATTGCTCGCAATCTTAGTCATCCGGGACTGACGCAATTGTGCGAAGGACTATTAATGATGCGGGACGGGGAATCTCACCGATGGGATTGGACCGCCGACCGCAAAGAGAAACGTCAAGCGTCCTAAAGGGGCGCTTCGCGTTTCAGGGTGGAGTGAGGGTGTCGAGGAGGGCCCAGTTGGGTCTGCCGGCGTAGAGCAGGGCTCGGATGCGGTAGTTGTTGAAGTTGGTGAACCCGAACGCGGCGCGTTTGACGCGTTTGGCGAGGTTGTTGACTGCCTCGGTAGCGGCGTTGGTTACCCTCGCGGTGTGCCAGTTCGAGATCTGTGTGTGCCAACGCGACAGGGTGCGTCCGAGGCGGTTGATCTCTGGTGCGAGGCTGAGGTCTTGGAGATCGACTGCGAGTTGTTTGACGGTATCGGCGCCGAGTTCGGGATCGTCAATGTCATAGATGCTTCGCAGGGTTTCTTTGGCGTGCCAGGCCAGGCGGACCTCGCCTTTGGGGTCGCCTGCATCGAGCAGTCCCCGCAGCCTGATCCGGCCGTTGTCGGTGATGCGTTCAGAAGCCGACACCAACAGTTTGCGGGCCCGGTAAAGCGGGTCGTCTTTGTGGCCGCGGTGCCCGAGCGTTTCGTTTTGGACCCGGCGGCGGACCTCGTCGAGGGCGTCGTTGTCCAACCGCACGACATGGAACGGGTCCACGACCTGCTTGGCGTGCGGCAGCGCCGTGTCGAATGCGGCCCGATACGGCCCCGAGAGGTCCCGCACCGCCCAACCGATGCCGGCCAGCCAGCTGCTGGGCCGTGCCAGCAGCCACCGTGTCGGTGTTTGTGCGGTTCTGCCTGCCACTATGTCCAGCAACTGGCCCCGCCCTACGTCGACGATACTAGTCGCCCAGGCCTTGGTCCTAAACCGGCCCCGCCGCCACATCAGGTGCTCGTCGAGCCCCAGCGCCTCAGTCTCAGCGATACGCTCGACATCAGCGTCCAGCAGCGCCTCGCCCCAGCGGCGCACCGACATGTTCACCGGGTGCCAACTGCACCCCAACTCATCGGCGATGCCGCCAAGGGGGCGGCCACGGCCAGCCTGGCGTGTCGCCCAGCGACCAGCCCGTGTCGTCAGCCTCTCACGCGGCGGCGGGATCTCACAGTCCTGCTCGGTAACGGTGACCACCTCACAGCCCCGACCACAACAGCGCCACCGGCGCTTGTGCCACACCAGCCGCGCCGCCCACCCGAACGCCGGGAGGTCCACCAGCTCCACCGGCCGGTCCCCGTCAGACCACAACCGCCCGCCACAGCCCACACAGTCCGGTCTCGGTGCGCGCAGACGGATATGCACCCGCAGCGGCCCGGCCGTTTCGTCCTAAACGCCGAGCACCTCAACATCGCCCAGTCCCACCAACAGATCACAAACGCGCGTAGGGTCAACTTCCACAGGGATCCTCCAGATTCTCGGTTGCCTGTCAGCGCCGATTCTGGGGGATCCCTCGCGTTCAACCGCGGACCCTCACCCCACTGACTCCGACCTCAAACGCGGAGAACCGACATAGGTCCGATTCAAATGCGACCGGGACGCGGATGTCGCACAGAAGTACTGTGGAGATGGGGCCAATGCCAACGGGGAACCTCGGAACATGCGCTTGAACCCTCTCGGGAGTCGCTTGTTCATCACGTTTCCGGGATGGTAACGTCTTCATCGACATACTCTTGAGAACAGAAAGAACAACCCTAGTGGTATGTCGTTAGTTGTGTTGCGGGATTGTGTAGTGTGTGGGGATGAGCATGTGTGCTAAGCCGTTG
>JAKZTU010000425.1:0-3613 GCA_047516945.1 Acidimicrobiales bacterium
GCCGGATCGGCGATCCACCAGCGGGGTACCGGCGCGGTGTCCACCCGGGCCGCCAGCAGGCGCCGGCCGTCGGGGGACCACCAGTGGCCACGCGTGCGACCCATCTCCTCCGCGGCCACGAACTCGGCCGACCCCCAGCTCACCGTCTCGCCGGGCTCCGACTACAAATTGCTGCTCGTCTCTTTGACGCCCACCAGCGGGAGTCCCCGGGCACTGATGGGGGTTAGGCCCAAATACCGTTCTGGATTTGGGGTTTGACCGTTCCGACCCCTTCCGAACGCACCCTTGCTGACCTGCGGTTATTCAATAGTGTGCCAACGCCACGGGGGCGGGGCTTGCGCTCATTGTTACGCGCATTCGATTTGAAAGTTATCACCAGACCCCACCGTGGGTGACCTCGACCTTGATGAAGCAGGAACCGGGCTTCGGGCACGCAAAGGAAGCCTGTCGATGTCTAGGCCATAGTCCCAGCGCTGCGCGTTGTACTCCACGGCCATCGCTAGAACGAACAGCCATACGGCAAAGCCGATGACCGCTATTGCTGTGGCTGTGCCGAACTCGTCTGTAGCACCTACCGCGATAGCCCCAGCTGACAAGAACCCGGCGAGTATGCCTCGCAACAACGTGCGTAATGACTTGAGCCGCTCGTGTTGCGTTGCGATCAATCCCCGTATCTCATGCAGGATGAGACCGGGAATATTCGAACTGTCCTCGACTCGGACCACTTTCCACGTGGACTCGTCTTGTTCCTAGCCTTGTTGTTGCGGAGCGGCCGGGGTGCGCACGCCCAAGGGCTTGGATTTGGGGGAGGTGCCCGCGGCGTTGATGGCCACGATCCGGTACGAGTAGCGGGTGCCGGCCTCCACGGTCGCGTCGGTGTAAGACGTGGACGAACTGGCGGTGTCGTCCGCGATCGAAGTGAAGGTGCCCGCGGGCTGGGCGGCGATGTCGCGGCGCCAGATTTGGTATCCGGTTATGGAGCCGTCGCCTGGATCGTCCCAGCTCAACACCACAGAGCTATGCGACGCCGACACCTCCGAGAGGCCAGCGGGCTTGTCCGGGACCCGGAGCGTTTCTTGGGGTGAGATGTTCCATGAGACGGTGATGCTGGTTGACAGCTTGCCGTCGCTCACGGTGACCCTTGATTGCGTTGTTCCCGAGATTGTGGGATTGCCCACTATTCTGCCTGTCTGGGCTACAAGGGCTAGCCCGGCGGGGAGCATGTCGACGTTCCAGGTGAGCGGGTCGCGCTGTGCGTCTATGGCGGCGACATGCACGTCGACGGAGTCGCCGACGTTGAATGACTGGTTGCCTGGTGATGTGACCGATGGCGCTGTGTTGGGCGCTTCTGTGATCGTCATCGCCGTCTCGGCGAAGGCTGAGGGTGCGGCTGTGCTTGTGGCCCTGATAGTGACCGAGCCCGCTTCTGGAACTGCGGAGGGGGCCGTGTAGGTGCCGTCGGCGTCGATAGTCCCCACCGTTGCGTTGCCGCCGCCAGTTCCGTCTACCGACCAAGACACTCCTGCTGCGGCGCCGTCGACTTGGGCTTGCAGGCTTGTGGTCGTTCCCGCGGGGATCGACGGCGGGGCGTCGATGATCGTGACGACAGCTTCGGCGGAGGTCATATCTATGGTGACTGTTGCCACTGCGGGGCTGGTCGGAAAATCGGGCCTGGCCGAGTCGAACGCTATGACCTCGAATGTGTCCACACCGGAGAAACCGGGGTCCGGTGTGTACACGACGTTTCTGTTCTTGAAGGCGGAGTAACGGATGCCTCCTTGAATGGCGGTGTATTTGCTCTTGGTCGTGAGCGTTCCGTGGGATGGGCGGGACACGATTCGGAATGCGGCTGTTCCCGGATTGCCGTATTTCTTGGTGGCCAGCCACAGCGCCCGATTGGTGTCCGGCTCGCCGGTAAGCACCTTCGATTTTGCCACATACCCGGGGACGACGCTGACATCATCGGACAGGGCGACGCCGTTGTTGGTCTCGTCGGTCTCGATCAAGATGTTGTAAGGGTCGGCCTCGACGCCGAGTCTGTACCGGCCTGGGCCCACGTCGGACACGTCAATCCATTGAAAGGTCACATCGCCGTCGTATATGTCTCTCCACCCCTCGGTGACTCCCATGTGCAGGCTTGTCGCGTTCGGCTCGTTGGCCATGCAGTCCTGGGTGACGTCATCCAGATATGTCGCTGGGCCTGGGTTGGGGTGGTGTTCCGGCAGCTCCTCTGAGTCGGCAAGGCAGAACCCAACCTTGGCTCCGGGCGCGACCAGTGTCGTGCCGTGCTGGCTCCACAGCGAGTAAGCCACGATGTCCATCAAGTGGAAGTGGTTGTGCCCGTCGGAAGTCTCATAGCGCACGGGAGGCTGTGCAAGATTGACCCATTCCCCCGACGCGGTCCTAGCCCGCTGCCAGACATCGTGGCTCGTGGGGTCGGCTGAATCGGTCAGTTGCGGGTTGCCCGAAAGGTCAACGGGCCCGTCGCCCAGATTGGTCACATAGCCGTCGAATCGCAGAAGAAGCCGATTTTGCCCTCCTACCGAGAACACGTTCGCCCCGTAGTCAAAGGTGGGCGGGTCGCTGACCAAGTCCGGGAGCAAGTAGTCCCCTTGGGCCGCGCCTGCAACCGTACCGGTGGCCCCAGTTGCAGAACGCGTAGAAGGCAGCACTGCTGCCAATAGGGTCGCAGCCGCGACGACAAACCCCAATTGCAACCAAAGACGGGCAGCGGATCGGCGTTGCATCCCCTTCATGCATCGCATCCGTTCACCCATGCCGCCGCAGCACCTCGCGCGCTTCCTGATTCGCGATTGCCGCCACAGCACAAAACACGAAGACGGGCAAAACCGCGACCAAGGCCAGGCCAGCGGCTGCGCGCAATGCTCTCGGATATCCTAGGGTTGTTGGGCATTGTCGATCCAGACAGGGGCAATAGCCGCGACCGCTTGGGCTTCATGGGGGATCCTCACCTGCAGGCTTGAACAGACAACCAATCGGGTCCGTCAGCCGAGACTCTATCAAAACGGTTGAATACTGCTCACAAAACGGTTGCATATTGCTCAAGTCAAGCACACAGTCGGAAACTGCGCTGTTCGATTCGGTGCCAGCGGGCAGCGACTCACCTATAGCGGGTCGCTGCCAACACTCCCCCACACACAAGGCCGTCGCTCCGCTTCACCATCGAGTCCAAGTGCGCCTGTGCATCCTCCCCCACACACAAGGCCGTCGCTCTCATGGCAGCTCGCGCTCGATGCGGAGCCTTGTCATCTCCCGGCGCAACTCGAACAACTCGGCCTGCTCCTCAGTGGCGAGACCTGGCCTGCCGCCCCGGTCGATTCGGGCCTGGCGAACCCAGCTCCTCAAATTCGTCTCACCGAACCCCAGATCCCGGGCCACATGGGCAACCGGCCGACCGCCTTCGAGCCCCAACGCAACCGCTTCGGCCTCGAATTCAACGATCTCTTGTTCGACGCGGTATCTGGTCGGGGGCGGTCTGCTCATCGGTCTGCGAGGACGGTGTTCGAGCACCTCCTCAACCTGATTGCGCTACGGGAGCCGTCGCATCGGACTCGGTTCATGCGTCACTCGCTTGTTGGGACTCAACTGGCGG
>JAKZTU010000426.1:0-18936 GCA_047516945.1 Acidimicrobiales bacterium
CACATCGCTGATCGCCAGCAAGCGGCGATTGTTCTGGCTGATGCGATAGGAGCTTCCGCGAGATTTGTTGAGGACTCCGACCAGCCAGTTGACCTCACCGTTACCGTCGGTTTGGACCGGGTCGGCTCGTGAGCGAAGGCAGCGAAGATCATCTCAAGTGGGTGCGGCAAGCCGCGGTGGCCGCGGATGACAAGAAAGCGATCGACACTCTGATCATCGATGTAGGAGATGTGCTTGCGGTTACAGACCATTTTGTGATCACCAGCGCCGCTAACTCCCGGCAGGTCAATGCTGTTATCGATGCGATCGAGGAGGAGATCCGATCTGCGGGCGGACCCTCTCCAGTACGTGTCGAAGGCAAAGAAGAGCGGGAGTGGGTGCTGTTGGATTACGGCGCGTTCGTCGTGCATGTGTTCCGCTCGGACCAACGCGACTTCTACCAACTTGAACGTCTCTGGGGTGACCGTCCCCGCCTCGATTGGACCCCCGCAATCCCATCTGGCCCCGAGTGAGAAGGTTTGTGGAGCTAAGGGGAATTGAACCCCTGACCTCTTCCATGCCATGGAAGCGCTCTACCAACTGAGCTATAGCCCCGCGTTCTCCAGACGTGGATAGTAGCAGTCGAGTAGGCCCCTCCCACTACAGATGGCGCGGGGCGCGTAACGTCGTGGTGGTGCCCACTGTGTCCACGAGAAACGAACGCAGAACTTTGGCAGCGGTGACAGCGTTGCATGCTGTCGTCGGAAGTTGGGTTGCCATGCTCACGCCTGGTCCGCTGCTGGTCTCCGATGATCTCGCCTATTTCGGCATGGCTAGGACATTGGCAGGCCAGGGAGCGGCGCCGCTTGCGGATCAACCCCCTTACGGTGTGCTTTACCCGGCGCTTCTGGCGCCTGGCTGGGCGCTTGGACTGGATGAATCGTCGATGCTGATTTGGGCTCGGATTCTCAACGGGCTGCTCGGAGCTGCCCTAGTGCCAGTTCTCTACTTAGTGGTTCGACGGCTCACCGGGGCGACCCATCGCTGGTCGTTGGTCGCAGCTGTAGTCGGCGCGTCGCTTCCAGCGCACATGTCAACCGCTTCAATTGTGTGGACTGAGCGACTGCTGCCTTTGCTGGTGGCGATAAGTGTTTTGTGTTTGATCCGGTTCGTGGATCGTCCGTCAAACGGCAGAGCAATCGCGGTGGCAGGCGTCGCAGCGGCTCTATATTCCAGCCACCCGCGGATGGGTGTTTGCGCCTTGGTGATAGTTCTGGCAGTTCCCTGTGTCGCCCGATTTGATCGGCTGGTTAGACGCAAACAGACCGGCCCCATCTTCGCCACAGCAGCCGCCGTCGGCATTGCGGGCGGCGGTAGACGATTCGGCGGGCGCGGCACGCTGGTTGTTGGAGGAGTCGGTCTTTTGGGGCTGGCAGCGGTGGAGGGAGTGCGTCGGTTGGTGGCTGGTGCCGCGTTTGCGAGCAGTGGCACCTACGACATTGTTGATCTGGCTGAGCGGCGTGGTTGGGACGAAGTGCCCGAGATGGTTGTGCGAGGTACCGGCACTGTTGGCTACCTAGTGCTTGCCACCGCGGGTCTAGCCATTATCGGGGTGGTTGTTTTGCTTCGCTCGCCGCCAGTCGGGCCGTGGGTGTTTCTCGAAGTCCTTGCCGTGGTTGTTGTTGCGGGTTGGTTTCTGACCGGTGTTGAACGTGCCGATGCATACCTTCACGGGCGCTACATAGAAGTGATGGCTCCCATGCTGGTTGCGGCGGGGATCATTGGTCTAGCGAGAATGCGTGCTGTTTGGGCGGGTGTCGCGATGGCCGTCGCTATTGTGATTTCGGGATTGTGGGGTGCCTGGGCCGGCCCCGGCGACAACTGGAATGAGGCCCGTTCTCCGATCATGATGCTCGGAACCGAAGCGGGCGGTGCACCGTTTGGTAATGATGTGTTCGAACCGGGAGCGGCGGCCCTCGTAGCTCTCGCGGTCGCTGCTGTGTTGCTCATGGCATTCCGGCGACCACAACCGTGGCTGGGATTGGGCTTGGCGTTAGTGGTAATAACGCTCGGAACCGCTTCGGACCTCGAAGCTCTCGATCAGCTATTTGAGACAGCTACCTTGAGCACCGTTCAAGAAGCTCTAGGCGATGTTCAGATAAGCCGGATCGCTGTCGATACCGAAGGATTGTCTCCCAACCTGACTGGTGCGGTCGCCTGGGAAGTTGGATTTGACAACACTTCAATCGGGATCAGCCCAGACGAGATCAGCTCGGACACGTCTCATTTGCTTTTGCGAGCCGACGCAACGGCACCCGCCGGTGCCGCGCTGGTCACAGATGTGGGACAAGGAAAACTCTGGGCGTTGCCGCGGTAGGACGATTGAGCGGCTGTTTGAGCGACGCTGTCGAGTGGGCCCATGAGCCCAGCATCGATTTTCATTCTGGGTCACCCTCGACGCTGTCTCCCTCAGGGGTGTCTTCGCCCGGAGCGGCATCGTCTTGGGCGCGCAGGAACTTCTCGAACTGGGCTCCAAGTTCTTCGGAAATGGCAAGAGCGCCTTCGGTACTGATTGCGCCGGAGTTGAACTCGTCATGGTGACGTTCGAGTTGGGCGATTGTCTGGCTGTGATCTGCGTCTTCAGCAATGAGAGCGTCAAGTTGGTTGCGGATCGTCAGCGCGTGTTCTGAGAGAGCCCCGCTGTCGATTCTGATCCCCGCGGCGTCGACGAGTCCTTCGATGAGCGACAGTGCCGCGGAGGGGTAAGGGGCTGCAGCGATGTAGTGGGGGACTTGAGCCCAAAGACTGAGAGAGGCAATACCTGCGGAAGTAAAAGCCGCTTCGATTGCTGCGGCCACACCCGCTGGTACATCGAGTGTGGCTCCCGACTGGTTGGCGCGGACAAGTTCGGGAGTGGGCGAGGTGATGGTCAGGCGGGTGTCGCGAGTGTGGGGAACTGCGGCCGGGTAGGCCCCTAAACTTACGAGCCGACGCACTCCGAAGCGCTTGGCAAGTCCGAGTACCGCCTCAACGAACGCACGCCAATTGTGGTCCGGTTCAGCTCCGCTGAGGATGAGCACGTCACGGTCGTCGCTGTCGCTTCCTGCACTGAGTTCGATTATTGGCCAGTCGATGTCGGCGTTGATGCCGTTGACGATGTGCAGCGTTGGTCGATGCGCCCGATAGTCGAGAAGATATTCGGTGTCGAACTCTGCCAATTTCTCGGCTCCGGTGACGTTGCTGATATGGCGGATAGCGGTTCTGGCGCCGCGCCCCGCGTCGACCCAGCCATCAAAATGCACTAGGAGAACAGGATCGACAACATCGGGTGTGCGAAGCACTCGATACAGCCGCTCAGGGTCGATAGCAGAACTCATGGGTGTTGCTTGCCTCCGTGTCGGTGGGAGCGTTCGTGGAGTTGTTCGTGGCCCCACATGATGGCCTGAAACTTGCCGGGGAAGGGAATCGATCGCTGTTGCGCTACGTTGCACGTCACTATGGCCAACGTAACGGACTCGACTTTCGACCGCGATGTGGTGCAGCGCTCCAAGACGATACCGGTCGTTGTCGATCTTTGGGCACAATGGTGCGAACCGTGCAAGCAGCTCACTCCGATACTGGAGAAGGTCGTCGCCGAGACCAACGGAGCGGTCGAATTGGCCAAGGTCGATATCGACGCCAACCCCGGGGTCGCACAAGCTTTCAAAGCGGAATCGATTCCCGCTGTCTATGCGATGGCCGACGGACAGGTCGTCGATGACTTCATGGGCGCCCAAGGAGAAGCTCAGGTACGTGAGTTCGTGCAGCGCTTGGCACCCGCACCAGCCCAAAGCGAGGTGGACACGCTCGTTGCGATTGGAGACGAGGAGTCTTTGGTGGCGGCATTGAAGATCGAACCCGACAATCCAGCTGCGGTTACTGCTCTGGCACAACTATTGGTGGAGCAGGGTGAAGTTGACACTGGGCTGAAGCTGCTCGAACGCATCCCGGAATCGGCCGAGACGCGCCGGATCACCGCGATGGCTCGCACCGGCGGGATCGGCGACGACATTGAGGCGACTCTGGCCGAACTGTTGATCACTGTGAAGACCGATGACGAGGCACGGCGGAAGTTTGTTGACTTGCTTGAGGTGCTCGGCCCCGAAGACCCCCGCAGCGCTCTGTGGCGTCGAAAGCTGAGCACCGCTCTGTTCTAGGCGTTGGCGGGTTCTAGGGATTGGTGGCGCCTGCTGTGGCGGATGTGACAGACCCGCCGGCCGCGGGTTCGCACAGCCAGATTTCGGCATCCATGCCTCTCTCGTTTCGGTAGTGCTCTTCGACGCGGGCCCGAAACTCGACTGCCTGGTCGGCCTGCACCAACGCCACCGCGCAACCTGCGAAACCGCCTCCCGTAAGGCGAGCACCGAAACAACCGGGGCTTTCTCGGGCAATCTCCACAATCTGGTCCAAGGCGGGCCCTGATACTTCGTAGTCATCACGCAAGCTCTCGTGGCTGGAGTTCATGAGGGCACCGAGGGTTTCGGCATCGCCGTTCGACATTGCATTCGCGGCATCGAGAGTGCGTTGGTTTTCGGTGATTACGTGGTGAGCTCGACGCCGTTCGGTTCCGAGTTGGGTCGGTAGCCGATCCAGGTCGTCTAGTTGGGCGTCGCGCAGAGATTCGATGCCGATTGCCTCGGCTGCTCTGACACAGGCTGCTCTGCGGTCTGAGTATGCAGAGTCGACGAGCTGACGACGGGTCTTGGTGTCCATAATCGCCACTACAGAATTGTCTGGTAGTGGGTACGGGTTGGTTTGAAGTGAGCGGCAATCGATTAGCGAAGCGTGTCCTGCAACGGCTGATGCAGAGATCATCTGGTCCATGATTCCGCTGGGTATGCCCACAATCTCATTGTCGACGCGTTGGCATAGTCGGGCGGTCTCGGCCGGCGATCGTTCGGTTTCGGCCAAGCACAAGATTGTCGAGGCAACTGCTACCTCGAGAGCTGCCGATGAGGACAGCCCGGCGCCTGCTGGTATGTCGGTGGCGATGGTGGCTTTCCAGGGTCCGGGAGCGATACCTTCGGCTTTCAGCAGGTCGTGCACGCCATGTAGGTACACGGCCCAGTGGCGGGGTTCGATCTCTGATGGTGCCGGCGCGAGCACGGCGTGTCCAAAACCCTCTGAGAAGATCTCGGTCTTGGACCCGTTGGGTGCTCGGCTAGCGGCGATGGCAGTGTCGAACGGCAGAGCCATCGGCAGCACAAATCCGTCGTTGTAATCGGTGTGCTCACCGATCAGGTTCACTCGTCCGGGTGCGCGGCTGAAGATCTCCGGCGGACCCCAGTTCCGCTGATGGCGCTGGGCAGCTCGGTCCAGCGCAGTTGGCTTGATCATGTCGACTCTCGCATTACCAGTTCCACAGGCAGGATCACCGGAGCGGGGTTGCTTCCCGGAGCTTCGATCAGATCATGGAGGACTCGGATCGCCTCCGCGCTCAGTCGGGGGCGGTCGAGTCTGATGGTGGTCAGCCTAGGGCTTACGAGGGCACTCATTTCGATGTCGTTGCAGCCGACTATGGCAATGTCGTCGGGTATTTGGTAGCCGACCGATTGTGCTGCGCGCATGGCACCGACGGCCATCAAGTCGTTGTAAGCGAATATGCCGTCGAGGCCGGGTTGACGCTCAAGCAGTTGTTGCAAGCCGTTTGCTCCGCCACTAACCGTTGGCTGCACGCGGACTAGTTCTGGGCGCTGAGATCCTTCTGGCGCGTTTTCGAACGCTTGGTAGAAGCCCCGCTCACGGCGCCGCGTTCTGGGAACCGTGTTCTCTGACCCGATCATTCCGATTTTGCGTCTTCCTGTGGCCAAAAGATGTTGAGCGGCCTTGGTGGCGCCATCCTCCAAGTCGAAGGAGACGGAGGCCAGATTGGGGAACTCGACGATGTCGTCGACGATTACGAGCGGCATTCCGCGTCGGGCGTAAGCGGTCAACTGTTCGATCGACCCGGGTGCTGGGAACACGATTACTCCGTCAACCGCGTGGGACAACAGTGATCTGAACACTTCTGCTTGGCGTTGGGGGTCGCCATCGTTGCTTGCGAAGAACATTGTGCGGCCGGTTTCACGGGCCGCGTTCTGGATGCCCTCGGCCATCGCAGGGAAGAAAGGGTCGGTCATGTCTACGCCGACAAGCCCGACCGTGCCGCTGCGGCGGGTGATCAAGCCGCGGGCCAACATGTTCGGCTGATATCCGAGGTCTTCTACCGCTTCGAGCACTTTGACGCGAGTTGCCTCCGAAAAGCCTCCCTCGTCGTTGACTACTCTCGACACCGTACGAGGCGACACTCCGACCTTGTAGGCCACGTCTCGTAGGGTTGCTCCTCTTGGCATGTCGCTTGAGTCTTTCGGTGGACGACGTTGCTATCTGTCTAGCTTGCGAATTTCTTACGGGTGTGGACTCAACGGCTAGCAGACAACACTGATCGGGATGAACGCTACGTCAACGATGGCGTCAACGTTGATGTAAATCAAAACTTGTTCTATGGTGAGCCACAGATTTTTACGGGAGCGAAGTTGGCCAAAGTTGCATTCATCGGAGCGGGCAGCACGGTATTTGCCCGGAATCTCCTCAACGACCTGCTGGGTTACGAGGACCTTCGGGACTGCCTCGAGTTTCGGCTCCATGACATTGACTTGCAGCGGCTCGCTACGTCGGAAATCGTCGCGCGGAGATTGGTGGATGGCTACGGTGCGGCGGCGCAGGTCAGTGCCAGCACCGACCTACGAACCGTCCTTGACGGTGCGGACTATGTGATCACGATGTTCCAGGTCGGCGGCTTCGAACCAGCGACCGTGCTGGACTTTGACCTACCCGAACAATTCGGGCTGGATCAGACCATCGCCGACACGATCGGCATCGGTGGCATTATGCGAGGTCTACGCACTGTTCCGGTTCTGGTCGAAGTCGGCCGAACCATGAGCGAACTGTGCGCAGACGCAGTGTTGCTCAACTACGCCAACCCGATGGCGATCAATATGTGGGGTCTAGCCGAACTCTGCGAAGTTGACGCATACGGGCTTTGCCACAGCGTTCCCATCACAGCACAACATTTGGCGTCCGACCTTGGTTTGCCGGTCGAAGAACTCGACTACCTCGTGGCCGGAATCAACCACATGGCTTTCTTCTTGCGGTTGGAACACAAAGGCCGAGACCTGTACCCCGAACTCAAGAAACTCCACATTGATCCAGCGAGTGCGCCGAAGCGGAGCGAATGGCAACTCCCTGACGCAGTCCGCTACGAAATGTTGCGGCGGTTGGACTATTTCGTGACCGAATCAAGCGAGCACTTCGCCGAGTACACGCCGTATTTTCTCAAGCGAGGCCGCCCCGATTTAATTGAACGCTTCGAAATCCCCGTCCGCGAATACGTGCGCCGCTGCGAAAACCAGATTGCCGAATGGGACGAGTTGCGGGCCCGACTTGAAGCGGGTGTCGAACTGATCGAACTTCCCAATAGCGACGAGTTCGCCCCGCAGATTATCCACAGCTTGGAAACGGGCAAAGAACGCGAAGTGTACGTGAACGTGCCCAACCATGGCTTGATCGACAATCTGCCCACCGGCTGCATCGTCGAAGTTCCCGCCACCGTCGATGGCAAAACCATTACTCCCTCGGTGATCGGCAAACTGCCACCGCAATTAGCAGCGCTAATGGGAACCAACATTGCCCCCCAACAACTCACCGTTGAAGCGCTTAAGACCGGCCACCGAGACCACATTTACCACGCGGCGATGCTCGATCCGCACACCTCCGCCGAATTGGATCTCGAACAAATCTGGTCGCTAGTAGATGCACTAATTGAAGGTCACGGCGAATTCATCCCGGAACCCTTGCGCAAACACCATGGAGAACCGACCTAACCATGCTCGGATCTCCCAAGAACCCAACAACAATACATGACCGAAAGCGAACGGGTGCTGCCGGAAGCGGGTTCTGTGCAAACCGCTTTCGGCGCTGTCAATATGGGGGTTGGAGTAGGTAGGGTTCGGTAACGCTTCGGCGAGGCGCTTCCCCCGCAAAAAGACCTCACAAAGGACGGCGTGCGGTGGGCAGAGGCGAGGCGGTTCAGCGTTGGGCTGATTCGGTCGCGGACCGGCTCGGGGTGACCATTTGGGGTTTTGTCGCGGGTGTGGCAGCGATTGTTGCCGCGGCAGCGGGGGGCTGGTGGGCGTTGGCGTCGCCGGAGGTGACCCCGGTCGAAGAGGTGTTGCCGAGAGTTGCGACCGCGCCGGGCGCGCCGGCGGCAACTGAATCCTCGCAGGGTTCGAGCGCGCGGATTGTTGTGCACGTTGAGGGAGCCGTCGTGTTCCCCGGGGTGCACGACCTCGCCGAGGGATCCCGTGTGCACGATGCCATAGACGCCGCGAACGGGTTGACCTTGGACGCGGATCGTTCACGGCTCAACTTGGCGGCGCCGTTGGCTGATGGTCAGCGGGTCTGGGTACCTGTGATCGGAGAGCCAGAGCCCTCGGTGGTCGGTCCTACGAATCCTGGCGGCGGCAACGGCAGCGGTTTGTCTGGCTCTCGGGTGAACCTCAATACTGCTGATCCTGCGGCCCTGGAGACACTTCCAGGTATCGGGCCGAGTATCGCTGCCGCGATCATTCGCCATCGGGAGCAGCACGGTGCGTTCAGCCGAGTGGAGGGCCTGATCGAGGTTCCGGGAATCGGGGAGGCCAAGCTGGAGCAACTCGTGCCGTTGGTATCGGTGTGACGGCGCACGTGGTGGCTTTGGCCGCGGCGTTGGGGGCGTGGTGGATGTTTGCGGTTTCGCTGCCTGTTCTGGTTGTGCTGGTCTTGTTGACGAGTTGGCGAAGACATGTAGCTCTGGTGGTGTTGCTCACCTTTGTTGCTGTCGGCACCCGTGGAGCCGCGGCGGTAGACGCACTCGATCCCCCGGAAGCTGACTCATTTTCTGGCTGGGTGACGCTGCTCGACGACCCCCGTCCTGTGGGTCCGGTTGGTGTGGTTGCCACAGTGCGCCACGATCGCAAACGGCTTACCGCTGTGGCGCATGGTGCACCCGCAGCGCGGCTTGATGATGCGTTGGCAGGTGAGCGGGTTTTGTTGAGCGGGCGTATCGCACCCGCGAGCGCACAAGACGGGTTTGCCCGCTGGCGTCATGTGGTTGGCAGGCTCACGGTTCGTTCTGTTGATGGTCACGAACCGGGATCGCCGGTCTTTAGGTTCGCCAACACGGTGCGCAGAACCTTGGTGAGCGGGGCGCGATCGTTGAGCCGCGGCGACCAAGCAATCTTTCTGGGGATGGTGATCGGTGATGATCGAGGCCAGACCGCGGTGGTTGCAGATGACTTTCGAGCTGCGGGGTTGGGTCACTTGTTGGTCGTTTCGGGGCAGAACGTGGCGTTTGTGCTTGCTGTGGTCGCCCCGTTCGCCGGGCGTTTCCGTCCGGCGTTTCGGGCGTTGTGGCTTTTTGCCACTCTGTTGTTGTTTGCGGTGATCACCAGATTTGAGCCCTCCGTGTTGCGTGCGGTTGCGATGGCCGGCGCAGGGATCGGTACTTCGGTCATGGGGGCTCCGATTGATGGGAAACGGGCATTGTCCTGGGCAGTGGCGGCGTTGCTGTTGATCGACCCGTTTCTGGTTCACCTTGTGGCTTTTCAGCTGTCGGTGGCCGCGACTGCGGGCATTGTTTGGTGGTCGGCTCCTCTCGCCGAACGTTTTGTGGGACCAGCTTGGTTGCGGGTGCCGTTGGCAACCACGGCGGCAGCTCAGTTGGCGGTGTCGCCGGTGTTGTTGGGGTTGTTCGGGCCGCTGCCGTTGGCGTCGCTTCCGGCCAATCTGTTGGCGGGTCCGGTGTCGGGCGCGGTGATGGTTTGGGGCTGCACTGGTGGAATGTTTGCAGGCTTCTTTGGTGGATTCGTAGCGGAGCTGGTGCATATTCCCAGCAAGGTGATGCTCTGGTGGATCGGGGGTGTGGCTTCGTGGGCTGCGCGTGGCCCTCAGGCAACGCTTGGGGTGGTGTCGATCTTGTTGCTGGGGTCCGCTGCTTTGCTGGCGGTGTCGAGGTTGCGGTTGTCGATGGTTGTGGCCGCGGGGTTGGCATCGCTGGTTGGTCTGGTTGCGTTGATAACGGCTCCGAGTTTGGGACCGGGTGAGCACCGCTTGGTTGGGGAGTCGCGGGTGATCGTGTCCGGGGGTGGTGATCTGGTGTTGGTGCTCGATAATCCGCCGACACGGGGATTGATCGAGTCGTTGAGAGTCAGTGGTGGCAAGAAACCTGATCTGGCCGTGGCCCTTGATGGTGATCGCTCCGACGCGGAGGCTGTGCTGGCGCTCACCGAGCGGTTTGGTGCGTTTCCGGTGGCGGCTCCGCCGATGCACCGCGTGCCGGGCGGACGAACCGTGCAAGTGGGGCAGACCGTTGAGTTGGACGATTTGACGGTGCGTTTCGAACGAGTTCAGCCTCGACTGGAGTTGAGTGTGCAGCGTGGACCCTCCCAGGAGCCGAACTGAGTGCTTGTTGTCGTAGTCTGCGTGTAAAGTCCGGTCGATGTTCGTTGAGTTGGGCGATACGCGCTTTGATGTGACCACTCGTGCGCTCGTGATGGGCATCCTCAATCGAACTCCAGACTCTTTTTTTGACGGCGGAAGATATTGGGATTTCGACAGTTTCTTACGCCAAGCGGAACTGCTGGTTGACCAAGGAGCGGACTTCTTGGATGTCGGTGGAGTCAAAGCAGGTCCCGGACCAGAAGTAACTCCGCAAGAGGAAATCGAACGTGTCGTCCCTGCCATTAAGGCCCTCCGAGCCCGTTTTGATCTTCCCGTTTCGGTTGACACCTTCCGTGCTTCGGTGCTTGAAGAATCTCTTGAAGCGGGGGCTGTGGTCGGCAATGACATCAGCGGTTTCGCGGATCCCAACTACCTCAAAGTCGCCTCTGAACACGGCGCTTCGGTGGTCGCCACACATGTGCGCATAGGCCCTCGTATTCCCGACCCGCAACCCTGCTACGGCGATGTGCGCACTGAGGTCGCTGAGTTCTTACGGGTGCGGGCGGAGTCCGCTATGTCGGCTGGTATCGATCGTCAGAGAATCATGATCGACGCGGGACTCGACTTGGGGAAGACCCCGGCGATGTCAATCGAGTTGATGCGACACAGCGACGATCTGGTTCAGTTGGGGTTTGCGGTTTTCTTGTCAGCATCCAACAAGGGTTTCCTTGGTGAGTTGACCGGCACTTTGGTTGATGATCGGACTTATGCGACGCTGGGTGCGCACGCCTTGGGGATCGCGCTCGGCTGTCGCGTGTTGAGAGCCCACGACGTGACCGGTAGCCGTCGCGTGGCAGACATGATGAGCGCCATGCTGCAAAATCGGCGCACCCGTGGCCCGGTGAGTGCAGCGAACGAGAGCGGGAGATAGAGCGCAAATGGCTCTTCGGCTCATACTCGGTGACGATCCGGTTCTGGTCGGAGAGGCGGTAAGCAAGGCCGTCGACGAGTTGATAGGCGACGGTGATCGTTCTTTGATGCTCGAGACACTCACTGAAGCTGAATATCGCACTGAGGAAGGTACTTTCGAGCCTGCGCGCCTGATCGACGCTGCCCGAACTCCACCGTTCTTGACCGACAAGCGTGTTGTAGTCGGCCGTCAGGCGAGCCGGTGGGCACGACCAGAACATCTCGGCGCGATCACCGCTTTACTCGCTGAGCCGCTCGATTCCACCGACCTGGTAATCGTGTGGGAGCGCGGTGTTGATCCCAAAGTAGACAGGATGCCTTCGCTCCCCAAGGCGTTGAAGGTGGCTGTGGAGGTTGCGGGAGGCACGATCCAACAGACTTCGGTCCCTAGGGGTAAGGGTGGGTCGGCTTGGTTGCGTGAGCACTTGGGCACCTCGGTACTTGAGTTTGATCGGGCCGCAGTTGTCGCCATCGAAGCCCTCATTGGAGAGGACCGGGGCCGTGTCGTGGGGCTTTTGCGAACACTTGAAGGCGCTTTGGGCCCTGGCGCAACTGTCACTAGCGACGATGTGGCTGTATATGGCGGAGACAAAGTTGGCTCAGCCGTACCGTGGGCTCTCGACGATGCCATCGACAACGCCGATATTGCTGCCGCACTGAAGCTGCTGCCTCGGCTCATTCCCTATGAGGGAACTCCGAGCGAGCGTAACGGTGCGGCATTTCGCTTAGTGGGCATTCTTCACAAGCGCTACTCCAACATGCTTCGCCTGGATGGCGCTGGCGTCTTCAACGAAGCCGAAGCAGCGACGCTGTTGGGAATGAAGGGGTCGACGTATCCCGCCAAGAAAGCGATGCAGCAGAGCCACAAGCTTGGGACTGTCAAACTGGCCCGTGCCATTGAGTTGCTGGCAACCGCCGACCTGCAACTTCGGGGTACCGTCGACTGGCCTCCCGAGTTGGTGATGGAAGTACTAGTGGCTCGGCTGAGCAACCTCAGCCATCGCTCCAACCGTTGAGCTTGCGAACCAAGCGGCTCTTGTTGCGGGCCGCAGTGTTTTTGTGGAGTACACCTTTTTGGGCAGCCTTGTCGATGCGTTGGATGGCGAGCCGGACCGCCTCTTCGGAATCCTCAGCATCATCGTTGATGGCGTCAAGCGCTGTGCGGGTACGGGTGTTGATCTCGGACCGAACGCTTCGGTTGCGCTGACTGCGCTTCAGGTTCTGTCGGTTGCGCTTAATTTGCGACTTGATATTTGCCACGGTTACCTGCTGGTGATCACGATTGGACGACGGGCAAGCGTATCGGGTGCAAGCACTGGATCGCACCCGCTCGCAGATATCGTCGGTGGCAGATGGACCTTGAGCGCATACGTAACACGTCGATCATCGCCCACATTGATCATGGCAAGTCCACCCTCGCCGATCGTTTGTTGGAACTCACAGGCGCGGTCGACATTAGAGACATGCGAGATCAGTACCTCGACTCCATGGATCTGGAACGGGAGCGGGGGATAACCATCAAGCTTCAGTCGGTTCGTCTGGAGTGGGGCAGCCATGTCATCAACCTCATCGACACCCCAGGCCATGTCGATTTTGGCTACGAGGTGAGCCGTTCGCTGGCGGCTTGCGAAAGCGTGATTCTGGTGGTTGACGCGGCGCAGGGAATAGAAGCTCAGACTTTGGCGAACTGCTATCTGGCGATGGAGAACGACATGGAAATAGTCGCTTGTCTCAACAAGATCGACCTTCCCGCGGCTGAGCCCGACAGGTACGCCGCGGAGATAGAGCAGGTTCTCGGCATTCCCGCCGAAAACATTTTGCACATCTCCGCCAAGACCGGTGAGGGGGTTGCAGAGCTTCTCGACGCCGTGGTGGCGACCACTCCCTGCCCGCGAGGGAACGCTACCGATCCGCTTCAAGCGTTGATATTTGATTCACACTTCGATCAGTACCGCGGTGTGGTGTCTTCGGTGCGGGTGGTCAACGGTGTGATGTCGTCCAGGTCCAAGCTGCGGTTCATGCATGCGGGGACAACGCACGATCCCGACGAAATCGGTGTGCGCACGCCAGAAAATCAACCTGTTGATGAACTTGGTCCAGGAGAGACCGGGTATCTCATCGCCGGTATCAAAGACGTGGGAGAAGCTCGTTCGGGTGAGACAGTCACCACCGACAAGAACCCCGCTGCTGAACCACTTGATGGCTATGGGGAACCAAAACCAATGGTGTTCTCAGGGTTGTATCCGATTGAGGGAGACGAGTTCACCGATCTTCGAGAAGCTCTGGAGAAATTGCGCCTCAACGACTCAAGTTTCACCTATGAACCAGAGACATCCGGTGCTCTGGGTTTTGGGTTTCGCTGTGGGTTCTTGGGCCTGCTTCATATGGAGATTGTCCGCGAGCGGCTTGAGCGGGAATTCGGGCTGTCGCTGATCTCGACGGCGCCGTCAGTGGAGTACCGCGTCACCCGCAGCGACCAAAGCACCGCCGTTGTGTCGAACCCGTCTGATCTCCCACCGGCAGGCGAGATCAGCTCTATCGCGGAGCCCTACCTGAAGGTCAGTGTGCTGGCACCGTCGCAGTACACGGGAACTGTCATGGACCTGTGCCAAGGTCGTCGCGGCGAGATGGTTAAAATGGAGTACCTGTCACCTGAGCGTGTCGAGATCATCTATCGGTTGCCTCTTGCTGAGGTGGTGATCGACTTCTTCGATCAACTCAAGAGTCGCACGCAGGGTTATGCCAGCCTCGACTACGAACCCGACGGTTACGCGGTCAACAGCCTTGTGCGAGTTGATGTGTTGCTTCATGGCGAAGCTGTCGATGCTTTCAGCACCATCGTCCACAAGGACAACGCTTACGGTTACGGCAAGAAAATGGCGGAAAAACTCAAGGAGTTGATTCCTCGTCAGCAATTCGAGGTGCCGATCCAGGCTGCTATTGGCGGAAAGATCATTGCCCGCTGCACGGTGCGCGCCTATCGCAAAGATGTGACCGCCAAGCTTTATGGCGGTGATGTCACTCGCAAGAACAAACTGCTGCAGAAGCAAAAGCGCGGTAAGAAGCGGATGAAGTCGATCGGCCGGGTCGATATCCCCCAAGAAGCGTTCATCTCTGCTCTGCAACTCCACGACTGAGACGCAACTCCACGACTGAGACGAAGGCAGGGGGGTACAATTCTGTCCATGATCGATGATCGACGCATGTTGTTTGCCAACCGCAAGGCAGCGATCCTTTCAGCCGTCGTCCAGCAGTACATCGAAACGGCGCAACCGGTGGGTTCAGGGAGGATATCGAACGCGCCCGGCGTGGCCGTGTCGCCCGCAACGGTGCGTCACGACATGGCAGTGCTTGAAGAGCAGGGGTACCTCACTCAACCGCACACGAGCGCGGGGCGTATTCCGACCGACAAGGGTTATCGGTTTTTTGTCGACGCTTTGCGTAAGCGTGAACCATCGCTGGTCGGGGCGGATCGCGGGATGGTCCGTCAGTTCTTTGCCGATGCTCACGGAGAGCTCGAATCGGTTCTGGTCCGGACCTCTGATCTGCTTATCTCGTTGACGGATTGCGCGGCTGTGGTGGTGGGTCCCAATGTCGACATCGCCTGTGTGCGCTCGACACAGTTGGTAGACCTTTCTTCGCATGTGGTGATGGTCGTGGCGGTCATGTCCAATGGGGTGATTGAAAAGCGCACCATCGAGGTCGCCACCGAACTCACACCGAAGATTGTTGATGATGCCAACCGGAGGTTGGCCGAGACGGTTGTAGGCAAGTCTTTGCTGGAGATTAGTCCCGAGGCGTTGGACGACGATCCGCTACTGAACGCCGCTGTTGAGGCGTTGCGTGCCGCTGCCCACACCGCGGAGATCGTTGTTGGGGGAGCTTCGCGGGTTGCGGCCGCGTTTGAGGCGGTCGAACAGATTCGTGATGTGCTCTCAATCCTCGAGCAACAGGTTGTGGTTGTGTCTTTGATCCGCGATGTGCTTGATCGTGGCATGCGAGTCGCAATCGGCGGGGAGACCGGTGTCGAGCCTTTGGCAGACTGTTCCCTCGTCGTGGCGCCGTACTCAGTCGAGGGAGCGACAACCGGAATGATTGGTGTGTTGGGCCCGACGCGTATGGACTACGAGCAGGCACTCTCCGCGGTAGCTGTGGTGAGCCAGCGTCTTGGTCGTGCTTTGAGCGAGAACTGATATGGCCGACCATTATCAGACGCTGGGCGTAGAGAAGGACGCGACTGACGAGGAGATCAAACGCGCCTACAAGAAACTTGCTCGGCAATACCACCCTGATATGAACCCCGGAGACTCTTCGGCCGAGGCGCGTTTCAAGGAGGTGGCTTCGGCTTACGAAGTGCTCTCTGATCGTGACCGACGAGCCCGTTATGACCGTTTCGGGACGGACGCACCGGGCGCTGCGGATCCTTTCGGCGCTGGTCTAGGTGACATCTTCGAGGCCTTCTTCGGTAGCGGATCGGGTTTCGGCGTCCAGGGGCAGGGGCGGGCGAGCAGTCCCCGTGGTGAGGACATTGAGGCCCATGTCGACCTTGATCTTGAAGATGTCGTGTTCGGCGGGGAACGCGAGATCAAGGTACGCACAGCGGTTCGTTGCGAACCTTGCGACGGGTCTGGTGCTGCGCCCGATACCCGCCCCGTTGTCTGCGATGAATGCGGTGGGGCCGGCCAAGTTCGCCGGGTGCGCCAGTCCGTGCTGGGGCAGATGGTTACTGCATCGGCTTGTCGGGCCTGCGGTGGTGCGGGGGAGAGGATCGAAACACCGTGTGATGAATGCGGCGGTCTTGGCAGGACGATCGAGCAACGGACCTACAAGGTCGAGGTGCCGTTGGGCGTGGACGACGGGACGACTTTGCGTCTCGGTGGCCGTGGTGCTGCAGGAATGCGTGGCGGCGCTCAGGGTGATCTCTACGTGCATGTGCGTGTGCGGCCCCATCCGATATTTCATCGAGACGGCGACGATCTCGTTCACGCCCTGTACGTTCCCTTTACTCAGGTGGCCTTGGGTGCGGAGTTCGAGTACGAAACCCTCGACGGTGTCGAGACTCTGGTGATTCCTCGTGGCACTGAGAGCGGCACGGAGTTTCGGTTCCGCAATCGCGGCGTGCCTCATGTTCAGGGGAGGGGACGTGGTGATTTGCGGGTTGAAATCGTCGTTGATGTGCCTCACGAACTAGACGAGGACCAGGAGAGCTTGCTGCGCCAGTTGGCCGAAGCTCGCGGCGAGGAGGTCGCGGAACCTGGCCAGGGCTTGTTTTCACGAATCAAATCGGCTTTCACATGATCTTTGAGCCGACTGGTAGGTGAAGACCAGTGCCAGGGTCGAAGGCGATCGGTGACTACAACAAGCGAGTGGGTGAGATGCTGCGAGCCACTCGACGCCAAAAAAAGATGTCGCTACAGGAAGTTGAGGGATTGTCGAACCAGGAGTTCAAGGCTTCGGTTCTGGGGGCCTATGAGCGCGGCGAACGCGCTGTCTCAGTTCCGCGTTTGTGGAGACTGGCCCGCTTTTACGGTGTAGAGATCGCACAACTTCTTCCGGTTGATGAACCGGCGCGCGCTTCCGATCGCGGATCAGACACCGCCGATCCGGTGTTCGGCAACCTGGTCGAGAAACTGGGTTTGTCTGATTCTGAAGCTCAGACCCTCAAAAGGTTCCTGTCTACGATTGCGGCGGCACTGGAGGCAGAGTCAGGACCGTCCCCGGATGAATCAAATCCGGGTTCCCGTTGAGGATTTCGCTGTTTGCGTCGATGAGTTGGTGCCAGTAGTCCACTACTGCGGCGGGTTCAGTCTGGTAGCCCTGACCGCGGAGGGTTTTTATAGCGATTTTCCAAAGGTGGTCCCCCTCGGTAACGGTCCAATGCTGTGAGTCCGAGGTGCCGGGGGAGTCGCCTTCGGCTGAGGCCCCAGAGGATTCGACGAGTCTGGAGGCTGTCGTATCGGAGTAGGGGAGCATGGTCTCTGCATTGGGTTCGCTTGACATTTCTACTGTGAGAGGTCCGAGGTCGGTCAGCACAGGTGTGAACCTTGCTGCCTCGATGTTTTGCCTTGAGTCCTCCAGCGGCCCAAGATCCTCTAACACGATGCGTGCTTGGACGCCTTGAGTGCTGGCGCTGGCGACCGTGGGCGCGGCAAGCGTGATCGTGATAGCGCTGGCGGCGAGGATCTGCCTGAACGAGCTCGGCGTTATACGACGCCAGACGCCGTGCAACAGGCCGCTTGGACGGATGGACGCCAACAATCCAGCGGTGCCGATGAATATCCCCCAGCCGGCAAGGGTGGTGCCGACGATGCGAAGCAGGGTGATCGCCGCGGCGGCTGTGCCGTGTCGTTCCCACCAGTCAAGAAAAGCGCTTGGGTCTGTGGAAGGCCAAGGCGTTGAACTGCTGAGTTCGATCAGGAAAGCCGCGCAACAAAGCGATAGCAATACGAGCGCGGCACAGCGCAGTGGGTCAGGACGGTTGGTGTTCATGAAAACTCCGTATCTATGAGTGTTGATCCGCCGGCGTGGGTGACTCGAAGTTGATCGCAACCGCCGGATGGGTCGTTGCGAAGGTCGGTAGCCCCATCAACCACGGTCACGAAATCGGCTTCGAGACGCTGTGATGGCGCAGGCCAGTTTGCGAACACCGCGATGACTCCGGTGCCTGGCTGAAGCAGCGCCAGCGTGATGTCTCCGTCGCATGTCCAATCGCCAAGTATCGCAACATCACCTAGCCGACCGACTCCGTAGCGGCGGCCTTGATGGGTGATGATCAAGCGATCCTCGTGGTCGATCTCGCTTTGACTCCCAGCCAGTTCGGTTGTGTCGACCGAACCGACGGCGCTTGCATTGGTTGTCGCAGGCACCGCAACCGGTCCGCTAGGAGCCCCGCTACCTTCGCTGGCCGGCACGGTGTTGGTTGACACCTGGCCGGTTGGTACTGGGTTGGTAGGCACTGGGTTGGTAGGCACTGGGTTGGTTGGCGCGGTGCTGAGTTCTGGCGTGGGGTTGGCTGAGCCTTCGGGTTTGAGCACTAACCAACCCAGCACGGCTAGTGCAATCAGAGCAGTGGCTATGGCTGAAGCCCGTTTGCTTGGCGTCGGGATAGCTGTTCGCTTAGATCGGCCGGTGAACTTGTGGGGGCCGCCGTGCAGACGGTCGAGTTCGGCGGTGAGGTCGCTGGCCGTCACTGAACCCCGCTCTGCACGTCGCGCCAAGGCATCAAGTTGGCGGCGCTCTTTTTCTTCGCAGGCCGCCCCAAGATGATCGATCAGCCCTGCGAGCCCCGCAAGGTCGTGTGCGCAACCTGTTTCGGTCAACGCTGTGGCGTCGGCTAGTCCGCACAAGACTGGTCGCTTGTCGGGTGCCACGAGCACATGTTCAGGACACAGTGCCCCGTGCACGGTTCCGAGGCCGTGGAGATCAGCGACCGTTGACGCAGCTGAGGCCAAGGCTTCCAGCGACTCGGAGGGAGTGCTGGGAGGCTGGGTT
>JAKZTU010000427.1:0-8593 GCA_047516945.1 Acidimicrobiales bacterium
GAAGTACTGTCCCGCTCCCCTGGCACCCTCCTGAGCGGTCTTCTCGATCAGGCCCTCGTAGGCGTCGCCTTTGAGGTCGGCGTCGTAGCTCATCCATTCGTGCTGGTCGATGAACTCTTTGATGAGCTGTTCCAGCTTGGCAGGCGTCTGGATGCGGTTGCGGGCCTTGTGGAAGACCACGCCGAGCATGTCCTCACCGGCACCGAGTGCGGCCAGCGCATCGCTGTAGTGGGCTTCGAGATCCGCACCCGACCGTTTCAACAGCGACTGCCAGTCGTGTTCGGCGGGAACGATGCGGTCTCCTCCTAGCATTTCGTACTGCTCATCGGCCATCTTGAGGAACAGCAGATAAGTGAGCTGTTCCAGGTAGTCGCCGTAGGACAAGCCGTCGTCGCGCAGCACATCGCAGAAGTCCCACAACTTCTGCACCATCGCCTTCGGGTCCTGTGCGGGCATCGAGCGCCGGTTAGTTCTCACTGGGACGCGCACGCTGCTGCCGGGGTCGTCGTGACTCAGGGAGCACGAGCAAGTCCATCTCGCCAGGTTTCGTGGCTCGGTCACCGTATAGCGACGTCTGGGTGGGTCGCCGGAACGGAGCCGGACTCACGTCGATGTCTCGGCCTTCGACGACCTCGGACAAGATCGGGAGCACCACATCGAATGTTCGTTCGCGAGCATCGCAGCGCACTAACCACGCAGCGTCAGGGTGAGCAATACGCGCTGTCGCTGAGAACACCCGGCGAAGCATTGTGCGGTACGCGGCCAAGCCGACATGCTTCTGTTTGGTGTCCCATTTGGGCAAAGCGGGGCCCTCCCCTAGGGCCCACAGCCTCAGCCAACTGTCGGCCTTGTAGTCGGTCACCCCACTGTATGGGGGCGATGTCACTACTAGCCGGGCCGGGTTGACCGCTGGCTCGAGGTCGGTGGCCGAGTCGCCGAGGGCCACGGTTACACCACTGCTATGTGAGCGCTCGGGGATTCCTTTGAGGTAGCGCCAGTCGACCCTGGCGTGGAGGAAGCTGACGGGGTCTACTTCGGGGGGTGTTTCATAGCCGTTGTCGTTCCACCAGCGCACGCAGTAGCCCGGCGACATGGCCCTGCAGTGCCGCATCTGGTTCGAGAGCCCTTGGGGGATCTTGCTGTGCAGGTAATGGAGGATCAACGCCGCGACCGTGCGGTCCGTGGTGTCGTCTCGCCATCGCAGTTCGCGACGAGCGGCGTGCAGGAACCCCAGCACGGTCTGGCAGAACGCGAGGGTCTGGAACTCCGATCTGGGCTCGCGATCTTCCCGCGAGGTGGACTCGGCGATTTCGCGGATGCGGTCTTTCACCGTCTCTGGGTCGGGCGCGGGGGCTGTCTTCGTCGCGGCGTACACCCAGGCAACCGGGTTTATCTCACACGCGAGGGCGTCCCTGCCAGCAACCATTGCGGCATAGGGGGCCGTGCCCCGGCCGCAGAAGGGATCCAAGACCGTGTCTCCGGGGTGGCTAAAGCGGTCTATGGCGTCCTGGGCGAAGCTGATAGGGAACATCGCGTAGTAGGGGCCCAGCCTGGCCCATCGGGCCTCGGGAGTGGTGAATCCCACGCCGCAGTCAGGCGCCGGCTTGGTCGCGGCGGTTGTCATCGGTCCGAGAAGATGGAGGCCAGTATCTCTGTGCCACGGTGCAGTGGCACAGCCGCGTGCAGATGGGCCCGCGCCAGCGGGGCGAAACCGTCCTTGTAAAGGTGGGTGCCCAACTCGTCAATGAGGTCCAGGGCATCGCCAACACGCGGATAGGCACCCTCCTCCACACATTCTGGGTCTGCGCCCTGGAAGTTGACAATCGGCAGCGTCAAGGCGGCGTGCTGTCCGCTCTGCGACTTGTACATCAGGTGTCGGCCGTAGTAGGTCGCCTGTCCGTAGGGTTTCGCGTCCGGGGGTCGCAGGGCGATGTGCTCGTGGATGTAGCCGACATCGGGGGCCATCACCGTTCCCGGCTGTAGTCGACCGCGCTCGCCTTGAGTTGCGGACCAGTCGAGCGCCTCCAAGTGATCCATGAACATCCCGTGCTTCTCGACTCCTAACAGGAGCACTCCCGCTCCGCCCTTGTGAAGGGAGAGTTGGTGGAGCCGGGTTAGTTCGTCTTGTATGTGCTTCTTGAGCCATGCTGCCATGCCGAAGATCGCCAGCGGACCATCCATGATGAATCCGACCCCATCAAGCACGTCAAACCGGTCATGCCTCTCGAACCAGCGAATCAGGTTGACCATCGAAAGGTGTTCTACGACGATTCTCACCATAGTGAAGGCCTGTTCGCTGCTGCCGTAGTCCTCGAACCTTTCGTGGCAGCGCAGCGAGTCCGACGGGTACACCGTCTCTCCGCACGCTCCGCAACTCGTCGGCTCAGACTGCGGGGTTACGTGCTCGTCGCAGGACTCACCCGGGCACTGGATGGGGGCCGACCGGTCGTTGGTGATGGCACGCAGCGTCTCAAGCAAGGTCTCGTGATCACCCGAGAGGGTCGCTCCGCTGATCTCGCGGTGCACGACTTGACGGAAGAACCTCTTGGGCGTGTCCGCGCCCGCGGACTTGCCCACGACGTTGCGCCCGGGCAGCACTGCGCTGAGAGTGTCGCAGTCTTCAAGTTCTCTGACCGCAGCGGGGCTCGGAATCGGATCGGCAGCGCTCTTGCCCATCTGGGCCAGTTCCCGCAATCTGGCCAACGCGATCACGACCGCGGCGATATTCAGCAGCGAGGCTTCAGCTCCTGGGTGGCCGTTCTCGACTCTCGATGTCACAGTGGAGCCGTCTATCGCGACTAGGCGCTTCACTCTTGTCGACCCGCGGCGCGGCGCGATTGTGGCAGGGAGGGCTCCGGCGGTGGTGGATGTTGACTTCTTGATTTCGCCGTCGAAGTCGCGCACCGCCGGGTTGTCGACCAATCGGGCCAGAGTGTGGCCGGTGGCGTATTCGCCGTCGTAAGGCACTCTAGGAATTGCTCCCGGGTGTCGGCGCCTCGAAGACATCGATCTGTACCGGCACGGTGAACCGGCTGGAGCGGGTCCTCATCTTCACGTAGCCGGGCTCGTTGACAGCGATGATGCCGTCCGTGAAATCTGCGAAGTCGTTGAACTTGGCGATCTGGCGGGTTTCGTCGGTGTTGTTGAGGTGGGTTATGAACCAGTTCTCAGTGTTCTTCAGGATGTTCGCGTGCACAGAGGACGGCTCCTGTGTCGAGTACACGATTCCGATGTTGAACTTCGCCCCCTCTTTGGCGGATCTCACCCAGATGCTCGACATGTCGCTGCTGTCGCGCGGCAGCAGGGTGTGGGCCTCCTCCACGTAGACAAGCACCGCCGGGGGTTTCGACAGTTCCCCCGAATCTCCCGCTGGCTCCGGATGGATGAACGCGTACTGCTGAGCCCGGAATATGGACCACATCACGTCGCGAGCGGCCGTCTCGTTCATCTTCGGGTCGCCGGTGGACTGGTCCACGATCACGAGCCGGCCCTCTTGGAGATGCTCCACGATTTCGTCTGTGTAGTTCGACCCCGCCGTCGGGTCGTGCCAAGCACGGGCCGACCTCAGCACGTTCAGGCCGCGGGTGTTAGAGAAGATCTGGAGGAGGTCTAGCAAGCGGCTGTCGGACCACTTCTTTCCGCGCTTGCGCTCCTTGGCGGTGTCGAAGTCCTTGAATATTTTGGTGTCCACGAACTCCGAGAATGCCTCCGCGAAATCGGCTGCCCTCGACCAAGTGTCCAGCGATACCTCCGACTCATCAACAAAGTGGCGCATGGCGTCGTCTTGGCCCATGGCCGTTCTGAGATCCTTGTTGAAGAGCCCTGTTGTGTTTGGGGCATAGCTCGGGGCTTGGTAACCGGCGGCGGCAAGAATCGCCCGATAGATGAGCAACGCCCTGCGGTACCTGGTCCAGTCGCTGCGGTCGGCTGGGTTCGGCGACGGCACCATGTCCTGGCTCACGAAGGGCTTGATATACCCGGCGGTCTCGCCCGACAGGAAGTCGTCGAGTATCTGTTTGCCTTGGGTCAGGCTGCTCAGCGAGTCGCTGGCGTCGTAGCCGTCTAAGGGGTTAACGGGTTCGCCATTCCCGTAGAAGTTGAACTTGGTAATGTTCCGGTTCGGGTCGTGCGGGTGGGGATGCAGCCCGTAGGTCACCACATCCTTGGGATTTGCCCACTCGTGGTTGCCCAAATTGCGCAGGCAACCTTGGTCTTGGGGGTTTGCGTTGGCATACTCGCCGTCAGGGTCGAAGATGATCTGCCCGACCCGTGTGCCGTCCTGGGGTCGTCGCATCTCGAACACGGCCCGGGCGACGATCTTGACGGTGTTCGACTTGCCGGTGCGGGTCATCCCAAAGAGAGCCGTGCGCTGAGCAACGAAGTCCTCTGCGGCAATGTTCACTGCGGCCGCGTCCGCTGGTATCGCCGTGGCGTAGCGGACGTGGCCGATCTTGGTGGTTTGGCCCCCGTCTTCGGCTCGGCTGGCACCGTTGACGATCTGCGCTAGGTCATCTCCTGTGGGCTTGTACACCTTCAGGCCCCGGCCGCTGTAGAAGTTGTCCACATCGCTGCTGAACCGCCACGGGGCGTCTGTGTCCTCCGGAGGCTGGTACGTCCCGAGGATCCGGCACCGCACCCCGGAATACCTCATCAGGTTCAAGGTGAACAGATCCGTTACTTCGCTGTCGTCCCAGTTCCCGGTGCTGTCCGCCACCCGCTGGGCCGCGTCGAAACGGGCTTGCCGCATCGACATATCATTCGGCAGCGGGGTACTCGACACCACCCGCAGCAGCAGGCGGGGCGCTCCAGAATCGGGGCGATCATCGTCACCCAGCCTGACTGCCACCAGCAGACACCCCTGCTGCACACCGCCGGCGGCCTGCTTGGCGCTGTCGTGCAACAGGAAATCGGTTGTCGTGTAGTCGATCTGGATCACATCGCCGATCAGGCGCCCAGGATCAACGAACGTCTGCTTCTGCTGGTCGTGATCTGCGACGATCTCAGTGAGTGCGTCACTTAGCCCGCCCGGGCTGCCGATTTCGTTCATGTGCACCTCGCTACTCGGCGTCGGGACAGCATAGTAGGGACCGCCGCTTGCCAAACAACGATGCTGCATCGCCACACCCAGAGCGTCCTAATAGATACCGCGACAAGAACTCGCGGCCATCAACGATGCGAACGCAGACGCGACACAGACGCCAAAACACCACTCCCAATCAGTCGCCCTGCCTTTTCCCGGCGTCAGCAATACACGGCGAACCGATTACCGCTTTGGGATCGGGCACGCCGAGGCCTCGTTGGTGCGCGGTGATCACAGCGACGGGTCTATCACATCATCGATATCGCACCGAAGTCGCACAGGGTCGATGCTCGGAAGATGACGCCAACGTTCGAGCAGTTTCGAGGCATCAAGAGCCCGTCGAGGCAGGGGACGCAGTTCCGTCACCGGATGGCCAACCCCTGTATCCGTGAGTCGTTCACCTGCCTGCACCCCATCCACGATCTCACCCCCCTTGATTGCGTAGCTGCCGGATGGTCACCTCGTCCAGGAACGCAAGGTATCCCAGTGACACACAACCCTAGACCAGTAGTTTCAACAAGTTTTCTTGTTGAGTTGCCACACCGGAGGCATAGTATGTCGGCATATCCCCCCAGCCGCTTCGGTGTTTGGGCGAAGGCCCGCTTCGGCGGGCCTTCGAGCTTTTTACCAGCCCTCAGGCTTTCGGATCGGCCCTTTGGAATCATGGACGACGGTCGGCAACTGCGTCTCTGCCAACACCTGACTGGAAATCTGCTTGTAGAACAGACAGCCAAGTCCGAGACGTTTGCGGGATCGACTCTTGCGCGAGTGCGGATTGACGATGCCCACCTTGACACCCAACTCTGATTGGGTGACTTGGATGGCTTGGGCCAGATCCGAATCGTTGCTCACCACCACAGCGGTGTCACAACGACCCTTGAACGCGTCCAGCAGGAGGTGTGTGGCCAGGTTGACATCAGAACCCTTTTCTTCGGTTCTGAGCACCTTGACGGTTCGAGGGTGCCAGGTCGGCCGTTTACGCGCGGAAGCCGAACGGCCCGGGTCAGGAAATGCCCGTAGTGGATCTCAACCAGAGGCAGCGTCGCAAGTGCACGTAGATACGTGTCCTGGCGGCTTGCAAACTGGGGATCGTCTTGCCGATCATTGACCCGAGCGGTGAAGTACCGGATCTTGACAATTTGATCGCGCGGTAGCAGGCGTTGACACATCGCTTCCAAGTTGAGCCATTTGTATGGCGTGCGTTTGACTGCGCCGTAGTAGAAGTTGAACCCGTCGACATAGACGATTGTCTGCGGCCCTGTTGTCGTTGGACCTTCGGTTCTAGCTGTCATTGAGTGGTGACGTTATTGGCGTCCGGCGGGTTTGCCATAGCGCTCCACAAGCGAGGCGTGCGGTGGCCTACGAACCAACGGCTCCGGGTGAGTCGTAATGCGCCGACCGAATTCCGCGCGGGTCTCACTCTCTGGGAGGTCGTAATGCCGTCCAAGTGTAGTTGAGCATGACTGCTACCGACTCAACTCGGAGGTGGACGAGTACTACGAACAGCTTGTTTGGGCTGGAACTCTTTCGAATGACGGCTCATCGTTGGCCGCTACGGGCTTGAAGCTATTCGCTATCCCTCCACCACGCATGACAGAGGCGTCAACTGGGTGATCTTCGGACGGCTTGATCGGCAGGACCCGCTGTCCATCGAGCCCATCTCGGCCGCCGCTGTGTCCGATTGATGCTCGGATTCTTCGCAGTCTCGATCAGTTCTTCCAAATCGACCTTGTGGCCGGGATGACGCTGACAGATAAGCGAATCTGCGCTGCTAAAATCGGTCGCGTGACTCACACCTCAACAGGAGCGATGTGGATCCCAAAAGAATGGATGTAGAGAAATGGTCGTAGCTGCACTCTGCTCGGCAGTGGCAGCGTTGCTGTCGCTCTGCGTGGCCATCATGGTGCCGTATCTCAATTGGCGCGGGTCTGAGGGCTGGCGTAGGTGGCGTGCGCAGCGCCTAGTCGGCACGGTGCCGAGCGATGTCCGCAGGTGGAGCGTTCGTTACAATATGCTCGACGCGTGGATTCACTTCGATCGGCAACGGAGACGGGACAAGCGCGTGATCCACAAGCTGGAACGGCTCTACGAGTGTCCTCGCTTACCACCGTGCGAATATCCACAGTTCTGTGAAGACTGCCAAGCGACCGGTGGACGAGGCGCCGAGTTCCTGTATTGGTCGAAGCGGCGCCGAGATCGCTGGACCCAACGTCAGCAGACTTTCGTACGCCGGCAAGACGGGGATCATCCTTGGCGGTCCAATTGGCGACCCGCCTCAAGACGGGCGACCGTCGGCAGGAACTAACGAAATGGCCAATGGTGCCGATTCGACAGTCGATGAGCCGTGCAGGGAAATCGCCCAACTCGTATCCGACCCGCCGTCCCCTCTCCAAAGTCTTGGAGCGGAAGACGTCCGTCTCCTCCCCGCGCGCAAGTCAAGATAGGGAGGAACTTTCGTGCTCGGAGAATGGCGTATTGCGAATCCGTCGGACGAATCGGACGACTATAACCCTCCCAGACGGGCGGACCCTATCCCAGGGGTCTTGCGGGAATTTCCTGACGGCGAGTTTGCACTAGAGACCATCGGTTTTCTGAGCAAGACCTTGACTTCGGCCAACGATGACCCGGGCTCGGACGGGTCTTCATCCCGATGTCACATCTGGGGGTCTGGTCGCGATGGGAAGCGCGTCAGCCTCCTCGACTGCCTCAGAGTCAACAGGATGAGTCGAGTTTCGAGCATCACCCCTGGCGAGGACTGGGCAGTCGGTTGGCTCACGAAGGGAGACGAGTGGGTGACGCCTGAAGCTCAGAGTTCGGCCACCTGGCTGACCACGGATGACCTCCGCGCTTGGGCTCTCTATGGCCGGACTGACAGCACGGTGTCGATTGACGCTCACGACACAGCCACCGTAAGCCTCAGAGACGAGATATTGGGCGCGGTGAAGGTCGGCGACATCAGCTTCTCGCTTGTGAGATCACCGAAACGCTCACCACGGCACCCGCGGGTCACAGACGACCAACCCTTCTCGGTCAACAACACGGTGTCCTGGATACTTGAGGGGAAATTGAGTCTGCGAGACATCGCGGAGGAATGGGCAAGTTGCATCGAACGCTTCGTCAGGTTCATGACAATGAGACCATCCGTCATCAGCGGCACCGAAAGCCGACTGCTCGACTCGGACGACCAACCTCAGTTCGTGACACTCACGTTGCGGAGACTTCCTCGCGATGTAACGCCTATCGCTCGCAACACCCAAGGAGACATCCGACCTCACGAGTTCTTGACAACATGGGACTCGTTCGCCAAGCACGGCATCGATCCGATGCAGGTATTCGCCCGATACATAAGCGAAGTAGCACTCGGCGACGCTTACGTCTCCATGATTTCGCACCTTGAGTCCCAGGACCATCTCCTAAGCCGGAGTGCCGATGGTGCTCTGCTGAACGGCGTCCGCTCCGTCGAGGCCTATTTCGTGTACCAGAACCCTTGCGTCAACGACCGCAGCAAAGGTG
>JAKZTU010000428.1:0-4881 GCA_047516945.1 Acidimicrobiales bacterium
CGCTTTCTCCTGGCCAACGCCGCCAGGCCAAATTGCTGATACTTCTCTACCCAATGTTGTGCGTTCCGCAACGGAATTCCCGCTGCCGCTGCTACCAGCCGTAACGGACGGTTCTCCTCCAAGTGGGGCTGCAACAAACGAAACCGATCCCAGCGCGAGCGTTCGAGCCTCGTCGGTGAGTCCCGCCAGTTGGTCCATACTCGAACATTACGCCAAATAATTTGCAAAGTGACACCCTGGCACCCTCAAGAACATTTAAGCGATTGAGGAAGCCGTGCGCGACCAGCATCCGGCTGCGTCACGTGTGGCGGAAGTGCTGGCTGAGCACGCAAGGATGCAGCATTCGCCTGCGAACTCGGCCGCAGTGCCATCCCTGAGCGGGTAGGTGTCTTTCGTACGGTGCATCGTTCCAACCCCTTGACTGTTAGGAATATATACTTAACGTCAATTATTATTCCCTTTCGTATTGCCTACGACGTGATCGGCGGCGCCATCGAGGAGATCGCATCGGGTTGAACACCGAGATTAAGACCTACTCCCTGGAGATGCACTCATCCGACGCGCTCCAACCCTCCGAAGCGGCCATCGACGGGCTCGAGATCCGGCAGGTTGGAGTCGCTTCACCCGAGTTCAACCGCTTCCTCTACGAGACAGTCGGAAAACAATGGTTCTGGGTCGACAGGCTCGTCTGGACTGCCAGGGAGTGGAACCAATGGGTGGATCGGGACGACCTGGAAACCTGGGTGGCCTGGGTCCACGGAGCGCCAGCTGGCTACTTCGAACTCGAACGCCAGTCCGACGATGTCGAGATCGCCTTCTTCGGGTTGTTGCCGCGGTTCATCGGGCGCGGTCTCGGCGGTCGGCTCCTGACCGAAGCGATCCGCCGCGCCTGGGCGATCGGAGCATCGCGGGTCTGGGTCCACACCTGTACGCTCGACCATCCCAACGCCCAGGCAAACTACGAGGCGCGAGGGTTGAAGGTGTACCGGGAGGAAACCCACACACAGTAAGGTGGACTGACCAAAAGAAGAGGACAGGGCTCGTCGGTCGACCCACGTCAGGTCCATTGACGCAAGTGGCCGCGCGGCCAACTCTACCTGTCCAGATCGGTCGGAGGGTGTCTCCCTGTCCCCGCCTCTTGGGGTTCCGACAGTAGCGGAGCAACGCAGGTTAAGGGCGTTGGCCCTATGAGGCCCTGGACAACGGATTCCGCTCTTGCGCCGATCCCGAAGCGCTGCAGAGCATCTGTGGTCGGTTGGGTTCGGGGGCCGTGCGCAGCTTCTTCTGGCGTTGGTGGTGGCGTTTGCCTTCTCCCTTCAGCTCCGAGGACTTCGAGGCCGGTTACACCTACGAATTGGCCTTCCGCCAGTTCGAGGTCTCCGGCACCTGTGTCTTTGACCGACCTCAGGCCTGGCGGATGTGGTTTGAAGGGGTAATCCGAGACCATCTGGACATTGGTCGTCCCGAACAGGTGGCGCTGATCTTTGATCGGCGGGTCACCCGACGAACTCCCGGAAGCTTTCGCTCCCGAGTCCTCAGACGGGGAGTGGATCCGGTCCTCAGTTGTTACTACAAATCGTCTCGCATCAAACAATATTTCAAAGACGGCCGCGCTTTGCGGACCGAAACCGGGATCTGCAACAGCTACGACTTTGGAGTGGGTCGCCGCGTTTGCGCTCGCAACTGGTATGCCCTTTTGGCCGTTGGCGAATCCGCCAACCGGCGTCTGTGCGACGCCGAAGCCGCAGACGCCCGACCCGCACCCGACGTGCTCACCTTCCAGGAGGTGAGCCAACCCTCGAAAACTGCCGAGGGTCTTCACAGTTCCGGTCTTCGCTTCGGCGATCCTCGGGTGATGGCGGTCTTCTTCAGCCTGGTCGCCTTTAGCTGTCTCGTCGCTGGTTTCGACAACCGTCGGTTGGTGGAGCAGGTCTCTGCCCTGCTCGATGCCCCCTACACTTCACGCCAGGCGAGCTACGATCTGCGCCGGTTGAGGCGAAAGGGACTGATTGACAAGGTGCCCCGCAAACGCCAGTACCATTTGACGCCCTTGGGCAGAAAGGTGGCCGTGCTGTTCATCAAAGCCTACGGTCGAGTCCTGGCACCCGGCTTGACCGCGCTGGATCTCAAACTGCCCCAGGAAGTGGCTCAGCGCTGCCCTCTGGCGACGGCTAGGCGTCGGTTCGACCGCTCGTTGAACGTCTTTGTCGAAGAGCAATTACTCGCTGCTTGACACTTCTTGATCAGTTTGTGAACTTTTTCTCGACCAAGGGGTCTCTAGCGTCCTTAGCAGTCTTAACGTGCGATTTTTACTAATGGAGGGATTTTCCCTATTACAGTACAGTGTGCGGATGGGTGCTGCTGTCCGGGTGAAAAATATGAAACTTACCAAGATACGTATCAGGGAATTTAAGAGTATTCAGGACTCGACCGAGGTCAAGATTGGCGATATCACGTGTTTAGTTGGGAAAAATGAGTCCGGTAAGACTGCGCTCCTTCAGGCACTGTACCGCCTAAACCCTTTCATCGAGGAGCATGGCAATTTTGATGTCACGGATGACTACCCCCGGCTGGCCGTGGGCGACTACAAGAATGAAGTTGCAGCTGGACGCCGAGAGCCGGCACAGGTCGTTCAAGCTACATATGCGCTTGAGGCCAACGACATCAACGCAGTCGAAGAAATTTTCGGATCTCAATGTCTCAAAGATGAAAATCCGGCCGTAACCCTCCACAAGGGATACTCAAAAGAGGTCGAGTTTAGCGGCCTGAATGTAGACGATAAAGCAGCCCTAGCACATCTCGTAAAGGTTGCTGGTCTTCCTCAACCGCTTACAGAGGAATTACTCGAGCAGGAGACGGCTGAAGCAATGGTGGATGCTCTTTCCGATGCCGAACAGACGGAAGCTGTGCAGCAGCTCCAGCCGATGCTTCAAAAGATTTCCGAATCAGATGCCGGTGTCGAGAATGTCGCCTACGACGACATTCTCGATGATCGTATTCCGAAGTTCCTTTACTTCGACGAGTATTACCAGATGAAGGGGCAAGACAGCCTCGAAGCGCTTCGGCAACGCGTCGAAAGTGGCAACCTTGAAGGGCCAGACTACCCACTCCTGGGATTAATCGATCTCGCAGGGCTGAATTTGGACCAGATCGCTGCGCCGGAACGGACGGAAGCGTTGCTTGCTAATCTCGAGGCTGCGGAAAATCAGCTCACTCAGAAGGTGCTCAGCTATTGGTCCCAGAACCTACACCTTCGAATGAAGTTTGACATCCGCCCAGGCCAACCCAGAGACCCTGCGGGTATGACTGACGGAATAAACATCTGGGGTCGGGTACACGATACAAAACACATGGTGAGCACGGCGCTTGGTACCCGCTCCCGGGGCTTCGTCTGGTTCTTCTCTTTTCTCGCCTGGTATTCGCAGCTTCGCAAAAAAAGCGAGAACCTCATCTTACTCTTGGACGAACCGGGCCTCTCTCTTCATGCAAAGGCCCAGGCCGATCTTCTTCGCTACTTCGAAGAGGAACTCAAGCCCCATCACCAACTCATCTACACGACCCATTCACCGTTCATGGTTGACCCCAGGCATTTCGAACGTGTGCGTATTGTCCAGAACCTGAGCATCGAGCCAGATTCAGACAACTTACCTGAGGATCGGCAAGGGACGCAGGTCATCACCGAAGTTCTCGATGCCACCCCGGATAGTCTGTTTCCGCTCCAAGGAGCACTCGGTTACGAGATCACTCAGACCCTTTTCATTGGCCCGAACTGCCTCCTCGTGGAAGGACCGTCGGACCTGCGGTACATCCAAACCGTATCGGCCCTTCTCCAGGAAAGAGGTAAAGCAGGTCTGAGCGCGGACTGGACCATAATCCAGGTCGGAGGATCCGGCAGGATCTCAGCATTCGTCGCCCTTCTCGGTGCTCAGAAGGATCTGAAAGTCGCACTTCTTATCGATTACCAGAAAAATGACCGGCAGAGCATTGAACGCCTTTACAAGATGAAGCTGCTTGAGACGAAGGGAATCTTCACTTATGCCCAGTTTATCGACGCCCCCGAAGCCGACGTAGAAGACATGTTCGACCCTAAGTTCTATCTGAAGTTGGTGAACAGAGAGTTTGGATCCTCCGTCGGCTTGGATGACCTACCCAAGGAGCATAATCGCATCCTTCTTCGCATTAAATATTATCTGGAAAATAATCCGCTTCCAGAGGATGTGAGCTTCAACCACTATCGACCCGCTCGCTACTTCAGCGACAACATTGATTCACTTGCGGATGAATTGAGTGAGCCGGAACTTGATCGCTTCCAACAAGCCTTCACCGCGCTGAACAATTTGTTGTAGATGGTCGCGATTTGTTGGAAGTGCAGCAGAGCCCCATGCGTATGGAGGAGATGCGCTTATGACGCCTGAAAGAAACGATGTAGACAAGCACGATAGCAGTGCTGACCGGGCCGAGATTTTTTTACCAAGTGAAGTGAAACATGTCACATGACCCTTTGAGGCCTTGGAACCGGGTTCCAGGGTGGGGTATAGCCCCCCGGTGCCAGGGGCCGGCCTCCCCATGGCTCGGTGGTCGTTGGTCTTGGTTTCTTGTCTTAGCTCGTGCCCGCAGCGTGTCTGTTTCGGGCAAGACGATCGCCCCGAGATGATGCCCGTTCGCGACTACCTTCGCGCGTTCCTCGAAATCGTCATTGCTTGGCCCCGTCTACCCATTCACTTGACCGCAAAACCGGGCTAGCCATGCCAAATGCCTCTCGATATTCTGCTTCATGTCTTTTGCTTTGGTAGCCAGCTTGCGCTCACATTCTTTGGCGACTACCTCGGGTACGACCAGCTGCGTCCCCCGGTGGAACAAGTAGTGTTTCAGGGCGGAGGC
>JAKZTU010000429.1:0-6533 GCA_047516945.1 Acidimicrobiales bacterium
ATGTTCGTATCGTCGAAGAGCTCGAGGGGCTTCTGGTCGCAATGGAAGCCGAGGGATTCATCCTTGGCGGTGGCGGATATCGAGACAACTCCAGGCAGATCGAACTGCGACGCCAGCATTGCGGCACCTCTGAATACGCGATCTACCAGATGTCGGCGTCCCAGTGCAGTCCACCCACGGCCCGACCCGGATTCTCGCAACACCAGGTCGGGTTGGCCGTCGACTTCACACACGACGGCAGGATCATCCGCAGCCGAAACACGGCCGTGTTCCAAGCCTTGGCCCGAATCGCCCCGGACTACAGGTTCGTGAACTTGCCGAGCGAGCCTTGGCACTGGTCGACCACCGGCCAGTAAGCAATTCGCCGAGCCTCAGCGTGGTGCTATCGAGATGTTGCAGCGACCGCTTCGGCGGGACGGCCCGCGATCAAACCGTCAACGCCTCTACCGAGTAGTTCGGCGTAGAACTCGCGGGTCTCGACCACGTCGGTGCCGCTCAGCCAAACCCAGACGTGTCTACCTTCGTCGTGGATCCTCTCAGTGAGTTCCAGGGTAACTACTTCAACTCCCTCAAAGGTCAACGGAACCTGTAGGACTTGGTACCGGGAATCGAGAGGCACCCCCGACAGGAACCACGCGAGCATGGTATTGAGGCCTGGGCTGGTGGCCACGCTGGGAGCAAGTTCGTTCAACGCGGCCAGCGTCTCGTCGTTGAAGGAGCCCACGATCACCGACTGCTCGCGACCCAACTCGGCGATCTCCGCAGCAAGCACCGCCGCTGCGGCAACACCGGTACGAGGGTCTGCTTCGCCGTCTGGGCCACTTTGGAGTTTGATCTCCACGTCTAGCACGTGTTGGGGGAAGCGCTCTGCCACCTCCTTGAACGTCGCCACCGAGAAGTCGTCGGGTTCGAAACCCGGCGGTGGTTCAACCTCCCCTGTGCGCACCCCGCGAAATACATACTCCTCATCCGGCTGGGATTGGTCTCCCCATCGGCCGGGCAGGAACCAATGTGCGTTATCGAGCGCCTGGATCTCGGCCAGCGACAATTCGGCCACTCGACCGGTGGTTTCGGTGGTGCGGTCCACGGTGTCGTCATGCTGCACGATGAGTACACCATCGGCGGTGAGTTGCACATCAAGTTCGAGGATGTCGGCACCGGCCGCTGCTGCTTGTGCGTACGCGTAGATCGTCGAGTGTGGATAGTCCTGATCACCGCCCGCGTGGGCAATAACCAGGGGACGGTCAAGTTCGAGGAGTTGGTCGAGAGTCGGCGCATCCGGTCGAGGTGCCTCGGTGGTCGTGGTCGAGGGGGCCTTCGTTGTGGTCGTCGTCGCGGGCGCTTGTGTTGTAGAGGTCGTCGAATCCACGGTCGATGATGTCACCGTCGTGGTTGTAGTCGTTGACGACTCGACCGCTGTTGAGGGCGTTTCAGAGGTAGACGGCTCTCCACTACCGTCTTCGCCGTTACCACAACCCACAACAAACAACCCGGCAACCAGCGCTAGAACCCTGAGCCTGCATGGTTTAGCCAGCGACCGTAAACCAACAGTTCCCTGCACAGCATTGCTTTCCGTCGTCGATGCCCACATCGTTGAGACTCTGCGGCAAAAGGTATCATGGCCGGATGTCATCCACATTGTTCAGCCTCCTCAATGACTCCATCTCGCGCGATGCTGTGGCGCGCACAGCTAAAGAACACGAGGGCCGGTTCGACCCCGTCGGAGACGAAGACCCGAGAGAAAGCGGCTACCACCATCTTGTCACTGACTACTACAAACTCGTCACCGACTTCTATGAGTACGGCTGGGGCAAGTCCTTTCACTTCGCACCACGCCACAGCAATGAGAGTTTCCAAGCGTCAATCACCCGCCACCAACACTTCATCGCCCACAAGCTTGGCCTGCAACCCGGCATGCGGGTCGCCGACCTGGGTTGTGGTGTCGGCGGTCCGCTGCGCGAAATCATCAACTTTTCTGGCGCCAATGTGGTCGGCGTCAACATCAGTTCCTACCAACTTGAACTTGCGCGGAAATACACCGATGAAGCCGGACTTAGTCATTTGGCGGAGTTTCTTGAATGCGACTTCATGAACGTTGACGAACCGGATGGCTCGTTCGACGCCGTCTATGCGATTGAGGCGACGCCTCATGCGCCCGATCTCGTCCGCGTGTTCAGCGAAGCTCTGCGCCTGCTGAAAGGTGGCGGTTGCTTCGCCACGTACGAGTGGTGCCTGACGGATCAATTTGATGTCAACGACCCGTATCACGTTCAGCTCAAGAATGACATTGAGCTAGGCGCAGCGACGCAAGATCTGCGATACAAACACGATGTAGACGCGGCGTTTCGCGAAGCTGGTTTCGAATTGCTGGAAACGCGCGACTTAGCTGAACAAACTACGCCTGGAATTCCGTGGTATCAGCCCTTGGTGGGTTCCGGTGTTTCTCTTTCGAGATTCCGCAGTTCAAGTGTCGGCCGACAGGCGACATATCGTTCCTTGCGTGCGCTAGAAGCGCTCAGGGTCGTCCCAGCTGGAGCGTCGGAGGTTTCGAGGCTCTTGAACATCGGCGCGAAAGCCCTCGTCGAGGCCGGTCGACTGGGGATCTTCACCCCGATGTATTTCGCGCTCGCCCGCAAACCTGCCTAGAGCAAGTCCGAGTCGTCCTTAGTCGGTAGCAAGCAACGCTTGGGAGCGTTGTAGGGAGTCGATGCACTCCTCCACTAGTTCAAAGACGACATCCGCGCTGCGCTTCACTTTGTTCATGGATCCGACGATCTGACCAACAGGGTTGAAGGCAACCTGCTGAGCCTTGTCGGGGTAACGACCGCTTCTCACCATCGCCTCGCGTACTGCCATCATCTGCAACGGCATTCCCAAAGTGTCGGGAGTCTCAGGCCGTTCCCATGCCTCGGTCCAGTCGTTGCGCAGCATTCGGCACGGTTTTCCCGTATATGAACGAGAACGCACCGTGTCCTTGCTGGTGGCATCAAGGAAGGACTGAATTTGAGCTGGAGGTCCCGCCGCTTCTTCCACGGTCAGCCATAAAGAACCGGTCCATACGCCTGCCGCTCCCATGGCCAAAGCAGCAGCCATCTGACGACCCGATCCGATCCCCCCAGCGGCGAGCATCGGTACCGGCGAGACCTTGTCGATTACCTGGGGCCACAACACCATCGAACCGATGTCTCCGGTGTGGCCGCCTCCCTCGTAGCCCTGGGCGATCACGAAATCGAGGCCAGCCGCAGCGTGGCGACTCGCTTGAGCGGGTGTGCCGCAGAGCGCTCCGACCGCCCGACCGCTTGCCTGGATTTGCTCGACGAGATCCGGCGGCGGTGTCCCCAAAGCGTTGGCCACCATAACCGCGTTGTCGTGACGCAAAATCTCTTCGACTTGGGGAACAGCGGTTGCTGCGTTCCAGCCCATTAGCCCGCTGCCGAGCTCTTCGTCGGTCGGTAACTCTGGAACCTCGTGCTTGTCAAGCATCTCCCGTACAAACTGACGGTGCTCGTCTGGGATCATCGACTGGAGTTGGCCTGTCAACTTGTTGAGGTCCATCTCGCCAGCACCGTCGTACTTGGCTGGCAGCACGATGTCTACGCCATAGGGCTTGTCGCCGATGTGTTCGTCGATCCATTCGAGTTCGATTCTGAGCTGTTCCACACCGAAGCCCACTGCGCCCAAGACGCCCAATCCACCCGCCTTGCTCACAGCAACTACAACGTCACGGCAATGCGTGAACGCATAAATCGGAAACTCCATACCAAACCGTTGGGTCAGCTGATTCTGCATGTCCCCAACCGTATTCGATCACTCGTCTTGGAGGGCGGGGATCACACGATCAACGGTGAGCTCCAGGGACTGCCAGGCCGAGTCAATCGGCATACCACCAACCAGAGGGTGTAGCGAAAGGGCGCCCGTCTGGCGAACTCGGTCCACTGCCTGCCCTGGCGTCAAGAACTGGTAGATGCCTTCTGCACGCAGTTCTTCTGGGTTAGTGGCATGGGTATGGACCGCAGAAGTCTGGCCCGGGGGCTGCCACGAGTCATAAACCGAGGCCTCCAGCCAGAAGTGTTTGCCAAGTTTGGCCCAAGCCTCATCAGGATCGTTGACCACATGGACCATGGCTACCTGCTCCGGTGAGATGCAGAACCCCTGCGTTCCCAGCCTTTCGCACTCGGCGTAATACAGTGCCTCAACCTCTGGGTTGGGGGCAGGGAGTTGCAGGGGCAAACCGAAGCGCGCCGCCCGCTTCGCCGCAGCCGGGCCGGAACCCCCGATCATCACCATCGGATGCGGGCGGGTGTAAGGCATGGGACCAACCTTGATCGTCGCGCCGTTGTATTCGAACTCCTCACCTGACCAGACCTTCTGCATGGTTTCGAGGGCATGGTCGAGGATCTTGCCGCGACGTTTCCAGTCCTTTTGGACCGCGGCGTATTCGGAGGGGCGGTAACCAAGCCCCGTGGTGATCGCAATCCGACCCTTGCTCATCAGATCAATCACCGCTAGCTCTTGTGCCAAACGCACCGGATCGTGCAGCGGTACCAACAGCGCGGTAATCGCCACTGACAGGTTCTCAGTGCGGTTGAGGATCATCGCGGCGTTGAGCAGCGGCGTCGGACTCCAACCGATTTCGGTGGCCTGATGCTCCTCAAGGCTCACCATCGCGAAACCGTTCTTGTCGGCGTACTCGGCGAGGTCGAAGCCGGCTCGATAGCGGTCACTCATCTGCGCTGGGTCGGTCGGGTCTGGATGCACGAAGTTGAGCCGCATCATCATGAAAGCCACAGCAAAACTCTCCTTGGGTCTGGGTCTGGGGTCGAGTCAATCAGCGAACGGAGCGGGGACACCACAACGCTCACCTGGCGAGAATGTAACTGGCATAGTGACAACGCCCGTCATTAGCAGGTTTCCGGGATACGGCTTGAAACCATCGAGGTCGATCTGGTAGTCGGGAACTCGGTCCAACACATCGGCAATCATCAACTCGGACTGGAGCCGGGCGATGCTTGAACCCACACAACGGTGGCCGCCCAACCCGAAGGCCAGATGTTTATTGACCTCGCGGTCAATTACTACCTCACCAGCTCGTTCAAAGGCGCTGGGATCACGATTGGCGGCAACCCAGGAGATAAAAACCACATCGCCGCGCTTGATTTGTCGACCTCCTAGTTCGACATCTCGGGTGGCCGTGCGGGTCAACGACTCGCTAGGGCTGTAGAAGCGCAGAAACTCCTCGACTGCGCTGACGATGAGCGTCCGGTCGTCGATGAGACGCTGCCGGTCCGCCGCGTGCGTACCTAGGTAATGCAACCCCCAAGACACCAGCGATGTGGTCGTGTCGATTCCTCCCGCAACCAGATTCCAGAGGATTCCGACCACTTGGTCATCGCTCGGAACGCTGCCGTCGAGAACGCTGGTGACGATCGCCGAGGTGAGATCGCTTGACGGATTGGCCCGGCGATACCGGGTGTAATCAGCCAATTCCTCCCACATCGTCGACCAGTTGGCGAGCGCGGCATGCAGGCGTGGGTCGTCTTTAGTGAACGACGAGGTGGCGTGAAAGAAGTCCGCGTAGTAGCGCCAGTTCTTGCTGGGCATTCCCATCATTTCGAGGGTCATAACTGCAGGTACGGGGGTGGCGTAGTCATCTACTAGGTCGCATGCGCCGCTTTCGATCACTTCGTCGAGGAACCAGCCCGATACCTGAGCCATGCGATCTCGATTGGCTTCAACTGCTTTGGTGACCATGAATGGGTTTATTACCCGACGCAGATCGACGTGCTCGCGACCATCGATTTCTGACACGCCCATGCGAGGAAGGTTCGACGGCCGGGGGATCCCACAGATTCCCCGGTAAGCAATTCCCTCCTCAGACTCTGGTTCGTAGCGATGCGCAAACGTTTCGTTGTCACGGGCGACCTGCGCCACCGAGGCGTAGTCGGTAACCATCCAAAAGCCGCCGTACGTCGCGTTGTGCACAACCGGGCAAGTCTCACGTAGTTCCGCGTAGCGCTGGTGTCGCTGCGCGACAAAGTCCGCTTCCTGGTGGTCAACGTCTATATCGTCGCTCACTGGCTCACCTCCTTTCAGCCAGTCTCGCCCTTTCCCCCAACCCGTGCAATCGCAGCCCGACACTCCACTCGCCAACACGACCCGCTATCTCCAATTGAACACGGGAATAGGCTCTCACCAAGGCAAATCGCGACGGTGTCGACTCGAGCCTTACCTTCAGCACACCACTGTTCGTATTGGAGAAACAACTCGGTTGGGCCTGAGTCAACCACACATCCGAGGTTGAGCTTCGGTTACTTGCTCAGCCGGTTTCGACCATCACTCACTTCTTGTCGCAGCGCGCTACGGTTGTCTCCACGTGGTCCCGGGCAGCGGGGCCGAAACCTAGGAATTCGAGATGAGAATTTTACCGTCTGTTGAGCCCACTCCCGAGCAGCTCAAGATCCTTAAGCACGCAAAGCACGGCCATCTCTTGATCAGGGGTGCGGCCGGGAGTGGCAAGACCACCGCCGCTCTAC
>JAKZTU010000430.1:0-11836 GCA_047516945.1 Acidimicrobiales bacterium
GAATGGCCGGATTGTCCGTCGTTCAACACGGCTCGTGGTGCAGTGGAGGTAGGCCTTTCGTTGCTGAGCGGCGGCTAGCGATCCTGTATGAAAGGGAAGTCTCGGCGGACCTGGGCCACGACCGCTGATGAGACTTCAGCACAAATGGTCGTTTCCACCTCGGGGGTAGCTGCGACCATCTCCCCCAAGGGATCGATGATGCGGCTGTCGCCCGAGTAGTCGAGGCGCCCAGCCGATCCGACCCTGTTGACTCCCACGACGTAAACCTGGTTCTCGATTGCACGGGCCCTCAGCAGAGTCATCCAGTGCAGGCGGCGGGCCTTGGGCCAGTTGGCTGGCACGATGAAACAGTCGGTGGTGGCGGCGTTGTCCCAGAACAAGTCGGTGAAACGCAGGTCGTAACAGATCAGCGGGGTCACTTTCACGCCTTCGATTTCGACGGTGATCGTGCCGCGTCCAGCGGCGTAGTGCTGATCTTCTTTGGCATATGTGAAGGGATGGATCTTGGAGTAGCGATGGTCCTCACCATTGGGCCCGGCGAGCAGTAGACGGTTGGTGGGCAGGTCGTAGCCGTCGGTGTGTTCCGGGAACGATCCTGTGATCCAAGCGCCCGTTGTCGCCGCCGTGTCGTGCATGAACGTAGCCGTGGGGCCATCCGGGGTTTCGGCTATGTCGGCCGAGTTCATCGAGAACCCCGTGGACCACATCTCGCTCAGCACCACCAGCGACGCACCTTGCGCAACCGCTGATTCGATCTGCGGACGCAGGCGCTCGCAGTTGCGTTGGGGAGCTTCCCACTCGATGTCGTGCTGAATCGCCGCTACCAACATCAGCTCGCTCCTGCTGCTGGTTGGCCGAGCTGTTGGAGTCGTCGGCTTGCTTCGTCCAATACTTCATCGCGCTTGCAGAAGGCGAAGCGCACCAGCAGGCGGCCAGCCTCGGGATTGTCATAGAAGACCTGCGTCGGAACCGCCACCACACCGCAACGTTTTGGTAGCGACATGCAGAAGTCGATCCCGTCGGTCTCGCCCAACGAGGCGATGTCGGCGGTGACGAAGTACGTGCCTTGGGGAACGATCACATCGAATCCGGCCGCATCGAGCCCGTTCACGAGCCGGTCACGTTTTGACTGCATCTGCGCGGTGTAGCTGTCAAAGAAATCGTCGCCTAGACGAAGCCCGACCGCGACCGCCGGTTGCAACGGCGCGCCGCTCACGAACGTCAGGAACTGTTTGGCCGTGCGCACCGCGTTGATCAACTCCGCCGGGCCACACGCCCAGCCGATCTTCCAACCGGTAAACGAGAAGATCTTTCCGGCAGACGAAATCGTGATGGTTCGCTCCGCCATACCGGGCAACGTAGCCAGCGGTATGTGTTCGGCGTCGTCGAACACGAGATGTTCATAGACCTCGTCGGTCACAGCGATGACATCGTTGTCGATGCAGATCCGGGCGATGACTTCCAGTTCTGAGCGAGAGAAGACCTTGCCAGTCGGGTTGTGCGGCGAGTTGAGCAACATCAGTTTCGTGTTGGGCGTGAACGCGGCTTCAAGTTCATCAGGGTGGAACGCGAAGTCGCGACCTCGCAGTGTCACCACCCTGCGCCGCGCGCCGCTCATGGCGATCCCGGCAGCGTAAGAGTCGTAGTAGGGCTCGAAGGTGACGACTTCATCACCTGGTCCCGTCAACGACAGCATCGCCGCAGCCAGTGCTTCGGTTGCACCGGCGGTGATCAGCACTTCGCTGGCTGGGTCGAATCTCTGGCCACGGAACCGGAACCGATGCTCGGCAACTGCGGTGCGCAGCGGCTCAATACCCGGCAAAGGCGGATACTGGTTGTGACCAGCCTTTATAGCGTCGATGGCGGCTTGAGACACGGCGACGGGACCATCGGTGTCCGGGAACCCCTGCCCGAGGTTCACCGATTGAGTCTCAATCGCAAGCGCCGACATCGCCGTGAAGATCGTGGTACCGAACCCTTGCAGGCGTTCAGTCAGATACGGCACCGGTTCCACCGCCGCGATCCTAGTGCTTGCCAAACGGCGACCTACTCACCGCCGACTGTCGGACCAGCCGAGTTCATTCGGCTCTCTCGTCGGAACCGGTTTGGCCGTGGCATATGGCCTCGATCAATTCCCACACGGTGCTACTCGGGTTCGACCGCGGAGCGGAGTCGTCGAGATCGTGCTTCCTGTCCAGTGCCTGTGCCCTTGCCCGCGCGGAATTGAATGTTGTTTCAAGCTGACCCAGCGCGACGTGTGTCAACCTCTTTTTGCATCCCAGCAGTTCCTTCGAGCGCTGCTGCGCATCATGTCGGTGAATGAAGGCAGTCTGATCCACGAAGTGAAGCATGAACCACAGTTCGATACAGGGATTTGAGTGAGCAACGCGGATGTCGCTTGACACTGCACGATTCACTGTCGAGTCGAAGTCGCCGTGCTCGTCGCGATCGAAGACGCACCAGTATTCGTCAAATGCCCTACCACGCCCGCGGCGTTCCTCGCGCAGGTCGTACTGGCGTCGCTTGATGACTCTGTCGACTAGTTGTAGTGGCCCGCCGTAAAAATCGTCGATCACGACGACGACTTGATTTCGGTGCTTGCGCTGCCAATATCTGATGTAGTCAGGTTCGGTACCTTCCCCCTCGCAAAAGACGTATATCTGCTTCTTGGCACTGGCTGGAGCAGACTTGCCTTTGTGTGGGCTCCTTCTTGATCGGCTGCGCGTCAAGATGACCTCGTCGCTACCTGTTCGACCGCATTACCGAAGCCACTATCCAAGAGGATCGGCCGAGCACCATAGCGGCCTTCCATGTAGCGTTTGGCGACGGCTTCGTTCTTGCGGGGCCCTAGGTCCGCGAGTGGAAAAAGTTGTGTGCTGCCATCGTTCAACTTCTCCGTGAACCAGATCTGATCTCGACCAAGCAAACGGCCGTCAGCACTATCCCCCATGAGCGCCGGGTCGTGGCTATTGAAAACCAGTTGAGCCGCCTTCGGGTTCGTTTCTCTTTCTTGGAAGAGTCGGACAATTCGCTCAACGAGATCGGGGTGCAGGCTCGCGTCGAGTTCGTCGACCAACAGAACGGATCCATTCTCTAAAGCTTGTCGCACAGGACCGACAAGTCCGAACCAGACCAATGTCCCCAGCGACTCCTCGTCGGCATCAAATTCAACATCTCCAGCCGATCCGCTGTGCATCAGACTGACCGATTCAAGTTCCTGCATCTCGAGACTTCCAGACTCCGGTGGCTCATCCTCGGCGCCGGCAAGAATTCGTACAGCGCGTTGCAAACGTTCCTGCATCACCGGGTCGGGCGCGCGTTTCTTGGCATCGGCGATACCGAGATCCGCCGCCCACAGCAACTCCAAGACGGCACGCCGATGGCTGTCGTCGTCGAGCATTTGCGTCGTGACGACTTGCCGCCACGGCCGCGACCTCGCTTGGGCGTAACCTAGATTGTGAGCGAACCAGTCCCGTAGAGGCGTCAGCTGTGGGTGTGCCGCTGTAGCGGCCGTGGACAGGTAAAGAGCGTTGGGACGCAAGATGTCACGCGCAGCGCGGCTACGGGCCTTGTCGATAGCGCCAATCTCGACCGCATCGGCCTCACGATGGAAGAGCATCGCTGATCTGCCCTTGGGACGGTGGTACGCCCACTCCTCAACTACCCGCTTGTCCTCAATTACGTATCCGTACTCGTGCTGCACGCCAGCAAGCACGATGTCCACCTCGTATCGCGAGGGTTCACGACTTGACTGCTCATCGAGCCGAAATGGCCAGCGCGGGATCCGTCCCCCAGGCTCGCCGGAACGAAACGAATGCAGGACATGGTGTCGCATGTCGTCCATTGCTTCAAGCAGGTTGCTCTTTCCTGACGCATTGGCTCCGAACAGCCCAGCCGCGCAAAGGACGCGCAGAGGGGTGCCCCCCTCGCGCCAAGGGATCTCGCGTACGAACTGCGCCTCCGCCATCGGCGTGGCCAACAGCGACAGGTGGAGTTCGTCTCGAAACGAACGAACATTCTCCGCTCGGAAACTCAGTAGCACTGATGGGCTCAGAGCAGCTTCATTGGTAGACATAGCAGAATTATCGCAGAAAATCAGCAAATCTACACATTAAATTGAAAGAAACTTAGCACTACTGACTGGTGAGCAGTTGCTCTCGGAGTTGGCGTTTCACGAACTTGCCGTTGGCGTTCTGTGGGAGTGGCTCGTCGACGAACCAGAGGTGATCGGGTTGTTTGAACTTGGCGATAAGCGGTGCCAGGTGGGCGGCTAGTTCCGATTCGTCGAGAGTGCCGCTTTCTGCCAAGTAGATCGCTGCGCCGACTGTCTCGCCGAGCCGGTCGTCGGGAACACCGAACACGGCAGCCTCGGCCACATCAGGGTGTTCGTAGATCGCCGCTTCGACCTCAGCGCAGTAGACGTTCTCCCCGCCGCGCAACACCATGTCCTTCACCCGGTCGACGATGTGAACGAACTCATCCTCGTCGATATATACGATGTCGCCGGTGCGAAACCAGCCGTCACGGATGGCCTCGGCGGTCGCTTCTGGGCGGTTGATGTAGCCCTTGACGACCGCAGGTCCCTTAACGCACAGCTCCCCGCGTTCGCCTGTCGGCACTTCGTTGCCGTCAGCGTCAAGCACCTTGTACTCGAAAGTCGGCATGACAAGTCCAGCAGAGGTTGGCCGAGCCGAAAAGAAGGCGTTGCTCACTGCGGTGATAACGCCGCTGGTTTCGGTTAGTCCATAGCCGGTCGCCGGCTTCACGTTGCCGGGTGTGTTGTCGATCTTTTCGACGAGATCTGGTTGGATGGCCGCACCCCCGCCTCCCAACGAAGCCAAGCTGGATGTGTCACGGGTTTGCCAGTCTGGATGTGCCAATATCTCTCGGCTCATCGTTGGTACCCCGGTGAACATGTTGACGCGCTCGCGTTCGATCAACTCCAGCGCCCGAGCGGTGTCCCACTTGTGCATCATCACGATTTTGCCGCCGGAGATGGTTGCAGGATGAAGCACGCAGTTGTTGGCGGTGACGTGAAACAACGGGGTAGGCACCATGATGACCGCCTGGGCGGGTTCCTCGCCCTCTTCGGGGGCACTGGTTTCGTCGGTCTCGCCGCTGGCTGCCGCTAGTTTGGCGGTGGCCGTCGAGGTGACAGCGTTGGCGAAGGCGAGGTGCAGAACGTTGTGTACCGAACCGCGATGGGTCAGCTGCGCTCCCTTGGGAAATCCGGTCGTACCCGAGGTGTAGAAGATGCACATGTCGTCGTCGGGATGTATCTCCGCTGGTGGGAGATCATCTGGCGCACCCGAGACAACTACATGATCCGCCCAACGTGAAGCGTCGTCGGGCAGATCACGTTCACTGCGTACCGAGACGATGTGCATTGGAGCCTGGGCTCGCACCCCCGGGAGCACCTCGAGTACTCGTTCGAGACGTTCGTCATCAGCAATCAGCACCTTGGGACGAGAATCGCTTAGGGCGTATTCGAGTTCGGCAGGGGTCCACCAGGCGTTGACGCCTACCGCGGAAGCGCCGATCACTACCGTCGCCCAATAAGCGATTGCCCATTCCGGATAGTTGCGCATGGCGATCGCCACCCGGTCGTTGGCACCAACACCGTGCTCGTTGACCAGGTAGTGGGCCAATGATCGAACCATTGCATGGGCCTCGCCATAGGTGATGGTCTCGTTCTCGAAGACGATGTAAGGCCGATCAGCAAATTGAGCTGACAGCTCCCAGACGAATCGCATGTTGGGAGGGGCGGTGTCGAAGACCCGCATCGGCATCCCTCGAACTTCTTGGGTCGACCATGCGAAAGGGGAACCCTCCGCGAGTAGTTCCGCCCACGTTTGCTTCAGTATGTCAATCACGGGGTCATTGATAGCGCAATCAGGCAGTGTCTGCCTACCCGCAACACAGACCATAGGCTCTCACGATGGCCGGGGGCGCAAAGTTCTTTCGAGTTGGTGAAGAAGTCAGCAGAGCCTTGTCGGGGCATCGGCGGGTTGTGGCTTTAGAGTCAACGATCTTCAGTGGTTTGGGTTTGCCGTCGCCGGCCAATCAGGAGTGCTTTGATCGCTGTGCAAAAGCGGTTCGCGATGGCGGAGCGGTCCCTGCGCTGACTGCGGTGATCGACGGTATGGCTGTAGTGGGGGTCGAAGCAGCTGATCTTGACCGCGTGCTGGCCGGCACGCACAAGGTCGCGGCGCGTGACTTGGCTGGTGCTGTGTCAGGCGGTCTTGATATTGGAGTCACGACCGTGAGCGCAGCGGTGACGTTGGCGGCGCGTGCGGGAATCGAAGTGTTCGCCACAGGCGGGATCGGTGGGGTGCACCGCGGGGCCGAATCAAGTGGTGACGTGAGCGGTGACCTTGTTGCATTGTCTCGTCACCCGGTGGTGACGGTGTCCGCAGGTGCTAAAGCCTTTTTGGACCTGGCGCGCACGCTTGAGTATTTGGAGACTCTGGGTGTGCCAGTGGCCGGCTGGCATACAGATCGCTTTCCGGCGTTTTATGTGCGTGACAGTGGGCTTGAGGTGCCGACCGTGGTCAACAGCGGCGATGAGGTGGCAGGCTTGCTGCGAGCCGCGGCCGCGGTTGGTCATCCGGGTGGCGTTCTCGTTGTCAATCCGATCAGTGAGAACGCCGAGCTCGACCCCGAGCAGATCAACGAAGCGCTCGACTCAGCGTTAGCTCTCGTAGAGCGGCAAGGCCTGCGCGGTCCGGCGGTCACGCCAGTGCTTCTCGATGCGGTCGCCGCGGTTACCGATGGGCTCAGCGTCGACGCCAACCTGGCTTTGGCACAAGACAACGCCCGGGTCGCCGCGGAGATCGCTGCGGCACTTGCGCGATAAGTCAGTAATGTTTCGGCAGTGACACCTGACGAACTACTGCTGACACTGATGGTTGACCCATCCGCGATCGCTGATCCATACCCGCTGTACCGGGAGCTTCGCGAGTCGGCGCCGTTGTTCCGCACGCAAGCAAGCGGCACATGGGTGATATCTGGGTTTGAGAACGCCAGGAACTTGTTGCGGGATCCCCGCTGCGGCAGCCCACCAGACGAGGGAGCTGTCGGTCCGGTGTCGATTGACGGCAGCCCCCGTCGGCAGTTTGACCGCGACAACGTCTCAATGTTGTTTCTGAACCCACCGGACCACACACGAATTCGGGGACTTGTCAGTCGGGCCTTCACACCGCGCAGAGTTGAGCGGTTGCGTCCCGAAGTAACGGCCATGACCGACGATCTGCTCGATGAACTAGGTGGTTGCGGTGACTTTGTTGACAGCGTGGCGTTTCCGCTACCGGCAAACGTGATCAGTGCGTTAGTGGGCGTGCCGCAAGCCGACCGTGATTGGCTGCGGCCTCGGATCGCTGATCTGGCGGCTTCGCTTGAACCGGTTTCGACGAGCGAAGCGGTCGAGCGGGCAGAAGCAGCGGCTGTGCAAGCCAGAGCGTACTTTTCTGATCTGATAAAGACCCGGCGAGCGGATCCGCAAGATGACCTGCTCACCGGTTTGATTCAGGCCAGCGACGGGGAAGACCGCCTGAGCGAGAACGAAGTGACCTCAAACGTGTTGTTGATCTACGCGGCTGGTTTTGAGACGACTACACAGTTGCTGAGCAACATGGTGAGGGCCTTGGTTGCCCACCCGGATCAGTTGCAGTTGCTGCGAGCTGATCCTTCACTTATACCGGCAGCGGTAGACGAGGTGTTGCGCTACGACCCACCCGTGCAAGTTGATGGGCGTTACCTGTTTGCAGACATCGAAATCGGCGATGTCACAATCCCGGCGGGTTCGGTAACGCTGATGTTGCTAGCCGCAGCGAACCGCGATCCGTTTGTTTGTTCAGACCCTGATCGTTTCGACATAACCCGCAGCGACACCCAGCTGCTGTCGTTCGGATCTGGTATTCACTACTGCCTCGGTGCCGCGCTGGCTCGGCTTGAGGGGCAAGTCGTGCTCGAACGCCTGCTGAGCCGTTATCAGAGTTGGTCAATCAGCGAAGAAGTATGGCGACCGCGTATCACCATCCGTGGCGTTGAACGACTAGCCGTGGAATTTCAGTAGCCCTTCCAATTTGGTGTTCGGCGTTCACGGAAACTGGCGACACCTTCTGCGGAATCGGCGGTGTAGGTGTTCAGTTCCACTGCCAGCGCTTCGTTCTGGGCCATTGTGGCCCTGTCGCTGTCAAGACTCTGGTTGACCAGCCATTTGGTGAAACCGAATGATCGGGTGGGGCCGGAAGCTAGCCGTTCGGCCCAGTCGCTTGCCGCTGATTCCAGTTCATCGTGGCTGACGACTTTGTTGATCAGTCCCCATTCGAGTGCCTTGTCGGGGAGCAAGTCCTCGGCAAAGAGCATCAGTTCCATAGTGCGACGCACACCGATGATGCGCGGTAGCAACCACGGTCCAAGCGCATCAGGTACAAGCCCTCGGCGGGCGAAGACCTCCACGAACTTGGCCTCCTCGGAGCAGATCACGAGATCGCAGGCGAGGGCGAGATGCGCGCCCATTCCGGCTGCGGTGCCGTTGACCGCGGCGATCACCGGAACATCGCAGTCCAAGATGGCGGGGAACAGCGTGTATTGCCCGTCGAGCATCATTTGACGTGGGTCACCTATCACCCGCTCGGGGAGATCGTCGGCCCGATCGGTTTGGTAGCTGTAGGTGAGGTCGGCACCAGGGCAGAAGAGCTTGTCGCCGGTAGCGGTCAGCACGACTGCTCGAGCATGATGGTTGGAGTTGAACCCTTTGAAGATGTCGCGTAGTCGGTCACGGCATGGGGGGTTGAGCGCGTTTCCGACCTCAGGCCGGTCGATGGTCACCCACGCCACCTTCCCTCGATACTCCAGGCGGACTTGTTCTTCGAGCGGGCGATCATCGGCCATAGATTCACAGTAGCGACCAGCGTGGGTCTCTGGTCGCATTGGCTACCGATCAGCGTCGGATTGGCGCGATGGCGTCGGGGGCAGGATCATTTGCAGTATGGCCAACACCGATATCACCGGATTCTGGAAAATTGCCGAGGCGGACCCTGGTCACCTCGCGCTTGTCGACGGGGATCACAACCAGATGACCTACGGCGAGTTGTATGACCTCACCAACAGGATTGTCCATGGTTTGCGCGCCACGGGGTTGCAAAACGGTGATCAGGTCACGACCGTGCTACCCAACAGCTTTGAGCAGGTGGCAGTGTGCCTCGCAGCATTTCAAGCAGGTTTTTTTGTTACGACGATCAACTGGCATCTTGTCGGGCCCGAGATCAGCTACATAGTCAACGATGCCGAGACGAAGGCGCTGATCGTGTCGAACCGTTTCGAAGCTGAGGTTGGGCGCGTGCTCGGAGATTGCCTTACTCCCGCATCCAACCGATTCTCGGTGGGTCCGGTGGAAGGGTTCAGGCATTTCGGTGATCTGATCGATGATCAGTCAGGTGAACGTCCCGATGACCTGCACCCCGGCTCCTACATGTTTTACACCTCGGGCACCACTGGACGTCCCAAAGGTGTCCGTCGTGCGTTGGCCGATGGAGATGTCGACAAGATCTCCGCGGGCTCCGGCGGTTTGTTCATGCTGTTCGGCACTATGGCGCACGACGACAATGTGCAGATCACCCAGGCACCCATGTATCACACCGCTGTCAACAACTGGACGACCATGTCGCTGCACATGGGTCACACAGTGATCCTTATGGATCGTTGGACGCCCGAAGGTCTGCTTGAACGAATCGAGCGTTACCGGGTGACTCATTCGCACATGGTTCCGACCATGTTCAACCGGTTGTTGCAGCTTCCCGACGAGGTTCGAGAAGCCTACGATGTGTCGTCGTTGCGCCGCATGGTTCATGCCGCGGCACCATGTCCGATCGAGACCAAGCGCAAGATGATCGAATGGTGGGGCGACTCCATCTGGGAGTACTACGCGGCGACCGAAGGAGGCGGCACCATCGTCGGGCCCCAAGAATGGCTCGCCAAGCCCGGGACGGTCGGGAAGCCATGGCCCGGTGCTGAAGTGATTGTTGTTGACGAGCAAGGTGACGAACTTCCGCCGTTTGAGTCCGGCACCGTCTACATGAAGATGCCGGGTAACACGTTCGAATACAAAGACGACAAGGAGAAGACCGAAAAGAGCCGCCTACGAGGCTTTTTTACCGTTGGTGACATCGGCTGTCTCGACAATGACGGGTATCTGTTTCTCAACGACCGAGCCAACGACATGATCATCGTCGGCGGAGTCAACATTTATCCCGCGGAGATCGAAGGGGTGCTGGTGCAGCACGAAGCGGTCGCCGATGTGGCTGTGTTCGGGATTCCCCACCCCGATACCGGTGAGGAGATCAAGGCGACGGTCGAGCTGGTTGCTGGTCGGGAACCCAACGACGAAACCACTGAAGCCATCATGGGTTGGCTCAGCGGTCAGATCGCCAAACAGAAATTGCCGCGGTCGATTGACTACACGACCGAGATGCCCCGTGACCCCAACGGCAAGCTCTACAAACGCCGACTAAAAGACCCCTACTGGGCAGGTCATGCTGGCAGCATCGTCTAGCGGCCGGTGTCCGTTGGTGCGCTGTGTTTCGAGCAGCGCGGGGCTTGGGGTGAACTCGACGGGGATACGGCTGAGGCTGTCGACGAGGTTGGTGCGTAGCCGCTGGACTTTTCCGCCCAAGCGAATGTCGGGTATTCGCTTTGCCAGTTCCTCAAAGATGATCTTGATCTCCAGTTTCGCCAAGTTCGCGCCGAGGCAGAAGTGCGCGCCACCTGCGCCGAAGGCCACATGGTGGTTGGGGGTGCGCCCTATATCAAAGGAATCTGCCGTCGGCCCGAACTCGGCTTTGTCGCGGTTTCCAGATGGATACCACAACAAGACCTTCTCGCCGGCAGCGATTTGTTGACCTCCGAGTTCGGTGTTCGCTGTGGCGGTTCGTCTGAAAAAGTTGACGGGGCTGCTATAGCGCAGTACTTCGTCGACCATCGTGTCGGACAGTTCGGGGTGTGAAAGCCAGCGTTGCCACTGATCCGGGTTGTCGAAGAAGGCGAGCATCCCCTTGGAGATGCTGTTTCGGGTGGTCTCGTTGCCAGCGATTATCAACAGCATGAAGAAGAGGTCTCGCTCGGCTTCGGTGAGTTCGACTCTTGAGCCGTCCTCCATTGTGACCACAGCTTCGGTCAACTTGGTCCATAGATCGTCAGCTGGCTCTTGGAGTTTTCGTTCGGTGAGACCATGGGCGTAGATCGCCATCTCAAACATGGCATCGTAAGCATCGTCGGTGTCTTCTGCCCCGCCGACAGCCCGGTTGCTCCACTCAAAGAGCTTGTCGCGGTCCTCAAGGGGCACACCGACTATCTCGGCGATAGCGATCAGCGGAAGTTCCGATGCGATCGACGTTACGAAGTCACAGTGACCGAGCGGTGTGATCCGATCAAGGATCGCGGTGGTGCGTAGCCGGAACGCATCTGTGAGGCGGTGCACCACCCGCGGTGTAAAGCCCCTGTTCACAAGCTTTCGATAGCGAGTATGGGCGGGTGGGTCGGTCATCACCATCTGTAGCCCTGGACCGCGCTCGGGTTCCATGTCGTTCATTGTGATGCCGCCCGCTCCGTTTCGACCGGGGCCGGTCTGGTGGCTGTAGAGGGTGCCGGATCGGTGTACCTGTTGGATGTGTTCATAGGAGGTCACACACCAGAACGGTTCGTTGTCTGAGCGTTCGTTGGCGGGGTGTTTCCAAACGGGCGCGTTGTCGCGCAAGAAGCTGAACCAGTCATGCGGGCAACGTTGCCCGAAGACATCGAGATTGGTGAAGTCGATGTCTTCGAAGCGAACTTCGGG